>CAJXVA010000022.1 GCA_913061055.1 uncultured Pseudomonadota bacterium
CGGCAGCGTCAGATGTGTATAAGAGACAGCGTTCAAGCTGAGCCCGCCCCTGCTCGACCGCGGTGCCAGCTGTGATGCCCCCGAGTCCCCGTCTTGCGGGTCCGCGGTGCCGGGGCGCCTCGAGCGACGGGCCGGCTTCGGCTTCGGGGAAAGTCTCGACTCCGGGTGCGGACGCCGCTGGGGCTGTAGCTGTGGCGCTGGAGCGTGTTGTCGGCCCGGGGTCGACCGGTCCGAGTCGCTGGGGGCCGGGTCGAGCGACACGAGATCCACGACCACGGGTTCGGGCAACGACCGTCTTGTTGGCGGATCCGGGGCCGGCAACCATCCCAACACCGCCGCACCCACCGCGTGCGCCGCGATGGAGCCAGCCACCCCGACCAGTCGGGGCCTCGTCGACCAAGCAGTCATGCTCCGAACCCGGACCGTATTCGAACGGCACGGTCCTGGGTTGCCAAGGTTCCATCGACGGCCCGTTCGCCGACGATCAGAGTGATCCGTGTCATGATCACGGGGTCATGCGTGCTCCCCGACTCGTCGCTGCCGTGATCGCAGCGCTGTGCTGGTTGTGGGTCGGCATCGCAACGGCCTCGGGATTTCCCGACTTCGACCCGGACCGCGAGAGAGTCCTGCACGGGCGGGCGCTTCCCAAGCAGAGTCCCGTCGCGGGCGACGCCGATCTCATCGGACCCTGGGCGGAGCACGACGGGCAGCTCGACCTCGGGAGCGAGGAAGGCACGGGCAACCGATTCTGGCTGGTCAAGAAGGGCACACGGGACGTTGCCGACGGCCTGGTACGCGCCCGGCTGAGCCCGGGCAAGCGCATCGATGCCTCCGTCATCTTCCGAGCCCAGGCCGGCACCGACCTTCGCGAGCTGTCGGGCTACGAGCTCGCGTTCGACGTCGATGGCGCCCGCCTCATGCGCTGGGACAACGGGACCGTGCTTCCGGTCGGGCCGGCGCTCGAGATCCCTCGCGTGCAGCGTGCGGCCAGTCTCGAGGTCATCATCTACCTGGTCGGACCCCAGATCATCGCGACGGTTTACGACGGCGATTCCCTCGACCGACTCGGCTCGCTCGCGGTCCACGAGACAACCTACGCGGACGGCCGGGTTGGCTTTCGTGCGGGCAAGAAAGCCGAAGCCATGCGGTTCGGACTGCTCAGTGCGATGGACACCCGTGCCCCGGCCCCGAAGGCCAAGGGCTCGGGTCGCTACGGGTCCATCAAGCGCTACGGCCTCGACGCGGACCCGGGGACGACGCCGTTTGGCAACACCCGGTTCGTGTTCATCCCGAACGCCGCCGTCCGCGATCTTCCCGGTGACCTCCGGCGGAATGTGAAGTCGCGGCTCACCGCGGACGACGGCACGCGCCAGGCCGTCGTATTCACGGACACGGTGGGCTTTGAGCGCATCAAGAGGGCGGGCGTGGAGGTCCTCGCCGCCGACTCGAACGTTCCGTGGAAAACCTTCGACCCCGACTACCGCGCCCAGGCGGCGAAAGGCCCCGTCTCGACACGCCGCGGGTTCAGGCTCGACCTCAGCTACAAGAATGTGGACATGGTCGGGGCGATTCTCCGCGGCTACCAGGAGAAGTACGCGGACATCAGCACGCTGGTCGAGCTCGGTCGCACCCACCAAGGTCGCCCGCTCTGGGCGCTCAAGATCTCCGACAACCCGACCACCGCCGAGTCGGAGCCCAGCGTTCTGCTCAACGGATCGCACCACGCCAGCGAGCTGCTCTCGGTCGAGTACCCACTCGACGCGGCCGCGCAGATTCTCGAAGGGTATGGCCGCGACCGCGAGGTCACCCGATGGGTGAACGGCATGGAGATCTGGGTCGTGCCGATGGTCAACCCCGACGGCAACTGGATGTTCCTCGAGGAGTCCCGCTTCGCCAGCCGCAAGAACGGACGAGACACCAACCTCGACGGGTTTCATGACCCGTTCGAGGGCATCGATCTCAACCGGAACTATGGGTTTGGCTGGGGCAAGACCCCGGGCAGCAATGGCGTGACCGGCAGCAAGTACTACCGCGGACCCCACCCGTTCTCGGAGCCCGAGTCCTGGGCGATGGCGTCGCTCGGCGACCAACAGCACTTCGCAGCCTCGATTTCATTCCACACCGTCGGCAACGCGATCTTCGTTCCGTATACGGTGGGCGACACCCAGACCCCGGACCCCAACGTCCCGTTGGTCATCGCCAAGCAGATGGAGGAGTCCGGGCTCGAACAGCCCAACGGGCGCTTCATCAAGGTTCGGGCCAACGGCTACCCGGTCTCCGGCAGCGACCAAGACTGGCTGATGCACAGCTTTGGCACGGCCGCGTACATCGTCGAGGGCTCACATCACAACCCCTCCCTCGAGGTCCGTGCCCGCGCCGTCGAAGCCACCCGGCCTCTTTGGCGAACGCTGCTCGGCCGGGTCCTGACAGGCCCCCGGATCTCCGGTCATGTGCGTACTGCCGATGGCGCCCCGGTCGAGGCCACGGTTCACGTCAAAGAGATCCAGCTGCAGGCCGGTGAACGATGGACGGCCCGGGCTCGCGACGGACGCTTCGATCGCCTCGTCAGCCGCCCTGGCCGCTACACGCTGGAGGCCAGCGCACCGGGTTTTGCCCCGGCCACCGTCGAGGTGAAGGTTCGCGGCGCCACGGCGATCGACATCACGCTCGAGCCGGCCTGAATCATCGTGCGGCGTAGGGTGCGAAGCGCTGTCGGCTCGTGCGAATTCGGTTGAGCGCGCGGAGTTCGGAGGCCGGATACGCGTCGCCGGACCCTGCTGGTAGCTCGTCACGAATGAAGCCAACGATCATGGCCCTCGCCTTGGCTCCGGCGGCGGTCCGAGCCTCATCCAAAGTGTCCTCCACGTCGCCATCCCCCCGTGGGTCCCCAAGGGGTTCTTCACACTCGTCCCACAGAAGGAAGAGCTGCTTGCGGCGACGCTCGAATGTCCAACTCGGTCGCTCCCAGGTGGTCTTCAGTTGCGCCGACAGAGCCGCGAGCTGCCTGCGAATCTGCGTCTTGGACCACGAGCGGGCCATCTGCATCCGAAGCTCCGCCGTCTGTCGCAAGATCTTCGTCTTCAGCCCACGGAACTGCTGCTCGCCGGCGAGCTTCTGAGCAGGGAGCAGATTGGTCCGCACCGACGTGCCGTTGACAGTGGCCAGCCGATCTCGGAAGCGGACCCGACCATCGGGACGCACGATGGCGACAAACGGTGAGCTGATCCCGCCAAACTTGTAGGATCCGTCCTTCCGCTTGCGGAAGCCGGCCGCTTCCAGCGACCGAGGCTCGTCGTCACCGGTGAGGCGCGCGACCGGCCCCAGCGCGGGTCTGCTGGGATTGGAGCCCTGCGGCGGTGTCGGCGGGTGGACAAGCGATGCCGGCGGCACACCCGCCCCGGGACCCGAGCTCCGGCCAGAGCCCTGCCCACGCAGTCCCGACAGCGCCAGCCCGCCTCCTCCCGGCGTGCCGGCGCTCTGTGGTGGCGGCGAGGGGGCCTGCGATCCGCGACGGGATTGAGGCTTCGCCGTGGCCCCTCGCGAGGATGGCAGGGGCGCCGGCGATGCATCCTCTCCTGCAGGGGGTTCCGATGATCGCGGAGCACTCGAAGGCCGCTCCGCTGCGGCGGTATCCGTCGTCGGACCAGGAACCTCGCCCAACCACACCAACTCGACCATCTCGGCGTGCGGACGCGGCTCGGGTCGAGGGCGAGCGGGCAGCGCGAGAAGACCCAGCGCGAGCAGGGCGTGGGCCAACACGGACGCGAGCCACGCCCCTGCCCGTCCTCGGCCCCGCCGCTCCATCCAACCAGCGTACGCACGTCGCGGCAGGCGTTGCTACGCTATCCGTCCCACGCCATGACCGAGATCACAGCGCCTGGCCGCATCCTGCCCAGCCTGCAGCCGCCCCAGTGGACCGGCGCGGACACGGCACAGTGTGAGCCATTGATCGGAGACACCACGCGCTGGAGCGAGTCGGTCGAGTTGCCCTACGTCGCTTATGGCGTCGACCGAGGCGAGAGCTTCGACTTCTTTGCCCGTGACCCCGCTCGGCTTGTCGAGCTTCGCGCCGCCGCACGCTCGAGCCTGACCGCGCTCACCTTCGACCTCACCCTGCTGAGCTACGACACGCTGTCGGTCCTCGATGTTCACGGCTCGTACTACGCGAGCGAGTCCGTGCTTCACCCCTCCTTCATGCGAGCTCTGGAGTCCCGCCTCGAGTCCGACATGCTTGTGGTCGGGATTCCGTGCCGCGGCCACGCGTACGTGACCGCGGGCGCCCAGGATGAAGATGACCTGCGTCGATTCCTCGACCTCATCGCGACCCAGCATGCGGCAGCTCGCCAACCCCTGTTCGCCCTACCGGTGCTCGTGCAAGCCGGCGACATCGTCGGCATCCTTCATCTGACTGAGGACGACGAGGACGACGGCGAGCTCGAGACACTCCTGCTCTAGAAGCGAATCGCAGCACCCACGACGGGACCGCCCAACGCGACGTCACCGACCATGCGGTGGTCGTATCCAGCGAAGACCTCGACCCGGTTGATTGAAACACCGAGCGTGCCGCGGGCTTCCATGAACACGGTGTTGCCAAGCCGCATGATGGCGCCTCGCCCGGAGACGACCAGTGGCCGGATGGGATAGAGGTCGAACGCGGCCGCCGCACCCAGGCCGGGCGTGACTGTGGGGTCTTCGGGCAGGGAACGCTGGTCGTCGAACATGATGTTTCCCACCAGGCCGAAGCGCACCGCCAGCCTCTCCCCCGGCGAGAACTGCGGGCCGAGTTCGAAGGTGGCGAAGTGCAGACGGTCGCGAACCTTGCCCCCGATCTCGACGTCGCCATCCAACCGCGCCGTCGGTCCCTCGAGCATCAGATCGTATCGCCCTTGTACGTAGAACCGCGGGGTCATCACGCGAAGTTGGGCCGACGATCGCCACACGTCCTCGTACAGGAACGCCCCCTCAGCCCCGATGCGCATCACGACGTGCCGAGTGTCGTCGTCGACCTCCGAGTCCTCCGCGGCACGGACCATGTATCCTTCTCGGCCTGCAGCGTAGGGATACGGGAGGAAGCCGCGGCGCTCGTCCATGACGCTGTCCGTGCAACAGCTTGGCTCGTCATCCTCTCCACTCCCGCTGGCGATCGCCCCAACGATGGCGGACAGAAGGCCCTCGTCATCGTCATCGTCGTAGTACCCATCGGAGCCTGAGCTTCCGGCCGAACTCGAGCGCGAGTTCGAACGGCTTGGCGAGGAAGCGCCGGCTTCCTTCCGCGCGGCGTTGAGCCGGTCTCCCGCTCGACTCTGCAGCGGAATGAGGAACACAGCCGCCGCCACCAACACTTGCCACCACGCACGCATGCACGACAGAAGTGCACATGCCATTCCGATCATGATTTCAAGCCTTTGCGCCGCCATCAACCGGCAGCCGCGTGGCGAAAAAGCAACAGTGCGGCCGAGGCACCACACGGATCGGTGTGACGCGCTGCCATGCAACCGGTGCCGCCAAGAGCGCGGTTTCGGGGGCTCCGCGGCGATCCCATGGCGGAGGGTTGGGGGTCTGCTAGGCGTGCCCGGTGGGCAAGCCGGTCGTCATTGTCGGAGCGGGACTCTCGGGGCTGAGCTGTGCGCGGACCCTCCATGCACAGGGCATCCCGGTGCGCGTGCTGGAGCGAGGCCGTGCGGTCGGCGGCCGAGTCCAGACCGACGAAGTCGACGGGTTCCGCCTCGACCGCGGGTTTCAGATCCTGTTGACCGGCTATCCCGCGCTCGCCCAGCACCTGGACCTGGACGCGCTCGACCTCCGCGCGTTCGAACCGGGCGCCGTCCTGTGGACGGGCCAGCGCTTCGAAACCATCGGGGACCCGCTGCGTGCCCCCGCGTCGATGCTTCCGACTCTGTTCGCCCGCTCGGGAACCCTGCGGGACAAGATCGAGGTTCTCCGCCTGCGTCGCGACGTCCTGCGCGGCGACGACTACGCCGCATTCTCGTCCGACGATCGCACAACCCTCGAGTACCTCCAGTCACGAGGGTTCTCAGAGCGGTTCATTGAGCAGTTCTTCCGACCGTTCCTTGGCGGAGTTTTTCTGGAGCCCAATCTGGAGACGACAGCGCGCTTCTTCCGGTTCGTGTTCCGCATGTTCTCTTCCGGCGAGGCAGCCATCCCTGCCCGAGGCATGGGCAGCATCCCGCTGCAGCTCGCCGCCGGCCTGCCTGCAGGTTCGGTTTCTGTTGAAACGGCCGTTGCGGAGGTTCGCTCGAATGGTGTCCGGCTTGAAGACGGGCCCTGGTTGGAGGCCTCCGCGGTCGTGGTCGCCACCGAGGCAACGTCTGCGGCGCGGCTCGTGCGAGGCATCGAGGTGCCTCCCTGGCGCGCAGTCAGCTGTTTCTACTTCGCCGCCGACCGAGCGCCGAGCACCCGCAAGGCACTCCACCTCGACGCCTCGTCCGGCGGCCCGATCAACAACCTTCACGTCGCGTCGGCGATCAGCCCCGAAGTCGCTCCCCCGAACAAGCACCTGATCAGCGTCACCTGCCTCGGCGGGACCAACGACCCAGAGCGTCTGCGCGATGCCGTCCTCGCGCAGGCCGAGACTTGGTTCGGAGCGCAAGTCCGGGCCTGGACTCCTGTGCGGGACTACGTGATCGGCGAGGCTCTGCCTGCGCAGCCCGTCGGTGCACTCGAGCCCCCACGACGACCCGTTCGCCACCGCAGCGGGGTCTACGTATGCGGCGACTACGTCGACCAGGCATCGATCGATGGCGCGATGGCGTCGGGCCGACGCGCCGCGGAGGCCATCGCCGCCGACCAGTCTCGGGAGGCTACGGGGTGAAGCGCCCGACCCAGATATCACGGTCGTCCGCACCGGTATCGACCGCTCCGGCGAGCCAGACCTCGCCCGCCGACCCGATGGTGACCTCGCGGCCGTAGTCGGGTCCCGCGGCACCACCGGGGACGATCGAGGTCCACAACTCGGCTCCCGCCATGTCGTACTTGCGTACGAGGACGTGCCGAATCTTGCCGAGGATCTCGCCGCCGGTGACCACGATCGCGCCCTCGGGATCGGCCTCGACTCCGAAGGCATGCGCTCCTTCGCCGGAGCCGCCCGCGTACCGATCGGTCCAGACGGTCATGCCAAGCGCGTCGTAGCGCCGGACGACGACCTGCCACGGGATCGCGTTCCCCTCTTCGTAGCCGCTGACCACGACGTCGTCCTCGCCCAGCACCGCGATTCCGACGAGGTAGTCGTTGTTGCTCTCGGGTCCATTGAAGGACCGCGACCAGATCTCGTTGCCGTCCGCGTCGTATTTCGCCAGCCAGGAGTTCCGCCCCTCACCATCGGGCCCCTCTTGATACCCGGCGGCATAGATGTGGCCGGCGGGGGACACATCGAGTTTCCAGATGAGGTCGGTTCCTCCGTTCGGGCCCGGAAACACCCGGCTCCACAACACCGAGCCGTCCGCCGCGAGTTTGCGAAGGAAGACGTCATTGCCACTCGTCGGACTCTGAGAGTACCCGCCGAGGATGACGTTCCCGTCTGCATCGAGCGCCACGGTGTTGAAGATATCGTTGAGCGAGTCAGAACCGTTGTACGACTGGGTCCAGACCGGTTCGCCCATCAGATCGTACTGGCCAACCCAGGCGTCGAGCCGTTGTCCCTTTGGCCCGCTGGTGTAGCCGGATGCGAACACGTTTCCCGCCCCGTCGGTCAGCACGGCGCGAATCTCATCGTTGGCTCCGCCCGGACCGGTGAGGACGACCTCCCAGGTCAGCAGACCATCACTGTCGTACCGCCCCATCCAGCCATCGCGCGACCCCTCCGCGTCGGCGCTGATGTACCCCGTGACGAGGGCGCTGCCATCGGGCTGAGGCGCGATGTCATAGGCCTGATCGATCTGCCCCAAGCCGGAACCCAAGGAGGTCTGCCAGACCAGCTGCCCGGAGAGCTGGCAGTCTCGGTTGCAGCCATCCCCGTTGACATCGTTGCCATCGTCGCACTGCTCGCCCTCGTCGACAGTTCCGTCGAGGCACTTGGGAGGCGACGAAGTGTCGGTCGGGTCACTCGAGTCGCTCGGGCTGCTTGGGTCGGAGCTCGCGTCGGCTTCGCCCGCCGTCGTCGAACTCTGTGCCGCACTCGTCGAGCCGTCATCGTCCTCGATCGGCGTGGCGGACTCGGCGGACTCGCTCGTCTCGCCCACGACCGGGCCATCGGTATCTTTGACCGCGCCCGAACCGTCGCCCGCTGAACAACCAGCGATGAGCAACAATCCCCCGAACCAACGCACCTCTCAAGAGTATCAAGGGCGCAGCTGGAGTCGCGGCCCCACCGCGGTGGGGGTCGTCGACCTACCGCGCAGCGGGCGCGGGGCTACAGACCCTGGCGCGCGTTTTGGTCGGCGACGCCACGCTCGAGGCGGCGAATCGCGACGGCCATTGCCAGCGCACATCCGCCGATGAACAGCCAGAGCAGCACGAACGACACGATTCCCCACACCTGCAACATCGCGCGATCGTTGTAGCACAGGCTGATACCCTCGGCGGCCGCTCATGCCTGAAGCTCACAGCCGGTCCACCTCCGCCCTCGCGCAGGCCGTCGCCGCCGTGCTCCACCCCGTGCTCCCGGCCGAAGCCGGCCTGAGCCTCGACGACGTCGCCGGCATGCTCGCGCCTCCGCGAGCCAAGAACATGGGCGACCTCGCATTCGGCTGCTTTCGGCTCCGCCCAGCGTACGACGGCGCTCCACCACCGAAGATCGCGGCCGAGCTTGCCGAGAAGCTCCCCACCGATGGCGTGATCGCTCAGGCCGTCGCCGCGGGGCCATTCCTCAACCTCACGCTGGATCCGGGGTCGATGGCAGCGGCTGTCCTGCCCACACTCGCCCGCGGTCTGGGAGAACCCGTCGTCACCCGGGACGAGAAGGTGATGGTCGAGTACAGCCAGCCCAATACCCACAAAGCGTTTCACGTGGGGCACATGCGGAACGTGTCCCTGGGAGACGCGCTGGTTCGGCTGCTGCGCGCGCACGGTCACGAGGTCGTGGCCGCGAACTATCTGGGCGACGTCGGAGCCCACATCGCAAAGTGCCTGTGGTGGTTCCTCGACGTCCTCACCGAGGAAGAGCAGCAGCCCCCAAACGACGGCAAGGGGGAGTGGCTCGGCTCGCTCTACGCCAAGGCCAACAACCAGCTCGTCGATTGGGAGACCTCGGCAAAAGCGGGTGACGCAGACGCGCAAGCGAAACTCGACGCGGCCAAGGCTCGCACCACCGACATCTTGCTCAAGCTCGAATCCCGCGACCCCGAACTGCTCGCGGTCTGGGAGAAGACCCGTCAGTGGTCGCTCGAGGAGTTCGATGAGATCTACGCGTGGTCCAAGGTCGTCTTTGACCGCGTGTTCTACGAGAGCGAAGTCGACGAGCCGGGGCTGAAGCTTGTGCAGGAGTACCTGGACAAGGGCGTGTTCGTGGAGAGTGAAGGTGCGATCGGCATCTTCAACGAGGAGATCAAGCACATGCCGTTCTTCATGCTCCGCAAGGGCGACGGCACGAGCCTGTACTCCACGAAAGACCTCGCGCTCGCGAACCTCAAGTTCAAGGACTTCGCCATCGACCGCTCGATCTACGTCGTCGACATGCGGCAGAGCGACCACTTCAAGCACGTCTTCCTGACCCTGAAGAAGATGGGCTTCGAGCAGGCGGAGCTGTGCCACCACGTCCCGTACGAGATGGTCGAGCTCCCCGAAGGCGCGATGTCGACCCGCAAGGGGACCGTCATCCTGTTCCGCGCGCTGCGGGAGCGCATGCTGGGGCACCTCCAAGAGGCGTACCTCGACAAGTACCGCGGCGAATGGAGCGACGCTGAGATCGACGAGACGGCGCACGCGTTGGCGCTGGGCGCGATCAAGTACGGAATGCTCAACCGCGACGTGAACCAGAAGATCGTCTTCGACCTCGAGGCGTGGATGAATCTCGAGGGCAACACGGGGCCCTACATTCAATACTCGGCCGCGCGTCTGGGCTCGATCCTCCGCAAGGCCAAGGAGGCCGGCAAGGTTCTCGACCCGGCGCTTGTGGACAATGCTGAAGCCCTGCGCGCCGCGGGATCCGAGCTCGTTCAGCCTGAGGAGCGCGAGCTCATCGGGGCGCTCGACGGCCTTCGCCTGGCGGTGTTCAACGCCGCCAGCCATCTCAAGCCGTCGCTGCTGTGCACCTACCTCCACAGCCTTGCCAAGGCGGTGAACCGCTTCTCCACAAACAAGAAGTGCAAGGTCATCGACCAGGACGGCGACCGCCTTCAGGGGCGGCTGCTCCTGGTCACCGCGGCCAACGAGGCACTGCGCTGGGGACTTTGGCAGTTGGGGATCCCCTCCCCGCAGCGGATGTGACGCTCAGCGGCAGACGCCGAGAGTCGCCAGGCCCGCAGCCAGGTCCATCTCGAGCTCGTTGCAGCCAGCGCACGCTTCGCTGGGATCGGTGACGAAGTCTCCGCAGACGCCTTCGCCGGCGATACTCATCGAGGCCTCACCGGTCAACACTTCGGAGGTCTTCGCGGTCGCTGACGCCGAGATGGTGCTCGAGGTTGTGCTCGTGTTCGAGTCGACCGACCCGTGCTGGTGAGGCCCGCGGTCTCACACCGCAGCTCGACCCACTCACAACCCTCCATTCCCGGATTGCAGGCGTTTTCCTGGGTCGGGTCCAAAAAACCCCCTCCTGCACCCACCAACGTGGAGAAAGACCACCGTCCAGATTCGGAATGCAGACCCGACATGCGTCATCACGCCCCAACCTACCCACCTCATGCCCAGGCGTGAGGTCTCGCCGCTTTTGCGGGTGAGCACACCGTGCTACCCCAGATCCGAATGGATGACGCTCGCACGCCAGTGATCGCGGCCGCCGTGCGCACCCCCATGGGTCGCGCTCGAGGACAGCTCGCTCCGGTCCGCCCCGACGACCTCGCGGCGCACGTCGTGCGCCATATCAGCGAGCACTTCTCTCCGGTCATGGGGCAGCTGGAGGACGTCTACTTCGGCGCTGCCAACCAGGCCGGAGAAGACAACCGCAACGTGGCCCGGATGGCGACGCTGCTGGCGGGGCTTCCGGTCGAAGTTCCCGGCGTCACGGTCAACCGATTGTGTGGCTCCGGCATGGAAGCCGTGCTGCAAGCCGCCAAGTCCGTCATCAGCGGCGAGGGGCAGGTCTACATCGCAGGCGGCGTGGAGAGCATGACCCGCTCGCCCCTCGTGCTGCCCAAGTCCGACATGCCGTTTGGGCGCGGCGGTGAGCTGTTCGACACCCAACTCGGCTGGCGGATGATCAACCCGCGCATGCAACAGCTCTACCCGGTTGAAGGTCTGGGCGTAACCGCTGAGAACGTGGCAGAGCGCTACGAGATCACCCGCGAAGACCAAGATGCATGGGCACTGCAGTCGCATCAGCGGGCCGCCCGTGCCCAGGACGAGGGCTGGTTCGCCAACGAGATCACCTCGATCGAGGTTCCTCAGGGTCGCAAGAAGGATCCCATCCGAGTCCGGGAGGACGAAGGTGTGCGTCGCGACACCACCATGGAGAAGCTCGCAAAGCTGCGACCTGTCTTCAAGGAAGGCGGAACCGTCACGGCAGGCAACGCCTCGCCGCTCAACGATGGCGCGTGCGCGTTGCTCATCACCTCTCTGGCCAAAGCCAAGACTCTCGGTCTCGACCCGATGGCCCGTATCGTCTCCTGGGGACATGCCGGCGTGCATCCCGGGGTGATGGGGATCGGCCCTGTCCCGGCCTCGCGAAAAGCACTCGACCGTGCGGGTATCACCAGCGCCGACGTCGACGTGGCGGAGCTCAACGAGGCGTTCGCGAGCCAGACTGTCGCTTCCATGCGCCGCCTCGACCTGGACCCAGAAAAGGTGAACCCCGCCGGCGGTGCCATCGCCCTCGGGCATCCTCTGGGCTGCTCAGGCGCCAGGATCACGACCACCCTCGCGCACGGCTTGCTTCGCTCACGTGGCCGCTACGGGTTGGCCACGATGTGTATCGGCGTTGGCCAGGGGATCGCGGTCGTTCTCGAACGCCTCGCGTAGAACACCGAACCCAGACGCGCGCCGCTTGACCCGATCGAGCGTCGCGCCTACGGTTTCGCAAATGAAGAGCTTTGCTTGGATCTCCGTGGTTTGTCTGGCCCTGCCCCTCGCAGCCGGCTGCCCCGCGGAGGAGGATGATTCGGCTGGCGACGAGGGTGCCAACAGCGAGAGCAACACCACCGACGTCTCGACCACGGACGAGCCCACCACCACCGCCGAAGGCAGCAGCGGCGGCGGCGGCGAGAGTCTGCAGGCGACGTGGGGCGCCCCGTGCACCGAGGACAGCGAGTGTGTGGCGCTGCTGGGCGAGGGCGGCGTGTGCCTGACGGAAGCCGTGATCTTCGAGCTCCCCGGCGGCTACTGCAGCAAGCTGTGCACGCTCCCTGAGGGGAGCAAATACTCGATCGGTGATCCGCAGTGCGACCCCGGCGGCGGCATCGACTGCATCGGCCAAGCGCCACTGTTTGAGGTCTGCGCCCCGCCGTGCACCTCGGACTCGCAGTGCACCCGCAACCAGTACAGCTGTCGCAACTTCCCCCTCATCGCGGAGGAAGGCGACCCCACGTACTGCCTGATGCCGGACTGCTGCCAAGAGTCTTGCGACGCGTGCTGACGACACTCCTCGACGGTGCGATGGGCACCGAACTCGCCCAGCGGGGCTTCGAACTCCGCGCCCCATTGTGGGGCGCCCGGGCGATCGAGGACGCGCCGGCGCTCGTCGTCGCGATTCACCGGGACCATATTGCCGCCGGTGCCCAAGTGCTCGTCACCGCGAGTTTCGGCCTCGACGCGGAACATGCTTCGCTCGCGACCACCTCCGTTGAGCTGGCCCGGCAGGCTGGGCCCAACCTTCCGGTGGTCGGGTCCGTCGGGCCCGCCGACCCCTCTCGCAGCACTGCAGAGCGGCAGGAGCACTACGCAGCGTTGGGGCGCGCCCTGTCGGCGGGCGGCGCAACAGCACTGTTCGCGGAGACGCAAACGTCGCTGGCCGGTGCTCGGCTCGCGGTGACGTCGCTGCGGCGATTCGGCCTTCCCGTCTGGGTCGCGCTGGCATGCGACGCGGATGGAAAGACCCTCGCCGGAGACCCCCTTGATGCTCCGTTGGAAGCCGATGCGGTGTTCGTGGGCTGTACGGAACACACGGGCCTCCTGCCGGCGCTACGCAGCCTCGCACCCCACAACTCGGTCCTCGCCGTTCGCCCCAGCCTCGCCCTGACAACCGTGGACGGCTTCGATCCTGCGGGTGCCAGCGAGGCGGACGTCGTCGAGGCCATCGAGCGCTGCCGCACGCAGTTCGAGCTGGCCTACGTGGGGGGCTGCTGCGGAACAACCCCCGCGTTCACAGCCGCGCTTGCACAGGCCCTTCGCGCATGACGGGCATCGCCCAGCTGTTGCTGGCGTCGTTGCTCTGGTCATTCTCATTTGGCCTGATCAAGGCCCACCTCGGTGACGTCCATCCCGCCTTCGTCGGCTTCGCCCGACTCGCCCTCACACTCCCGGTCTTCCTTCCGCTGCTCCGGTTGAGAGGTCTGAAGGCAACGGACATCCGACGCCTGCTGTTCATCGGCGGCGTTCAGTACGGGCTGGCCTACAGCACCTATCTGTACGCGTTCCAGTATCTCGAAGGCCATCACGTCGCCTTGCTCACGATCTTCACGCCGCTGTACGTCGTGGGCTTCGATGCGATGCGGGCCCGGCGAGCACCGTGGACTCCGCTGGCCCTCGCAGCCCTGGCCGTGCTCGGTGCGGCGGTCATCCAGTACCGCGGCGTCTCGTGGTCGGGTGTCCTGGCCGGCGTCTTGTTGATGCAGGTCGCCAACGCCTGCTTCGCGTGGGGGCAGCTCGCGTACCGCGACTTCCGACACCTGCACACGACGCTTCAGGACCGCGACGTATTCGGCCTGCTCTTCGTCGGGGGAACACTCGTTTCGGCGATCACGACCACCGCGCTGCAGGGATGGTCGGCCGCTGCTACGCTCGAACCGTCGCAGCTCGGGACGCTGATCTATCTGGGGGTCGTCGCGAGCGGCCTGGGATTCTTCGCGTGGAATCGCGGGGCCGTGTCGACTCCGCCGGCCACGCTCGCGGTCATGAACAACCTCAAGATTCCGCTCGCCGTCGCGGCCGCAGTGGTCGTGTTCGGTGAGGAGACGGACCTGCCTCGTCTGCTCGCCGGAGGCGGATTGATGATCGCGGCAGCCTTCATCGCCCAGCGCTGGTCAACACGAGCCGCTCGCGCCTGAGTCGCCGCTCCAGTCCAACACCGACTCGCGTCTCGCCGTTTGTGGCCCCCTCTGAAAGCAACAAAACAAACAATCAGCGAAGCGGGCAAACGTCAGTGCCTCTGCACGTCCAACGCCACGCACCGAGCCTCGAGATCCTGCCCAGGGAATCCCCCAGACCTTCACGCCGCGAAACTTAAGTATTGCAAGATACATAAAAATGCCTCAGTGTTCGATTCTACCGTCGGGAACCCGAGGCCACCGTGACCACCGCGAAATCGAAATCCTCCGCCAAGTCTGCTGCTCGTAAACGACCCACGCCTCCTCCGGCTGGCGGAGCCAAGGTCGCCCCAGCAGCAACGGTCCCGCCCGTCGCTGTATCCGCGAAACCTACTCCGACCCCGGCCGCGAACGCTCGCGCGATGGCATCGGCCGCGGTCCCAGTCGCGGAGCGCTCCACCCTCGACGGTGCCGACCTCTCCGACGCAAACCTCGCGGGCATGTCCTTCGCAGGCGCTTCTCTCCGAGGTGCTCGGCTGACAACCGCGCGGCTCTCGGGGGCCAACTTCAAGGGTGCCAACGCCCAGCAAGCGGATCTATCCGGGGCTGACCTCACCGGCGCCGACCTCGAGCGCTGCACGCTCCGATACGCGAACCTCCAGGCAACGAGTCTGTCCGGGGCCAACCTCAGCGGCGCCGACTTGTGGCGCGCAAACCTCAGCCAGACCGACCTCGGCGCGGCCCACGGTCTTTCGAGCGCTCGCCTGCACGGCGCGGACCTCCAAGGACTCGACCTTCGCTCCGCCGAACTCGCGAACGTCGAGGCCCGGAGCTGCAACCTCTCCAAGGCTGACCTCGGGGGTGCGAACCTCAGCGGCGCCGTGCTCGACCACGCCCACGGCGGTGACGCAAAGTTCATCGAAGCGGACCTCACCCGAGCGACCGTCGCGGGCGCCAACTTCACCCGCGCCAAGTTCGATGGCGCCTTGATGCCCAACCTCCAGGCTCGCGGAACCCGATTCCGCGAGGCGTCCCTGGAACGAGTGAGCTGTGACGGAGCCAACTTCGAAAATGCCGACCTCACCGATGCGGAGATGACCGAGTCGGTGTGCAAGGGCGCGAAGCTCATTGGAGCATCGCTGCGGGGAGCCTGCCTCACCAAGGCTGACTTTTCGGAAGCCACCCTCGAAGGGACCAGTCTGCTCCGGGCCAAGGCCAAAGGGGCCAAGTTCGACGGGGCCATCCTCCGTGACGCCGACCTCACACGAGTCATCGCCGGCGGCGCCTCGTTCGAAGGTGCTGAGCTTGGAGGCGCCAACCTTTCTCGAGCCAGACTCGCACAGGCCAGCCTCAAGGGTGCGGACCTGTGGCGCACCAACCTGTATCGCGCCAACCTCGAAGGCGCCAACCTCGAGGGCGCACGCGTCCGAATGGCGCTCAATCTCAAGAGCGCGAACTTGCAGAGCGCGCGGCTGGAAAACGTCGCACTCGAAGGCTCCGACCTTCAGGGCGCACTGCTACGAGGAGCACACCTCGCGGGGGCCAACCTGGAGAACGCCGATCTGCAGGGCGCCGACCTTCGAGACGCGGATCTGTCCGGTGCACGCCTGATGGGCGCCAACCTGCATGGGGCCAACCTCGAGGGTGCCAACCTCTCCGGCGTCGACCTTCGGCACGTGCTCGACCTTCCCGCCGCCACACTGCGCAAGGTGAACTTCAGCCGCTGCAACCTCGGGGGTGCCACGCTCTCGTCGGCGGACATGCGCGGTGCTGTGTTCGTGGATGCTGACCTGTCCCGGGCCCGCATTGAGCAGGTCAACTTCGACGGCGCGAACCTCGAGCGGGCCAACCTTTCAGCCGCCCAGATGATGGGTGCCAGCTTCAAGAACGCAAAGCTCACCGGCTCCGACCTTCGAGATGCGGTCGACCTCACCGACGCAGCCTTCGACGGCGCAGAGCTGGCCAGAGCCAACCTCAGCGGCCTGTCGCTTCGTCAGACCGACATCCTCGCGCGGGCCAGCACGCTCAATGGTGCTTGCTTGCGCCGGGCCGACCTTCGCGGTGCAACCTTGCAGTCGGCCAAGGCCGAAGGTGTGGATTTCTCGGGGGCCGACCTCATGGAAGCCAATCTCATCGACGCCTCGCTCGAGGGTGCTTCGCTCGAGGGCGCGGACTTGTGGCGTGCCGACCTGACGTCGAGCAAGCTCTCGGGGTCCAACCTCACCGACGCCGACTTCCGGGAAGCGAAGCTCGACAACGCGGACCTCAGCGCAGCGGTCATCGACGAGGCCGACTTCGTGGGCGCTTCGATGAACGGCGTGAAGGGATACACCGCCGCGTCGGCCTGAGCGACGCGCACCAAAAAAGGACCGCCGGGCAAACGCCAGGCGGTCCTTTTCTTGTGGGGGTGCGTGTCGCCTACGCCGAAGCCCCGACCGCGCTGTCGTCTGGAGTCAGCCCCGAGGCGGCCGGCTCCAATGCGGCATGCAGTACATCGGTCATGTCGTGGGCGATGATGAACTCGAGGTCATCGCGGACCGTGTCCGGCAGGTCGTCCAAGTCGCGCTCGTTCTTGGCGGGCAAGATGATTCGCCGGATCCCGGCCCGGTGGGCGGCGATCACCTTTTCCTTGATGCCCCCGACGGGAAGGACCCGCCCCCGCAGCGATGCCTCTCCCGTCATCGCGGTGTCCGGGCGCACCCTGCGTCCGGTGAACAACGAGGTGAGCGCGGTGAACATCGTCACGCCCGCACTCGGGCCATCCTTGGGTGTGCCGCCCGCAGGCACGTGGATGTGGATGTCGTGCTCGGCGATCTCGTCGGGGTCCACCCCCAACAGCTCCGCGTTGCTGCGCACGTAGCTCAACGCGGCCTTGGCAGACTCTGTCATCACCTCACCGAGCTGACCGGTGATTTGTACGCCGCCCTTTCCCTTCATCTTGCTGGTCTCGATGAAGAGGATGTCGCCGCCCACCGATGTGTACGCCATGCCGGTTGCGACGCCGGGGATGGAGGTGCGCTCGGCGATGTCGTTGAAGAACCGAGCCTTCCCCAGGTGTTTTCGAATCAAGGTCTCATCGAGCGCGACCGAGGGCGTCTTGGTGCCGCTCGAGCGGACCGACTCCAGCGCGAGAGCTCGACACAGCCGAGTGATCTCGCGGTTGAGTTGCCGGACGCCAGCCTCCCGGGTGTAGTCCCGGATGACCAAGTTCAGCATGTCGTCGGACAGGTCGAGCGAGGACGGCTCCAGCGCATGGTCGGTGAGCTGCTTGGGCAGCAGGTGAGCCTTGGCGATCTCCTTCTTCTCCTCGGTGGTGTAGCCACCGAGCGAGACGATCTCCATGCGGTCCCGCAGCGGGGCCGAGAGCGGCTCGAGGCTGTTGGCCGTAGCGATGAAGAGCACCTCGCTGAGGTCGAACGGAACCTCGAGGTAGTGGTCCGTGAACGTGCCGTTTTGTTCGGGGTCGAGGACCTCGAGCAACGCGTGCTCCGGCGATCCCATCCAGCCTTGGCCGAGCTTGTCGACCTCATCGAGCATGATCACCGGGTTCTTCACCTTGACCTTGCGCAGCGCGGAGACCAGACGGCCGGGCAACGCACCGACGTAGGTCCGCCGGTGACCACGAATCTCGGCCTCGTCCCGAACGCCACCGAGCGCGACCCGAATGAATGGACGACCGGTCGCGTCGGCGATCGACTGTCCCAGTGACGTCTTGCCCACCCCGGGCGGCCCGACGAGACACATGATGTTGCCCCTGGGGTTGCCGGTGAGCTGAAGAACCGCGAGGTGCTGCAGGATGCGCTCCTTGACCTTGTCGAGGCCGAAGTGATCCTCGTCGAGCTTGGCCGCGACCGCGTCGATGTCCTCTTTGACCTCGGCCCGCTCCGACCAGGGAAGGTCGGCGATCCACTCGAGGTAGGTGCGGGTCACGTTGGCGTCTGGCGCCGCGGGATTGAGCGACTGAAGCTTGCGGAACTCCCGGTCCACCGTCTCCTGAACCTCCTCGGGTAGACCGGCTGCCTTGAGCTTGGCCTCGAGCTTCTCGAGTTCATCGTTGGCAGAGGCTCCACGACCCTCGCCCAGCTCCTTCTGAATCGCGCGAAGCTGCTGACGAAGCACCGCCTCGCGCTGGTCCTTGCTCAGCTCCCGACGGACCTCCTCGCCGATCTGGGCCTTGAGTTCGTGACGAGCCTTGGCCTCGGACAACAGCTGCGCACACAGGCGCAACCGAGCCGGGACATCGAGCGTCAGCAGCACCTCGATCTCGCGTCCCCGATCGACGTCGAGCCCAGAGGCGATGCGGTCGGCGAACACGCCGGGCTCCTCCGCTTCCGCGAGGATTTCCTTGAGCGTGTCGTTCCCGCCCCGGGCCATGGGTCGCAGTGCCTGGCGAAGTTCCTCGAAGAGAAGCTGAGACTCCGGCGAGAAGGCGTCGGTCTCCTCGACCGCCCGCCCCGCGGCACGCCAGTACGGCTTGCTCTGTTCCAGTTCGTCGAGCTCGAATCGTGCGACACCTTCGAGCGTGACCCGGTAGGTCTGCCCGTCGCGAGCCTGGTGAATTTTGCGGACCCGGGCCAGAGTACCCACGGGGTGCAAGTCGGCCTGGACCGGTTCGTCGGTCTTGGGGTCACGCTGAATGGCGACACCAATGATGTCCCCCACGGACACATCCTCGATCAGCTTGACTGATCGGGAGCGACCGACGGGGAGGCTCATCGTCGTGCTCGGGAAGAGCACGCCGCTGCGCAAGGGAAGCAGGGCGAACGACGTGGGGAGCGATTTGAGGTTGGTCATGGCGACTCTCTTTCGATCGGACGGCGAGGACCGTCCCAGGGTTACGGGTGCACGTGCCCCATGTGTTCGGTAACACGGCACATGTAGCCTTCTGACGCAGTGGGGCGAGTCGGAACGCGACTCGCGCATCGGATCGGAGCTTCGATGGGCCTAACATGAGGCTGCTTTCGCCGCTGCCAACCCTAGGAATGGACGCACAAACCGACCATTTTCGGGGCCGGTACGTCTCCAAGGACCGACATCGTGGGGCGTCGACGAGGGACCGAACCGGGCTGTTCGGGGGGGCGGTGCATCTTTTTTCCTGGCCTCTAGGTGGGCCCTAGGGGCCGTCCGAGAGAGGTTGGCCGTTGGTGTGGTTGGCCCAGCGGTTGACGACTCGCCGATCCGACACACAGTGACCGCCCAGAAGGCCCCGATGCAACTGCACTCGAATCCAGATCCCCTCCAGGAGCTCGGCTCTCCCACAGTGCGTACCTTGGTTGTCGGCGAGGATCCCCTCGTCCGAGAATCGGTGGTGCGCCGAGTGCGAGGTCGAGCCTCCGAGTCCGAATCGGCCTCAGCCGCCGAAACCGCAGCCCGCATGGGTGCCGAAGTGGTCCTGTGGGATCTCGGACCGTCCACCTCTGGCGGACCGGGCTTTCGCTTCGACACGGTCGGCGTGCCGGTCATCGCGTTGGCTCCCGCCGATGCCAAGGCGCTGCCGCTGGTGTCCGCCGGAGCCTCCGGCGTGCTGCGTCGCAACGTCTCCGGTGACGCGTTGCGCAGCGCCATCGACTCGGTCAAGCAAGGTCTCAAAGTCATCGATCCCGAGCTGCTCGACACTCCATCGCGCACCGGCCCCCCCACGGCCACGCGTGCCACCGCCGCGCTCACGCCCCGCGAGCACGACGTACTCGAGCTCCTCGCCGTGGGCCTCAGCAACAAGCAGATCGCTTCGAAGCTTGGCATCAGCAGTCACACCGCCAAGTTCCACATCGGCGCCATTCTCTCGAAGATGGACGCGGCGACCCGAACCGAAGCCGTCGTCCGAGCCGTGCAGCGCGGACTCATCGTCGTCTAGTCATCCGGGGCCTCCAAACGTCGCTTCAGCAGCTGCTGAGGCGGCGTTTTTCGTTGGTTCTTGCGTTGCCCAGATCAGGTGGCGAAGCTGCGCCACAACATGGCGAGGCCGCTGACCGTCGCCGTGACCACGACGAACCACCGCACCACGCCGGCACCCGAGCGCAGCTGCCAGCGCGCACCCAACCATCCACCGACGAGCCCGCCTCCGGCCAGTGCGAGGCCTTCGGCCCAGGCGACCTGCCCGGCCGCGGCAAAGATCGGCAGTGAGACCAGCGTGTAGACGAGGACCAAGGTCACCTTGACCGCGTTGGCTTGAACCGCGGCGAGCCCGACGCCCATCGTCAGCAACGCGAGCAGCGGGAAGCCGACGGCGACCTGCAGAAAACCGCCGTAGAATCCGACGCCCACCGCCGCGAGGTAGGTCGTCACGCTCGGGTCACGAGGCTCGCCCTGCGCTTGCAGGAACCGTGCGGGACGCAGCAACAACACCACCGCCCACCCTGCGAGAAGCGCTCCGATGATCGGCAGCAGCAGCGCGTCGTCCAGCCGAGTCGCGAGGAACGTGCCCGCGCCTGCCCCGACGATGATCGGCGCGGCGAGCTTGGCCACGAGCCGATAGGGGCGTTCTCCCTTGCGATGAAACGTGGCGACCGCGCTGAGGCTCTGCACCAGCACACCGGCACGGAGCGTTCCGTTGGCCAGCCCTGGCGGCAACCCGACCGCCAGCAGCAGCGGAAGGACCAGCAGAGATCCACCACCGGCCATGGTGTTGACGATCGCGGCAAGCGCGGAGCCAACCGCCAGCAGGGCCCACGTCGCGCCGGGAGGCAAAGATTGCAGGAGTGCCTCCACGTGACGCGGAGCCTAGCAGGGGATAGCGTGCACGCGATGCGCTACGTCGTCGGAGACGTGCAGGGTTGCGCCCGCGAGCTCGAGCGGCTGCTTCAGTTCGTGCGGTTTGATCCCGCTGAGGATGAACTGTGGAGCGCAGGCGACCTCGTCAACCGCGGCCCCGACAGCGCAGCCACAGCAAAGCTCTGGCGCGACGTCGGCGGCAAGGGCGTGTTGGGCAACCATGAGGTCTACACCCTGTGCGCCCACTCCGGTCGCTGGCCACGAAAACGCGACACGCTCGAGGGGCTCTACGCCGACCCCAGCGCCGACGACCTCCTCGCTCGGCTGCGAGCGCTTCCCATCCTGGTCCATCTGCCAGGCGTGGGCGACGGCCCGGACGCCTGGCTCGTTCACGGTGGGGTTCACCCACAGTGGCACGACCTCCACGCCGCCGCCGCGCGGATCAACGCCGGCCCCCACGACGACGACTGGCTCGAGTCCGAGGACGTGGGCTTTGCGACCCGGGTGCGGTGTTGCGACGCGGAGGGCAACCGGGTCAAGTACGACCGCGGGCCCGAGGACTGTCCCGAAGGCTACTCACCTTGGGATGACCTGGTCTCGCAGGACACCCTCATCGTGCACGGGCACTGGGCCCGCCGCGGGCACTACCGCAACGACACCGCGCTCGGACTGGACTCCGGCTGTGTCTACGGGGGCCCGCTCACCGCGTGGTGCCAAGACGAAGACCGGATCATCCAGATTCGGTGACGGCCGCGAGCCGAGCGGAGCTACTCGCGCTCGGCCAGGATGTAGGCCATCAGCGCCATCGCGGCCGCGTTGCCCTGAATGTGCGCGGGGTCGATCTTCTCGATGGTGTCCGCTGGGCTGTGGTGAAGGTCGAAGTAGTGGCTGGCATCGGGACGCAGCGCCATCGAGAGCACCCCGTTCTTGGTCAGCGGGCTGATGTCCGCGCCGCCCCACCCTTTGATGACGCTCAACTCCCCGAGGTCCGAGAACAGCGGCTGATACACCTGCAGGGCCGCAAACGCGTCCGCATCGTCACCTGCAAGGGAAAACCCGGTGGGCGCCCCCATGCCCGAGTCGCTCTCGATCGCACCGACGTGGGGCTCGTTACCGTGAGCGTCGAAGTACGCCAGGCCTCCGCGAAGGCCGTTCTCCTCGTTGGTGAACAGCACCACCCGGATCGTGCGCCGAGGCTGTAGCCCGGCCTCGCGAATGAGCAGCGCGGCCTCCATCGCCGCCATGCACCCGGCCCCATCGTCGCTGCTGCCATCTCCAACATCCCAAGAGTCGATGTGACCACCGATCACAACGACCTCCTCGGGTTTCTCGCGACCGACGATCTCCGCGATCGCGTTGCCGCTCTCGGCGTCGGGCAACAGCTTCGCTCCCATCTTCAGCGAGACCTTCACGGGCCCACGCTTGGAGGTGCGGGAGAGGAACTCTGCGGCCTCGACGGTCACCGCCGCCGCGGGGATCTTTCGGACGCCCTCCTCGTAGATCAGCGTTCCGGTGTGTGGGGTGTCGAGCGAGTGTGCGGTCACCGAGCGCACCAGGACGGCATCCGCCCCCTTCTTCGCAGCCTCGGAGGCGCCGCGGGTCCGCGACCGGACGGTGTCGCCATAGTGACTGTCGCCCGTCGCCGGATCGTAGGGCGGCATGACCTGGTTGATCAGAATGATCTTGCCCTTGGCTGCCGTGTCGTCGAGCTTGGCGATGGCATCGACGTGATCCACGACGATGACCTCGCGAGTCAGGGTCCCGCGGGTCCCCACGCTCATGCCCAGGCCGATCATGGTGAGGTCGCGACGCGCCGGGCTGGCCATCTGAAGCCTCTCCTTGCCCCGCACCCAATGCGGCACCATCACCTTTTCTTTGCGGACGTTCTCCTGCCCGTCGGCCCTCATGGTGTCGAGCGTCCACCCGATGGAGTCCTCGAGCGCCTGCGAACCACTAAGGCGGTGACCATAGAGATCCGTCATCTTGGCCAGTCGATCCCACCCGCGGGTCTTGCCCTTTGCCGCAGCAAAGATCTTCTTCGCGGCGTCCCCGGCCCACTTCGGAGGGACGTTCGCTCGCACCACGGGCGCGGGCGCGGGAGACTCGACCGCGACCTCGGCGACGGGGGCCGGCGCGGGCTCGGGCTGCGCGTCGATCGGGGTCGCCGCTTCCGGAGCAGGGCTGGGTTTGCAGCCGAGCACCGCGACGACAGAAATCCCAGCAATTGCGCGGAGGTTCACGCCGCATGGAGTACCGAACCCTCGCCCGACGGGCAATCCCGGGCTTTTTTCTGAACGCTGTAAGGACCTTGCGATTGCAGGCGTTCGGGGAGACGAATCCCATGATGACCTCAACAAGACCTTCAGCCTGGATTGTGCTGGCCTGCATGTTGGTCGGTCTACCCGCGTGCGCGAAGTCCATGGCCCCTTCAATGGAACCCGGCTACTCCGGGGCGGACCGTGGCTATGCGGAAGAATCGATGGACGGCGGCGGTGCCTATGCCGAGGACGACTACGACTCGATGTCCGAGCCCATGCCGGTGATGGCCACGAGCGCCGCGCCTGAACCCGAACGGGCCGAGCGGCGGCGACTGTTCGGCTCGCGAGCGGACAAGAAGCGGGCCAAGAGCTCTCCCTCGACTCCGCCTGCCGAGCCGCCGCCAGCACCGAAGGGGTCCGCGAGCGCGGCTCCAGATTCCGCCGAGCCCAAGCCCGCCGACGAGCAGCCTCCCGAAGCCGATGAGGGTCGGCAGATCATCTACACCGCCGGCATGCGCATCGCGGTCTTCAATCTGCAGGATGCGCTCGAGACCGCGGAAGCACTCCCGGAGCGGTACGGCGGCTACGTCCAGACGATGTCGGACAGCCAAGTCGTGCTTCGCATCCCCTCCAAGAACCTACGCCCGGTGATGAGCGGCCTCGCGGGGTACGGCAACGTCGAACGCCGATGGCTGCAATCCCAGGACGTCACCGCGGAGTTCACCGATATCGAGTCGCGGCTCAAGGCGCTGGAAAAGACCCACGCTCAACTGCTCGAGCTGCTGGGCAAGGCCCGCACCGTCGAAGAAGCGCTCAAGGTCCGCGAGGCACTCGATCGCGTCTCCGCCGAGCTCGAGGTCCTCAAGGGCCGCCTGCGACAGCTCAGCAACATGACCGCCTACTCCACCCTCACCCTCGACTTCTACGAACGGGGTCCGCACAACCCCACCCCCAGCAGCAACGATCCCTTCCCTTGGGTCGACAGCCTCGGCGTCGAAGACACGGAGTGGAAATGACATGAAACGCTTGCTCACGATTCTCGCCATCGCCTCGACAACCACCGCTTGCGCGACCCACAAGCTCGATCCTCCGGCGGGCTTTGCCCAGGTCGACCACAGCGAGTACGCCACGACGATGATCGCCCCCGACCACGTGGGCCTCAACGTCCGCGTTTGGTCCAACGTCAAGGGCGGGTCCCTCGGCTTCTGGAGCGAGGACATGGTCAACAAGCTCGGAGAGCGCGGCTACGCGCTCACCCGGCAATCGGCCGTGAAGTCCAAGAACGGCGTCGCCGGCACTCGCTTCGACTTCGACTACACCGCACCCGACGGAGTCGAGAAGTTCTACTCCGCCGTCCTGTTCGCCTCGGACAAGTACCGCGTCGTCCTGCAGGTCGCCGGCAACGCCGAGCTCGGTGCCCGCTACCTCGCTCAGCTCGACGGCATCGCCGGCGAGACGAAGATCCGCGGCTGCAAGCTCGTGAACTCGCTGTGTAAGAGCGCCCAGCCTCGACCGCTCAAGATCGCGCCTGCGGCCGCTCCCGAAGCGCCCGAGGCCGCTCCCAAAGCGCCTGAGAACGCTCCAGAGGGCAACACAGCACCGCCCGCCGCGACCGACGCGTAAGCGGAGCGGTCAGCGCGAGCGTCACACCTGTCACCACGCCCACATACTCTCCACACCCATCAGCTCCCCGCTCCTACATACTGGAGTCCGGGGAGTACTGATGGCACACGCTTGGGATCGCACGCTCGGCATCATGGCTGGGCTCGCACTGACCGGCTGCTACGCCGGAGCACAAATCGACGTCGAGACGGACGGGGCCAGCACTGCGCCCACCGCCTCCGGCGAATCTGGCGATACGACGGACGGCGAGGGCAGCGGGGGCACCGACGACCCCGATGTGCCGATGGCCGAATGCGACGGCATGGTCTTCGACCCCGGGCCGAACCTGGCTCGTCGTCTGACGGTGCTCGAGTATGGCAACACCGTCGAGGCGCTGCTTGGAGTCGACGTCCGGCCGGAGGCGACCGAGCAGCTCCCCCCCGAGCTTCGAGCCGACGGATTCACCAACACCTCCAGCGGCCTCATCACCACGCTTGGACACATCGAAGCGTATGACGCCCTCGCCTCCCTCGCGATCGAGCGCATGCCCGACCTCGCAGGTTTCGTGGGCGAGTACACCTCGTGCCAGGAGTTCTCTCCCGCGTGCGAGGCTGAGTTCGTCGAGCGCCTGGGTCTGCGAGCGTTCCGGCGCCCGCTGACCGAGGACGAGCGCGATGCCCTGGTCTCGGTGTTCGCCGCGGCGCAGGACGAAGACGAGACCTTCGCTCAGGGGGCGGGGCTGGTCATGCAGGCCATGATGCAGAGCCCGGCGTTCCTGTACCGGCTCGAGGACGAAGTCTCTGGAGATGGAGCTCGAGAACTCGGCGGGTACGCCCTGGCGACACGCCTGAGCTACTTGATCTGGGCCGGTCCCCCCGATACCGCGCTCCTCGACGCCGCCGGCAATGACGCGCTGCGAACCGACGCGGAGATCGAAGCTCAGGTCGACCGCATGTTGGCCTCGCCCGAGGCCCGCGACGCATCCGAAGCGTTTGTCGACGACTGGCTGAACCTCGCCCGCCTCAACGGTCTCCCCCGAGATCCAGAGCGGTTCCCCGACTGGACCACGGCGATCGCCGACGCCATGGTCGACGAGACCCACAGCTACTTCGGTGCGCTGGTCTGGGACGACGTCCGCCCGCTGATGGACCTGTTCATCGCGCAGGAAGCCTGGCTCACGCCCGAACTCGCGACGCACTACGGCTTGGAGCCCCAAGGCGAGGGCATCCAGCGCTACGACATGAGCAACCAGCCCGAGCGCGGCGGTCTGCTGACCCAGGGCAGCATGCTCACCATCGGGGGCAACGAGAGCTCGATGGTCGCTCGCGGCCTGTTCGTGTTCGAGAGCGTGCTTTGCCAACATCCGGTGTCTCCACCGCCGGGGGTCGACACCACGCCCCCGGATATCGAACCAGGAAGCTCCCAGCGAGACATCTCGGAGGTGCGCACAACCGATGCGACCTGTGCCGGTTGCCACCTTCAGTTCGAGCCCATCTCTTGGGGCTTGGGCCGCTACCTGGCCGACGGAACGTTCGCCGACGAGGATCACCTGGGCAACGCCCTGCGCGAGGACGGCTTCTTGCGCCTGCCGGGCTCGGCGGAGGAGTACCCGTACAACAACGCGGGCGAAATGATGACGCTGTTGGCCGAGGCAGACGCCACGCGCGAATGCATGGCCAGCAAGACCACACAGTTCGCCATCGGACGAGCCCTCACGGGCAACGACGACTGCACGATGGAACAACTGCAAACGCGCTTTGCACAGAGCGACGGCACCTGGCGAGACCTCGTCGTCGCCATCGCGCTAAGCCCCGGCTTCCGGTCGGTGAGGGTGGAGGAGTAGACATGCGGTATCGAAAGGTCATGCCTCGGCGTACGTTCCTGCGGGGCGCCGGCAGCGTTGCAATCGGACTCCCCTTCCTTGGGGCCATGCGGAGCAGCTCCGTGTGGGGTGGTGGGGATGAAGCCCCCGCTCGCGCGTTCAACCTCTTCTTCGGGCTCGGCTGCCCGACACCGCTGCAGACCGAAGGGTTTGCGGGGCCCCTCGAGCCGCTCAGCGAAGTCATCGACAACCTGCTGATCGTCCGCGGCGTCGATCAAGTCCGCGGGGATATTCCCGGCGCCAACGCGCACTTCGACGGTGCGACCGCCTCGTTCAACGCGATCCCCTCGGAGGGCGAAGTCCAAGCCGGAGGCCCGTCGATCGACCAGGTCATCCGTCGGCAGGTCTATCCCGACGGACAGCCTCCCGGTGTGATTCCGACGCTTCTTGCCGGTACCTGGTTCCGGCGCAGCCGGCCCGGTCGGTACCTGCACTCGTGGAACGAGGACGGCTCGCCTGCCGACCTTCCCATCGAGCGCCCGGCCGCGCTGTTCGAGCGCATCTTCGGCAGCGGTCTTCCGGACACCAACGACCCGAACGAGGAGAAGCGACTGCGACAGAAGCGCAGCATCCTCGACTCGGTGCTGCCGCAGTACCAACACATGATGAGCGATGCGAGCAACCTGGGGCAGGCGTCCCGGGCTCGCATCGCCGACCACCTCGACAACATCCGGGAGCACGAGCAACGCGTCTTTGGCGAAGGGCCGGAGTGCGAGCTCCCGCCCCAGCCTCAGCCCTCCACGCTCCCGCACGAAGGTGCGGCCGACCCCGATGGCAGCGGCATCGACATCACGATCGAGGACCTGACCTCGGAGTGGCGACTGATGTCGGACCTCTACGCGCTGGCGGTGCAATGCGACGTGGTCCGCTTCGGTGGGATGACCTACCTGGCAGCGGGCGAGCGAATTCGGCTCACCGGCGACTATCTCTACCAGGGCGAGTTGCTGCACCAGTTCAACGACCAGGCGATCCACGGGACCGGTGGCTCGGCGGGTTGCAGCCACGAGTTCTGGCATCAGTTCAACGAGAACGCGGAGAACCTCCAGCTGCGGATGCACGTGCACCTCAAGATGCGCGAGCTCGTCTACTTCATGAAGAAGCTCGACGATCCGACGTACGCCGACGCCAACGGGCAGTCCATCCTGCACAACGCTCTGGTCTCGATCTCGACCGAGTCCGGCGACGGCCGGCACAACGACATCATCCGAGAGCTCAGCGGAATCTTTCACGCATTCTCGCCCGCCGGCGGCCGGCTGCGTTCCGGGGAGATCGTCGATGCCAACGCCGAGGCCCTCGATGTCTACAACACTATCCTGCAGCAGGGCTTCGGCCTCGACTACAAGATGGGTCCCGCCGATCGGCCCGTGAACGTCGTCGACGCGATCCTGCCGTAACCGCCGACCGGCTCTACTTGGGAGCGATCGTCGCCACGAGGGCATCCCCTTCGCTGGCGACGGTCACCTCGACGGCGTACTCGCGCTCCGCGAAGGCACTGCGCAATCCCTTGAACCGGGCCGACTCCGAGAGCACCTCGGACAAGTCCGACAGGGGCATGGTGAAGCTCCAAGCGCGCCCGGTACCTCCCACGGCACCGGGATAGCGGGACTCGATGGTCTCCATCAGCGTGGGAACCTGCTCGAGCCCGTAGACAACATCCTGCTCCAGCGGGGTTCCAGCGACGAGGAACGGAAGCTTGCTCCCCGCCTCAGGCAGCGCTTCGACCGGCGCCAGCTCGAGCGAATCGAGACCAGGGAGCAAGTCCGAGGACGTGAGCAGCTGTGCCCACTGGGTCCCCACACCGGTCAGCTCGATGCGAACGTCGAGCTGTTGGCCCTGTTTCCCGAAGGGTGCCTGGGCGGCGACCAGCTCCACGCTACGATCGGGAACGACGCGCGGGCCGGCAGGTTTGAGTCCAGCCAACACGGCCCCGCTCGAGATGGCGGCATCGAACGTCTCGAGGTGAGAGAAGTCGACCTCGAGCATGTTGCCCTTTCCAGGCTGCAGCCGGAGCTTGCGCGTCTGCGTTGGCTTGGCGAGGAGGGAGCGGTAACGGCCGAGCGCCGCGTTGTCGATGTAGGGGAGGATCGGCAGCGCCTGCCCGCTGACGGCCGGGTGCGCGAAGTGGTCCAACACCAGCGTCTTGCCGATCTCGCGGACCACCAGCACCGCCAGCCCACTGTTCTGACGGGCGACCGCGACGACGTTCTCTTCTTCCAAGAGCCCCTTGAGCAGCGCACCGTTTCCCCGCCTGGGGACGGCCTGGCCCTTCACGAAGATCGACGACCCGCCATCGTGCCGCTCGGCGAGCAGAGACTGCTGGCGAACGAACCATCCGGGGCGGTCCAACTTCCCGACCAGCCTCCAGTGAACCAACGGCGGCTTGCTCGTTGCGAGGGCGGTGTACACGGGCTCGAGCGCCGCCTCGACGGCTGGAATGAGCTCCTCAACCTCGCAGTTCGATCGTGTGGCGCGGTCGAAGCACTGCGGCAGCAATGGCCGCGCATCGAGTTGTGAGGCTGCTTCGCAGGCACAGAACCCACCGGCCGCAACGGCTGCGCGCCCCGCCTTTTCGCGAACGGAGAACAAGGCCTCGATCGACGCGTCGGTGTCGGGCTCTGCGGGCAACAGCATCGCGCAGGCCACGGAGTCGCGCTCAAACCCGAGGTCGTCCAGCGCCATCGGGTCCAGCACCCGAGCGTACAGGCCGGTCGGAGGCGCGGGCGCGGGAAGGTCGAGCAGGACGGGCGGCATGCGGTCGCGTCCGGCCGACGTGCAGCGTACGACCGCCGCGCGAGCGTCGATCCAGCCCAGAGGGCCCGGGTCCGCGCCACACCCAATCAGCAAGGCCCCAACGGCTGTGAGTGCCCCGATGCCGCGTTCGGCTCGCATCACCGGCGCAGGGTACCAGCCCGAGCGCGGCCAGGTGCGTTTCGGGGTAGGATCGACGTCCGTGCGGATGCGAGTCGCGCTGGCGCTCTCCTTGGCGCTCCCGGCCCTGATCGCTTGGGTCGCCGTCGGGGTCGACCCGGGTTCGGTGGTGGACGCGTGGTGGCTCCCCGCGGCGGGAGCTGTCGTGGCCCTGATCTGGCTGCTCGCCCTGAGACGGTCGGTGGTGTTGCTGGTCGTGGCTGGGGGACTCGCGGCACTCAGCGCCCAGACCAGCGCCAACGCCCGCGCCATGATGGATGTCGCCAGCGATGCCGCGGCCGCGGGTGCCCTTCCGTTCTACGACCTGCGAAGCGGTGGAATCCCAGAACCGATCCCGCCCTATGCCCGGGTCAGCGGCTTCGTCCGCTCCGGATGGACGCTCGACGAGTACGCCGTCGAGCGCGGCGAACTCCCCGATCAATCCGCGGCACCGATCGCCGTCCTCGTGCCGGTCGTCGGCACGCCTGCGGTCGTCGCTGAAGACGACGCGCCCAGCGGGGGCAACCCGATCGAGCCTGGGGTCGCCGTCGTCGTCGCTCGTGTCGCACCATCGGCGACGTTCGTGCGGACCCAACCCACCAGTCTCAACGGCAAGACCGAGCCTCTCGATCCGGACATCCTCGCGACGCTCGTCCAAGTGCAAGGCGACCCCGCGCAGCTTCACGGCGTGCTGCTCGACACCCTCGCCGTGCCCAGCCGCCAGGACGCGTGGCTCGAGCTTGGGCTGGGCCTCATCGCGCTCGTGGTGGCGATGATCTGCGGCTTCGTGGCCGCTGCCCCCCGATCCGAAGCGTAGATCCACCCGCCGAGCAGAAATCCTGCGTCCACGCAGGACCTCGCTCGTAGGTGGGGACATGACTCTCAGCCAACCCCGCGTCCATGTCGCTGTGGCCGTCTCGAATCTCGACCTCTCCGTCGCCTTCTACGAACGCATGTTTGGACTGGCACCGGTCAAGAAGCGGCCGGGATATGCCAAGTTTGAGCTCAGCGAGCCCCGATTGAACTTCACCCTCAACGAGACGCCACAGGCGCGCGCGCCACAGAGCCCTGCCCACTACGGTATCGAGGTTCCGGCGCCGAGCGACGTTGCTGCGTTCGCGTTGCGCGTGCGAGGCGCGGGTCTCGAGGCTCGACCGGAGGACAACGTGACATGCTGCTACGCAGTGATGGACAAGATCTGGATGCGAGATCCGGACGGGCACGCGTGGGAGGTCTTTGCGATCACCGAGTCCGATGTGGACAGTGCTCGACCGGTCCAGACCGAGGCGAAGGTCGAGGAAACCAACGAAGCCGCGGCAGACGAGCCCTGCTGCGAACCCACGTGCTGCACATGAGCCTCGAGCAACACCCTTGGACCTCCATCACGGGCGACCTGCGACGCTACATCGCGCGCAGGGTGCCTGCGGCGGAGGTCGAGGACGTCGTGCAGGACGTGTTGCTGCGGGTCGTCGCGTCCAAAGATGCCCTCGCCGAGGACCGCCCGCTGGCGCCCTGGGTGCGCACCGTCGCTCGGAACGCAGTCATCGATCGACACCGAAAGCGCAGCGCCTCGCCCCCTCCCCCGGACCCTGCCGTCGATGCAGAAGGCCTGACGATCGAAGCCCAGTCCGAGGCCCAGCGTGCGCTGCTGGGTATCTGGCTGCGGGTGACCGTCGACGAGCTCCCCGAGCCCTACCGTGAGGCTGTGCACCGCGTCGACGTGCTTGGCGAGGCCCAGTCCGATGTCGCCGACGCGTTGCAGCTCCCGTACTCGACGATCAAGTCGCGGGTTCAGCGAGGCCGCGCCAAGCTTCGCGACTCGTTCTTCCGCTGTTGTGACGCCGAGCTCGACGCCCGGGGACGCATCGACAGCGTTCGGTCCCGCCAAGACTGTCCGTGCTGTGATCCGCAGGGCTAGCACCCCGCGGGTTTCACTCCCGTAGCTCCCGCGGAGTACACTGCGTGCACCCCGTGTCGGAGCTTCCGCAGGACGCCACCGCGATGTCTGGATCCGATCCGGACGCGACGCTGCTGCCCGATGGGGCCGCCAGTGGGCCGCAGGCGCCTCAGCTCGAGCCGGGAACGAAGATCAGCCGGTACACCTTGATCGAGCGGGTCGGCGCCGGTGCGATGGGTGTCGTGTTCTCGGCGTGGGACCCGAAGCTGGACCGCCGGATTGCTCTCAAGGTGGTTCAAGGCGACGGCTACGGGACCGCCGACACCACGGAGCGCTTCCGCGAAGCCAAAGCGATGGCGAAGCTGTCGCATCCGGGGGTCGTCACCATCTACGACGTCGGCGCGGCCGGTGACATGTTGTTCATCGCGATGGAGTATCTGCGTGGCGTGACGCTCGGGCGCTGGCGCATCGAGCATCCAGAAACCCCCTGGGCAGAGGTTGTTCAGCTCTACATGCACGCCGGTGCCGGCCTGGCGGCGGCGCACGACGCAGGACTGGTGCACCGCGACTTCAAGCCCGCCAACGTGATGGTGACCGAGGGCGGGCGGGTCACGGTGCTCGACTTCGGCCTCGCGAAGATGGACGGCGAGCGCCGGAAGTCCACGCGGGTTGGAACGCCGCGCTACATGGCCCCCGAGCAGCACCGGGGGTCCCCCACCGACGCCCGCAGCGACCAGTTCTCCTTTTGCGCGTCGCTGTACGAAGCGCTGTTCGACCAGCACCCCTTCGAAGGGGAAACCGCCTTCGAGTTCTCCCTGAGCGTGCAGGCGGGAGAGCTGAGACCCGTGCCGGCGAGTCACGACGTGCCGAGCCGGATCTGCGATGCGGTGACCCGCGGCTTATCGACGCAGCCCACCGATCGATTTGCGTCGATGGAAGAACTGCTTCGCGAGCTCGATCCCCTCGCTCCCTCCCGCCGGCGGCAGTGGAGCGTGTTGACCATCGGAGGCACGTTGGTCGTGGCGGCCGCGGCGGTGGTTGCAGGCGGTGGCGACGAGCCGTGCGCGGGGGCGAGCACCGCACTCGAAGAGGTTTGGAATGCCGAGGTCCGGGGGCAACTCGCGACCAGTCTCGAAGCCGCATCGATTCCCCCCCAACAGGTGCAGGCGGTCCAGGCTCGGCACGATGCGTTTGCGAAGTCGTGGATCGCCGCGCGCCAGGATGCGTGCGAAGCCGCGAAGGTTCGGCACGCGCAGAGCGAAGCCATCATGGAGCTCCGCTATCACTGCCTGGACACCCGGCTCGATGCCGTGGGATCTGGACTCGACAACCTCCTCAGCCCAGAGCCGGACGCTCCGCTGAGCGCGGCCACCACGCTCGAGGAGCTCCCGACGCTCGGGCGATGCTCCGACCTCGAAGCGCTCCGTGCGGAGTACCCGCCCCCAGAAGACCCCAAGGCCCGTGCACGGGTGCGTGAGCTCGAGATCGAGTTGGCACCGTACGACGCAGTCCGGGCCAGCGACCCCGACCAAGCGAAAGCGGCCTTGGAGGCGATCTTGCTCGAGGCCGACGAGCTCGGCTACCCCCCATTGCGCGTCCACGCTCGAGCGACCTTGGGATCGCAACTGACCTTCATCGGGGAGGTCAACCGAGGAATCGGAATGCTCGAAGACGCCGTCATCCTGGGACTGCGCGCCAACGCAAGAGCAGCGACCGTGAGAGCGCTGTACGAACTGGCGCAGCAGAAAAGCATCCACCAAAGGGATGCACAGGACGCCCTCTTCTTCGCCGGGGCCGCGATCGCGATCGCGAAGACATTCCCCGGTGGTGACTTCGCCCTCGACCAGGGATTCAAGGTGCGAATCGAGATCTTCGAACACGCCGCCCGCTTCGAGGAGGCCTACGCAGAAGCGAAGACCTTCCTCGAACGACTCGAGGTGGCCGGAGACCTCGAAGCCCCCCGCGGCATCGAACTCCGGGCTCGCATGGCGTCATACGCGACGCGCCTCGACCGACACGACGAGGCCGATTCCATTCTTGCCTCTCTCCTCGACGAACCGCAGAAGGCGGAGGGAACCCTCGAGATCGCGCGCGCGTACACGGTTCGGGCGCACCTGAGAAAGGTCCGAGGCGAGACGGACGGCGCCGTGGCCGACCAGCTCCAGGCCCACAAAATCTACGCGCGGCTGCTTGGGCCCCGCCACCTCAACGCCGCGGGACGCCTGGGCGACATCGCCTTGGCCCTCGCCTACGCGGACCGGCTTGACGAGTCCAGGAACTACGGAAAGAGAGCCATCGCCGCTCTCACCGTCGAGCATGATGGTCACGCTGACGCCGCACTCTCGCAGCTCTACGAGAACCTGGGCTGGGTTGAACTCAACCTTGGAAACCTCGACGCTTCGATGACGGCGCTGGATCAGTCGGACCGTTGGGCCGCGGACCTGCGCGGTTCGGTCATGGCCCAGAAGAATTGGCGGGCCCGAGCGCGGGGTCGGATCGCCGAGGCTCGCGGCAACTTCGAAGAGGCCCGGGCTCTGTTCTCACGAGCGACCAAGACCACCACCAACGAGAAAAATCGACTGGCGTGCAGCGTCGGCCTCAACATCGCGGATCTCCACGCATCGGACACTCCGGCGGCACGCGCGGCTCTCGAGTCCGCGCTCGACCACCCAGAAACGAACAACATCGAAAAGGCTCGTGCCGCGTGGGGCCTCGCCTTGGCCGAAGCGCGTGATGGTCAAGCCGACACCGCGCGCCGTCATCTCGCCCGCGCCCGCAAGCACCTCGGCGAGGTGCCCTACGAGCGCATGCTGGAACGCAAGCTTCTCGCGCTCGAACAACAGCTCGACTCAGTTCCGCCGACGCCGAAGTCCGAAGAACCCCAAAAGGAGTAGCCCCGCCCCGCTCGGCGCTCCGCCGACCCGGCAACCGCCGGAGTTCGAGTTCTCACTCGCGCCGGCTGAGCTTCCACTCCCGCTCCCCTCGGCATCGCCGCCCGGGTCCGTGTTCGCTCCGGACGTCGTGCCCGGGGTACCGGAGGTGGTGCCCTCGGAGTCCGAGCCCCCGCCGGTCCCACTGGAGAGGCCTCCCGAGGACGAGTCGCCACCGCCCTCGGAGCCGCCATCCAGGCCGCATCCGGGACCACCGACGCCGAAACACACCGTCTGCATGTCCGACGTGTTGCCCGCGTGGTCCGTCGCCACGAGCGTGACCTCGTAGGACCCGTTGGGAAGCGTCAGGTCCCAGGACCATGCCTGCCACTCATTGCGAACATCCACCTGCTCGTCGCCCAAGTCGAGCGCCCGAATCGTCATCGCCACGGTGGCCACGCCCCACCCTTCGTCGGAGGCCTCGGCCAGCACCTCGACCTGGGTCGTCCCGTCCGTGTCGAATTCCTGCTCCATCGTCGGGGTGACGATCGAGACCACCGGCGCGACACCGTCGGGCGTGGCGTCGAGGCCTTCGCCACAGGTCGATGCCCACTGCACCACATCGGGCGTCGAGCACTGCGTGGTGTATGTGCCGTCGCCGAGCCAGGGCGACGTGGGCACACCACCGCACTGCGCCGTCGGACTCCACGTATTGCCGTCCGCGCACGGCGTGATGTCGATGCCCGAATCCTCCTCGATCCAGTCGATGGCGTTGGTCGCCAAGACGCTACCCGCGGCGTTCATGCAGTTGGGGTCCACCGGGTCGGCGCCCTGGGCCCACGAGTGAATCGCCGCGACCCGCCAGGTGCCATCGCCTCCTTGCGCCGGGTCGAGGTAGACGAACGTCGGACCGCCCGAGTCTCCATTGCAGATGATCTCGTTGGGCGTCCCGGAGATGATCTCGCCGTTGTTCGTGATGTTGTTGATGCTCAGCTCCAGCATCTTCTTTCGACCGCTGTTGCCGTCTTGGTCGCGCCCGAAGCCCACGTGCATGATGCGGGCACCTTGGTAGACCGCCGAGGCTTCACACGCATTGACCACCGGGATGATCGGAACCGAGGTGACCGGGGCGTCGAGCAGGCAGTACGCGTAGTCTTGGCCCTGCGCGGTGGCCCCGTTCCACCCTGGCCCTTGGCGACAGGTGCTCGTGGTCACCAGCTGCTGCGCGGTCTGAGCGTTCTCGCCAAAGCGCACCGCGCTGGGGACTCCATCGGTCACGCAGTGCGCCGCAGTCAGCACCACCTGGGGGTGAATCAAGGTGCCCGTGCAGGCTCCACCACCACTGGAGAGGTAGACGACCGAGGGCCAGCCACAGCTGTCCACGAAGTCGCCGCCATAGATGTGTTGGGGCTCGATCGGTTGTGCGACCGAGCCGACCATCAGAGGCGTGAGGAGCGCGATCGAGGACAACCAACCAGTCACAGGTAGGATATGTCAGGTTTCTAAGACCCACACAAGTAGCGCATGGCGCAAGTGAGACACTCCGTCGCGGTGAGTGTTCTGGAGCTTCAGCCCCACCTGCAGGTCCAAGGCGCGCACGGAAGCTACCGCCTCGACCGCCCATTGGGAGAAGGCGGGTTCAGCCACGCCTGGGCCGCCACCGCTGCCGACGGCACGCCCGTCGTGCTCAAACAACTCAAGCTGGGTCGGATGGGTGACTGGAAGTCGCTCGAGCTGTTCGAGCGGGAAGCGCGAGTCCTCGCCTCCCTCACGCACCCCAACATTCCGCGGCACATCGAGCTGTTCGCCCACGACGGCGCGCAGGCACACCCGGTCTCCGCCCTCGGACAGCTCGAGGACGCGTCCCTGGTCTCGGTCTACGTCCGGGTGGAAGGGCAGTCCCTCGAAGAACACATCGCGTTGGGCCACGTCATGACCGGCCCGCAGCTCAGCGGCGTGCTGGATCACCTCCTCGCGGTGCTCGAGTACTTGCACAGCCTGCAGCCGCCGGTCATTCACCGCGACCTCAAGCCGGCCAACGTCATCTTGGACCCAGCCGGCGTCCCGCACCTGGTCGACTTCGGTGCGATCAAAAACCACCTGCGGGAGGGCTCCACCACCGTGGGCACGTTTGGCTACTTTCCGATGGAGCAGATGATGGGGCAGTCGCAGCCGGCCAGCGACCTGTACGCCGCCGGGATGACCACCCTCGTGATCGCGACCGGCGTGCGGCCCGAGCAGATGCCCACCGATACGAACACCGGGAAGGTCGAGATCGGGAAGCTCGCCCCGAGCCTGCCTCCTGGGGTCAGGGCCGCACTCGAGGCGATGCTCGAGCCCGTCGTGGGTCGCCGCGTCCAGACCGCCACGGCCGCGCGAGCCCTGCTTCACAATCCGGGTCGCGCCTTGGCCACGCAGCCGAGCACCGACCTCGCGGTGCCGAACTACGTCGGCCTGGAACGCGTGGCCAACCTGTGCATCGGCGCCGCGGGTGTGGGGGCGGCGCTGCTGTATTTCGTGTTCTTCAACAGCTTGTCCGAGACCATGTTGGTGACGGTGAGCGGGCTTTGGATCGCTCCGATCGTCTTCGGCATCGCGCTGAAGGTGTCGCTGCAGTCCCGCTCGAAGCACCCGGTGAGCACGAGCATCGCGATCTCCGGAGCGGGGCTGCTGGCGTTGATCGTGTTCTTCGTCGCGATCTTCCCGGCCCTGTAAGCCGGCCGGTTCGCACTCCGGCTCAGCCTTGGCGGGAAACCATCTCCCCGATCCACGTCGGGGCGAAGGGCGAGGTGCAGCCCTTGACGTTCGGGTACTCCCGATACACACCCAGCGCCTCTCCGATCCGCAGCGCCCGCTTGCGGTGCTTGCGGTGGTGGATGCCGATCTGCACCAAGCACATGTTCATCGTCCACTGCGTCACCTCGGGAGCGTCGCCCATCTCCGACTCGATTCGATCGAGCAGGGCAACGAGGTCCAGACCCTTCGGATCCTTCTCGACGCGGGTCGCGGTCAGGCTCCAACCTGCCCGCGCGGCCATCGGATGCTCCACCTGCATCCACCGCTCCCGCAGCGCCTCCTTGTCGGTGTGGTGCTTCGTGACGTAGGTGGCCAACCAGATCGCGACCTGTGAAAACTTCACGGCGCGGACCATGCGGTCGAGCTGCTTGCTCGTCAGCTTGTCGACGTCGAGGATCAGGATCGCGAGCAGGCGCGCATCGACGTTCTTCGTCTTCCACAGCCCCACCGCCAGCGCGTGGTCCGTCTTGATGCGCTTGGCGATCTTCCGGACCTCGCCGAGCTTGACCCCGAACACGTGCTTGCCCGCGCCGTTCTTCACGTAGCGCTTGCGGACCTTCTCATCACGGAGCGCCTCGAGCTCCGCCATCACCTCGTCCACGGTCATCCCCGGTAGTGTCAGCCAACGTGGGAGCCCTGCCCAGACTCGCTTCGGGGTGCCCCGGCTCGGCCCGCATCGGGTGCGCCTTTCCCACCGCTCGCAACGAGTCCGTAGGGCCTTTCCCGGTGCCAGGGGGTTGCGCGGGCCGTGGGGCGGACACATACTGCCGCGGTGCGCAGGTCACCTCCCCGGTGGCCTGCCCCAGACGCCGAGCTTCTTCGGCGGTTGGGAGCCCACACCAACCCACGGACCCCACCTCTGGGGGTGCAACGGTTTCGACGGGGGTTTACGAGAGCAGAGACTGCGTGTCGCGGGGCCAATCCGCCGTGTCAAAAACGGAATGGAAAACACAGTTGCAAACAACAGCAACTACGGCCAATTGGCCGCTGTCGCCTAATTAGGCGTCACGACCCTTCCTGAGGGGCCTGAGTAGGGCAAGGGTCGTCAACACACGGGCTAGCGGCAACGAGCGTTCCGGCGTTGCGGCGAAATCAAGGGGCTCGGGTTTAAGATCGCCGGTCGTCGGGCGTGCTTCGACCTCAAACGTTAAATACTGATGACTACACACGTAGATGTCCTGTTTGAGGGCTTCCGGACCCGGGTTCGACTCCCGGCGCCTCCACTCCAAAACCCCTGGAATCTCCAGGGGTTTTCTTTTTGTGTCGTGGTTACTGTCGTGGTTCGAGAGGCGGGCCCCGGTTTGACCTGTCGGTGTCGAGCTGCTGTGGCCTGAGGACGGTGTCGATGTGCCCCCGCCTTCGTCGCCTGGGTCGGTGTCATCGCCCGCCGCGAGGGTGACGGTCGAGTCCACGGGGACTTCAACCTCGAGCGAGGTCACGGCCCGGCATGCCTCGTCCCACTGCAAGCGTCGGTAGCCCTCGAACGCGCTGCCCTTCGCCGATGACGGATGCGTGAGGCGTTCCAAGACCGCCCGGTCCGCGCCGTCGTCGAGGGCGTGCGTGATGAAGCTGGCGCGGAAGTCGTGACCGCGGCGAGCGGCCAGGCCAAGCGTCTTCAGGTCTGCGTCTCGGCGCCGACGCTCGTAGTTCTTGTCGCGGACGGGTCCCTTCTTGCTTGGCGCATCGCTTGGAAGACGGGGGAAGATGAGGTCCGCGGGCTCAGGCTTGCGGCCGTACAGCGCAGGCCAAGTCTCGTCGAGCCATGCAGACAGCGCCTCGAACAACACGGCGTGAACGGGCATCTCCTTGGTCGTTCTCGTCTTGGTGCGGCGTCCACTGTATTGCCGCGCGATGCCAAGGGCAGCGAGCGGTCGACGCTTCCGGTCGAAGTCGGAGACACGCAGTCCGCAGAGTTCGCCGATGCGGACCCCGGTGAGGTACATCGTCGCGTAGACCGGCCGGCGCTCATCGGGCAGCCGCGGATCGAACATCAGTGCCGCGCACTCAGATCGAGAGAAGATTGCGCCCGCGCGCCAGTCGGGATCGGCGTCTTCTATCGGCCCGAGTTCCTCTTCGGTGAGGATGCAGGGGTCGTTCTTCGCACGGCCTTTCTTTCTGGCGTCTCGGTACAGCGCTTTCAGGGCCGTGTACGTGTTCCAAACCGTCTTCGGTGCGGGGGGTTTTCCGGTGGATTCGAGCGGCGTTACCCGCAGCGAGAGAAAGACCTCTTCGAGATCCGAAGGACTGATCGACTCGATACCGCGGTGTCCAAGGGTGGGCAGCACATGAAGCCGCAGTCTGGTTTCGTCGTCCTTCCAGGTCTCCCGACCTCTGCGTTCGCGCAGGTCAATCCACCACGCGGCGACGGCCTTCAGCGAGTTTCGATCGTGTGTCCCCGGTCCCGCACCAGCCTTCCGCGCTTCGATCTTGCGAAGGATAGCGTTGCGAAGAAGGACGGCCTTGTCGGCGTCTTCTGGCCCGAAACCGCTCGTTCGGGCTCGTGCCTTGCCGTGCTCATCGGTGTAGGAGATCGAGATTTTCGCGCCCCGCAGGTAGAGGCCGCGTGGGAGTCCGTCGCTGTTCGAGCTGCGGGTCATCGGCGTCGCTTCCCACCGAGAATTTCTTCCGCCCGGGCATCGTAGTCGACCACGCTTCGCTCACACGGCATCCGATCGCGGGCCGTCTCAACGGTCTCTCTTCGGAACTTATACGGCCGGCCCCCCAGTGGTTCCAACCGCCCGGATGCGACCCACGCCCGGATCGTCTTTGCCGTGACGCGTGCGACGATCGCAGCCTCCGCGGTGCTGAGAACATCCGTTCTTGCTCCTCCGTGAGAACCTAGCCGTGCGACCTCGGAGCGCACCACTCCGCGAAAGAAGCTCTCCTCGCTGCGGAACCCCTCCCGGGTCGCGTTCACGAGAAGACGCTCCATGGGTCCCAGCGCTGCGGTGGAGTTGCATACCTGCGACATCTCCCGGCGCCGTGGCGGATCCGCTTCTCGCGCCAGTTGATGGAACGGGACCGACATCAGCACATCGATACGGGCGATGGTCCTCGCCGCGGCGGCATCGCCCTCGGCAAGCTGCAATTCAGCGCGAACGTGCAATCCCACGAGGCGGTCCGCCAGGCGCTCAAATACGGGCCAGCCCGAGAAGATGCGTGCCGCGTCTTCGTACTCGCAGAGCATCTCGGCAAGCTCCTGGCTGGTGAATTCGAGCTGATGCGTGGTCGGCTTCAT
>CAJXVA010000023.1 GCA_913061055.1 uncultured Pseudomonadota bacterium
GGCCAGCAATCGCAGGCCGAGCTCGGCGCCGACGAACGCGCCGGAGCAGTGCGGACAGCCCAGCGCCTTGCGCCCCTCGATGCTCGCGACGGCGAGCGTGGCGTCGGCACACCGAGGACAACGGCACCCTGCAAACACCATCGCAGTGTAGCCCGGGCGGCGGGTGCCGGGGTCTGCTGACAGCTCCTGTCAGGAGGTCGCTGGCGTCCCTCGTCCCGACCCGGCACACTGCCTCGGTGGAGCTCTTCGGCCCCGCGACGCGCGCCTGGTTCGATGCGTCCTTCGAGGCGCCCACGGAGGTGCAGGCGCAGGGGTGGCCGCGGATCGCCAAGGGGGAGCACAGCCTCCTGATCGCACCCACCGGCAGCGGCAAGACGTTGGCCGCGTTCTTGTGGGCCATCGATCGTTGCAGCCGGGCGAGTCGCAAGGAGTCGGAGAGCAAGGGCGTCAAGACGCTCTACATCAGCCCGCTCAAGGCGCTGGTCTACGACGTCGAGCGGAACCTTCGGGCGCCGATGATCGGTATCGACGCGGCGGCGCAGCGCGTCCGGGCCAAGGTCCGGATGCCGACGGTGGGCGTGCGGACGGGCGATACGCCGCAACGCGAGCGTGCGCAGCAGCTCCGCCATCCCCCCGACATCCTGGTCACCACGCCAGAGTCGCTCTACCTGCTGCTGCTCAGCCAAGCCCGCGCCAACCTGCAGACCGTCGAGACGGTGATCATCGACGAGGTGCATGCGCTGTGTCCGACCAAGCGCGGCGCCCACCTCTCGCTGTCTCTGGAGCGGTTGGCAGCGGGCTGCATTCGAGACCCTCAGCGGATCGGGCTCTCGGCCACGGCGACGCCGCTCGAAGAGGTGGCGAAGTTCCTCGGGGGTGACCGCCCGGTGAGCATCGTCGACACCAGCGCACCCCCCAAGGTCGACCTCAGCATCACGGTCCCGGTGCCGGACATGACCCGGCCTAGTGAGGGCATCGAGCGGGTCCTTCGCGAGGACGATGGCGAGGAGCTCGGGCCGCTCGACGACGACGAAGGACTCACGGTCACCCAGCCGGCGACGTTCGAACCGCTCGACAACTCCATCTGGCCGGCGATCTATCCGCGGCTGCTCGACCTCATCGAGCAGCACCAGACGACGATCATCTTCGTCAACTCTCGGGGCTTGTGCGAACGGCTGTGTCAGCGGCTGCTCGACCAGTCCAAGAAGCCCGACCTCGCGCGGGCCCACCACGGGTCGGTGTCCCGAGAGCAGCGCGAGCAAACCGAGGAGATGCTCAAGACCGGCGCGATCCGGTGCATCGTGGCGACGAGCTCCCTCGAGTTGGGCATCGACATGGGCGCGGTCGACCTCGTCGTCCTCGTCGAGTCACCAGGCGCGGTCAGTCGCGGTCTGCAGCGGGTCGGACGGGCCGGCCACTCGGTGGGCGAGGTCTCCAAGGGGCGCATCTTCCCCAAGCACCGCGGTGACCTGTTGGAGTGCGTGGTGCTGTCCGAGCGGATGCGGGGCGGCAACATCGAGCCGATCGCGTACCTGCGCAACCCACTCGACGTACTTGCCCAGCAACTGGTCTCGATGTGCGTCGTCGAGGACCAGCCGCTCGCCGAGGTTCAGCGGATCATCAAGCGGTCGGCCACGTTCGCCGAGCTTCCGATCGACGCGTTCACGGGCGTGCTCGACATGTTGGCAGGTCGCTATCCCTCGCATGCGTTCGCCGACCTGCGACCGCGGATCACCTGGGACCGCGACTCAGACGTGCTGTCGGCGCGCCGGGGTAGCAAGCAGGTCGCGGTGTTCAACGCGGGCACGATTCCGGACCGCGGATCCTACAGCGTGCACCTGGGCGACGGAGGGCCTCGGCTTGGCGAGCTCGACGAGGAGATGGTGCACGAGTCGGCAGCAGGGCAGAACATCATGCTGGGTGCGACGACTTGGCGGATCGATCAGATCACGCGAGATCGGGTGATGGTGTCGCCCGCACCCGGAGAGAGCGGTCGTCTCCCGTTCTGGCGAGGGGACGGCCCGGGGAGACCTGCGGCGCTGGGCCGCGCGATGGGTGCCTTTGCGCATGCCGTGGCTCGAAAACCCGCCGAAGAAGCGCAGGCATGGCTTCAGAAGGACTACGCCCTCGATGCGTATGCCGCCCAGAACCTCGTCGCCTACGTACACGAGCAGCACGAAGCCACCGGGACGCTTCCCACCGACAAGCGCATCACCGTCGAGCGCTTTCGCGATGAACTCGGAGATTGGCGGATCTGCATCCTCTCCCCACTGGGATCTCGGGTTCACGCTCCGTGGGCGCTGGCCATTCAAGCCCAACTCGAATCGCACTTCGGCTTTGAGGTGCAAGCGATGTGGAGCGACGACGGGATCGTGTTGCGCCTGGTCGAGGTCGACGAGGTTCCGGAGGTGGACATCTTGCTCCCGGACCCCGATGAGGTCGAGGAACAGGTCGTGCAGCAGCTCGCCCATTCGGCCCTCTTCTCCGGACAGTTCCGGGAGAACGCGGGGCGTGCACTGCTTCTGCCGCGAATGAGGGCAGGGGCCCGCACGCCGTTGTGGCAGCAGCGACTCAAGTCCCAACAGCTGCTGGCGGTCGCGCGCGAGTATCCGTCGTTTCCGATCATCATCGAGACGTACCGGGCCTGCCTCCAGGACGTGTTCGATCTTCCGGAGCTCATCGCCACGCTCCGCGCGATCCGGCGACAGGACATCAAGGTCGACGTTGTCGAGACGCCCAGTGCGTCCCCGTTTGCGCGGAGTCTGGTCTTCGCCTACGTCGCGGCCTACCTCTACGAGGGCGATTCACCACTTGCGGAGCGCAAGGCCCAGGCCCTCTCCCTGGACCGCAAGCTCCTGCGCGAGCTCCTGGGGCAGGAAGAGCTCCGAGAGCTGCTCGACGCGGCGGTGATCGAGCAGATCGAGGCTGAGCTCCAGTCGATCGAGCCGGACTATCGAGCGCGCCACTTCGATGCGCTCCACGATGTGCTGCGCCGGGTCGGCGACCTCGGCGTCGAAGAGGCTCAGCTCCGCACGACCGAGGACTGCGAGCCGTGGCTCGAGCAGCTCGTCAAGGCGCGCCGGGCGGTGCCCATTCGGGTTGCGGGGGAAGAACGCTATGTCGCGGTCGAGGACGTCTCGCTCTACCGGGATGCGGTCGGGAGCAACATCCCCGGTGGGGTGCCCACGGTGTTCTTGCAGACGGTCCCCGATGCCTGGCTGACGCTCGTACAGCGCTACGCCCGAACCCACGCGCCGTTCCTCGCATCCGCGCTGGCGACCCGCTACGGCGTTCCGTTGGACCGCGCTGTCGAGACCCTCGCGATTCTCGAGCGGGACGACAAGGTACTGCGCGGGGAGTTCCGGCCCGGGCAGTCGGGTGAAGAATGGTGCGACCCGGACGTGCTCCGGCGGATCAAGCGGCACACGCTCGCCAAGCTGCGCGGTGAGATCGCACCGGTCGAGGCCACCGCGCTCACCCGGTTTCTTCCGCAGTGGCACGGCATCGGGCGCGCCGAGATCGGCCCGGGTCGACTCGAGGAGGCGATCGCTCAGCTCGAGGGCCTGGCACTGTCTTGGAAAGAGCTCGAGACGGTCATCCTCCCGGACCGGGTCCCTGGGTTTCATCCTCGCAACCTGGACGAGCTCGGGGCGATGGGATGGTTGGTTTGGGTCGGTTGTGGCGCGCTGGGGAAGACCGACGGCCGGGTGGTGTTCTACCGGCGGGAGCGGGCGGCGGTGCTGCTGGAGCCGCCCGAGGTTCCACAAGACCTGGACCCGATTCATCATCAGCTCCTCGATGCCCTCCGAGCACGAGGCGCGTGTTTCCTCAACGAGCTGCAGATCGCATGCGGCGCGGGCACGCGGGTCCGGGAGGTCCGTGAAGCGTTGAGCGACCTCGTCTGGGCGGGTCTGGTCACCAACGACACGTTCTCCGCGGTGCGGAGCCTGCTTCGGCCGGCCAAGCCCACTCGTGGCCGAGGGCTCCGCGGCGGCGTTGGGGGAGGTACGGGTCTCGGAGGTCGGTGGTCACTCGTCGAGCAGCTTCTTGCGCCCGACGTGACGCCGACTCAGCGCGCGCATGCTCGCGCGGTCACGCTTCTCGAACGACACGGCGTCGTCACCCGGGAGGTCACCGGACTCGAGCCGATGCCCGGTGGGTTCTCTGCGGTCTACAAGGTGCTTCGGGCCATGGAGGACAGCGGCAAGATCCGGCGCGGCTACTTTGTCGAAGGCCTCGGTGGCGCGCAGTTTGCTTCGGCCGGCGCCGTGGATCGCCTTCGTGCGGTCAAGAACGACACCACCGAACGAGACGTGGTTGTCCTCGCGGCGACCGATCCGGCGAACCCGTTTGGGTGGATGTTGCCGTGGCCGTACCGCGATCCCGATCACAAGACCGGTCCGCGCCGGGTGCCGGGAGCGTCGGTCGTGCTCGTCGGCGGCGAACTGGCGCTGTTCGTCGACAAGGGTGGCAAGCGCATGGTCAGCTTTCCCGCCGCCGACGATCCCGAGGTGGCCACCATGGCTGCACGTGCGCTGTGTGTGGTGGCCAAGCGTCAACGCGGCAAGCTCCTGCGCATCGAGACGATCGACGGCGAGCCGGCACGCACCTCTGGGCTGGCAGAGACGCTGCGGGGCGCGGCGTTTACCAGCGACCCTCGCGGCCTCGTGCTCGAGGCGTGAGGCGCACCCTACTCGCAGACGGGGTCGACGATGAACTCGCCATAGATCGGGTCGTCGTAGGCGCCCGCGGCTTCAAAGTCGGCGTTGTGGCGCTTTGCCTTGCCGTCCTGCTGGTAGACAAACGGGCTCAGGTGGAGGCGCTCCTGCTGCCACCGGCCCTCCTCGCCGCTGGGGATACGTGTGCCGGCTCCGTAGAGCATCAGGTCCTCGCCGTAGGTCGCGAACTGCGGGCACACCCCGACGCCTTCATGAGAGACGTTCATCAGCTTGTGTCCGAGCTCGTGGGCGAGCGCGGTGGTCGAGGACATCGTGATCACGCCGCGCAGATGCCTGGGGATCCGGTCGTGGTGGATGTACGGCGGAAACGAGAGCCCCGCGGTGCCGACCTCGTTGAGTTCCCAACCATCGTCGCCCCAGTCGTAGAATGAAATCGGAACCGTCCGTAGATCCAGGATATGGACGACTCGGGCTGGGTCGAGGTCGAGGTCGTCAGCGGGCAGGACTGCAGTCATCGCGTCAAAGATGTCTTCGGTGCGGTTGGTCAGCTCGGCTGCCTGGAGCTCGATGTGGGCGTACAAGTCTGACTCTCGCAGCTCCGGTCCGACGTTGGGTTCGGTGAGTACGCTTGCCTCCAGCGTCTGCCAGTCATCAGGGACCTCGAGGTTGCCCGCCCATACGACGCGGAGCTGCATCCCAACATCCGCGTAGATCGCCCGCGCACGCTCGATGCCCGTGACCATGCTCGACCAGCGAATCGGCCCACCCTCCGTCAGATAGAACGCGATGTCCGTCATCGGCAAGGCGGGGTCGAGTCCTTCGTTGAGTGCCTCGATGTCGTAGACCTCCACGACTTCGACAGCCTCCGGCGAGACCGCCTCGTCGGCTTTTCCTCCGGGGTTCGACTCGCCGTCGGGTCCTGTCGAAGGACTCGCACACCCCATCAGCGCGACCGCAACACATGCTGAAAGGGCAGATGCACAACGCTGTACGGACACCACCTACATGTAGCATGGAAGAGGCGCTGCGGTGATCGGAATCGGTGGGGCGCGTTTCGGCGAAAAAAGTTGAATCCCTTGCTGCCGCTTGCCCCAGAAGTGTCACCTTTTCCACATGTTCGTGGAGATTCGTACCCGCAAACTCGTTGTGGTTCCGGAGACCGAAGCAGAGCTTCAGGACCACGTTTCTCTCGCGCTCGTCAGGTTCGCACCCGCCATCGAACGCGTCGTGGTGCGGATCGACGATGTCAACGGTCCGCGCGGAGGCATCGACAAGGTCTGCCGCACGACCGTCATCCTCCGAGGTGGGGGCGTCGTCGTAGCCGAAGGCAGAAGTGACGTTGTCCGCAAGGCGCTCGCGGTCTCGGTCGTCCGGGCACGAGCGCAGATCAGAAGCCGCGCCCAGCGTGCTCGCGTGACGCGGCGAGACGCGACGCTCAAGGTCGCATCGTAGCAGCCTGGGTGTTGACTTCGGTGGCGAGTGCGCTCAGTCGTACTCGCACACGGTCTTGCCGTGCTCGCAGCTCATCTCGGGGGCGCAGTCGCGGTCGCTGTCGCAGGCGTAGAAGCACATGTCGTGCTGACACCGCATCCCCCCCGGGCAGTCGAAGTCGTCGCGGCAGTCCGCGGTGCACATGCCGCCTCCGCAGTTGCCGTCGTCGCAGCAGAACAGAGGATCGGCGCAGTCTCCGTTGTTGTCGCACAGGGCTCCGGCCCCACCGTCGCAGCGCTCGGGTTCGAACCGGCATTCGTCGGAGGCGAGGCGGTCGAAGTCGTCGCCATGGCAGCTCGCGAGCACTGCCGCACCGCCGAGGAGCGCGAGGCGGAGCCAGGACCCGAGAGATCTTCGAGAGGCCATGTCCCCGAGACTAGAGCACATCTCGTAGCCTCGCCACGCAGTCTCGCTGGTCTTTGGGCCCGATGGCGTCGTCGCGAAACCTTGCAGTACCTCGGTACAGCTGCGGCTCCGCTCCTAGCCCTCGGCCCCAAATCCGCTCCGAGCCGCCGCGACGAGGTTGTGAGATGTAGCCCAGAGCGCCCCGTACGGTCACTCTTCGTCCGGGAGCAGGCAGAGTCCGACGTCCTCGTACCCGGGAGGGGTCTGGCCTTCCTCGTAGACCGAGCGGCAGATGTGCTCGCCGGGACATGCATCTTGCTTCGCAAGGGAGCAGAAGTACGTGCAACACGAGGCTCCGTCGCACTCGACATACTCCGAGCCGGTGCAGCTCAAGCCCGGGTCGCAGGCGTTGGTGAACTCGCAGGGGTCGCCAAACAGACCGAGATCAGGTCCCGAGGCATCGGGCACACACTGGAAGCGGCTGTCCGTCGCATAACAGCCACACCCGACGGGGCAGTCGTTGAGGAGTGGGTCGCACGCAGGCAGGCAGATGCAGAACTCTTTGCCTGCCGCGGGGCTCTCGTGGGGATTGCCGCAGGTCGGAACGTTCGGCGAACCTTGGCAGTACGGCACGCACATCCCCTTGTTCTCCGTGTTGATGTCCCAGCAAAACGCTCCGGCCTCGCAACTGTCGATCCCCGAGACTCCGCTCCCTTCGACCTCGCACTCTTCACCCGCGAGGTCGGGCGAGGGGTCGACCTCGACGCACTTGGTTGCGTTCCAGGCATTGCCTCCGTCGTTCGCCCAGACGTTGCACTTCTCGCCAGCGTCGCAGTCCTGTTCGTACAGGTCGCACTCGTAGCTCTCGATGCCGCCGTCGGGATCGGAGATGAACCCGCTGCTGAGAGCGTCGGGCTCGGGCTCGGGCTCGGGCTCGACGTCGGGTCGCGGCTCGGGTTGGGTCGGGTAGCTCCCGCTTGGATCGAAGTCCTCGGGCTCGTGGACGTCCGGCTCTGGCTCGGGCTCACTCTCGCCGCCTGCCAAGGCTCCGTCGCAGCCCATCAGGCCCAAGCAGAAGGCTCCAAGGACTCCCCACCGACGCATCGCCATCCCCAACACACTATTTAAATAACAAAGCTAACTATAAATTGCCAACATTCGTGATGGTTTCGACGAGCTGCGCGGTTTCGCTCCGTTCACTCGAGCTCGGCCACGAACGCCTCAACCTCGCCGAGATCCGGCTGGAGTTCATCGACTTCGCGGTGCACCGCCAACGCCTTCCGCCCGATCCTGAGCGCTTGGCCTCGCTCTCCAGCTGCGAGGTGGGCCTGAGCCAGCAGGTAGTTGGCGCGCCCGATGTAGTCCTCCCGGCTCTCGCTGGCGACGAGCAATCGGTCGGCGGTTTCCTTGGCCTTCTGCGGTTGACCCAACACGAGGTGGGTCGCAGCGATGTTGTTCAGAGCGGCAAGGATGGCAGGGTGGCTGGGCTCGAGCTTGCCCTCCTGAATCTCGAGCGCTCGTTGGTAGATCGCGAGCGCCTCCGCGGGTCGCTCTTGCCCTTTGCGGAGGACGCCCAGCCCCATGAGCAGCATTGCAAGTCGGGGATCGTCTTTGCCCAATCGCTCCTCATCGAGCCGAAGCGCCTTTTCGAGGAGTACTCCGGCTTCGTCGAGACGGCCCTGCTTCTGCCACAGGCGCCCCAAGTTGAAGAAGGCCGACGACTGCGTGATCCCGGGTGTGTCTTCGGACTCCTCGATCCGCCGCACCACATCCTCCAGCATCTCCACACCTCGCTCGAGTTCACCGTTCTCCGCGATCAGCAGGGCGACATTGACGTTGGCGTCGAGAACTTGGGGGTGGTCGGGGCTCAGCTCGCGCTTCTTGATCTCGAGCGCCCGCTCCAGCGGGACGACAGCCTCGGCGAACTTTCCCTGCTGGTACAGGGAGGCGCCCAGGCTGTTGAGCGTGTCCGCGACGTCTGTGTGATGCAGCCCGAGGCTGTGTTCTTGAATCTCGAGCGCGTCCGCGAGGGTTCGGTCGCCGTCGGCGAACTTGCCCTGCGAAATGTAGAACGTGCCGAGGTTGAAGAGGGCCAACCCCACCGCGGGGTGCTCCGGGCCTAGCGTCGATTCGAGTTCCTCGAGCGCCTGCGTCTGTAGGTCGATCGCTTCATCAAACCGCGATTGATAGAAGAGAACACCGGCCAGCGTCTGCAGCAAGGTCACACGCTGCTGCTCTGTAATGCCGTCGCTGAACTCGAGGGCTTTGCGAACCGCGGCCTCGGCTGTCGCGTAGTCTCCCTTCCTGCTGAATGCGGTGGCCCGGTTTGCGTGGTGGACGGCACGGTCGGTGTCGCGCCCTCCCGCGGCTTCGAGGGTGGCCTCCGCGAGCCTGGACCACCGCAGACCGGCATCGGGATGGCCGGCCTCGCTCTCGACGACGGTCAGCACGGTGGCCGCCCCCATCACGGTCTTGGGGGCATTCGACGCGACGCCTTGAAACGCGGCTCGTTCGAGGGCGTCTACGGCGGCATCGAGTCGTCCGTTTTCGTACAGCGTGTTGCCAAGGGTGAGGAGCGCCTCCCCGAGAAACCGAGGGGCTTCCAGTGCGGTGGCCGACTCGAGCAATGCCTCCGCGAGTGGCTGCGCGTCGCTGTACTTTCCCGCGGCCAGAAGCGCGGCGATGTGGGCTTGTTGGGTCCGCGCCTCTTCCAGGGCGGGAGAGGCCTCCATCGACTCTGGGTCCGCCGCCTGAGATTCGCAACGGGCCGGTTGTGGAAGGGTGCTTGCCACGCGGATGGCCCGCCGAACGACTTGTGCATCCGCGTGCTCGAGGACGCCCAAGGCAGCGTTGAAGTCGAGCAGTTGCCGCTGTAGACAAGTCATCCGCTGGTCGAGCAAAGCCGTGGACTGCTCGCCTCGCTGCGTTGCTTCGCAGACCCGGGTGTGTGCCCGGGTCCAGGCGTCGGAGAAGGCGTCGAGTTTGGGCTCGAGCCGTGTTGCGGTCTCGGCCGCAATCGGCGAGTTGCTGTCCGCGATACCGGCGATCACGGCCGCACGGCGGGCGGGGTTCCACGTCGGGTCCAGCGCATCCGCGGCGCCGGTGCAGGCTTCGGGGGTGCTCTGGACGAGAATCGCGGCCCCCGCTGCGATGCCGCCGAGCCCCAGTACCCAGGGCAACGCCGACCGTCGCGGGGGGTTGAGCGCTTGTTGAAGCTGCTCGAGCAACGCGTCCATCGAGGGCCATCGTTCGTCCGGGTCTGGCCGCAGTCCGCGCTCGACCGCGCTGCGGACCAACGCCGGGACGCCCCGGGTGTCGTCCGGATCCGTCGGTGGGTTGGTGGATTTCAGTGTGGCCAGCTCGAGCAAGCTCGCCGCCTCGAATGCACGCTCGCCGTAGATCGCGTCGTGCAGGGCCAGGCAGAACGCATAGATGTCGCTACGGACCGTCGCCTGGCCGTCGATCTGCTCGGGCGCCATGTAGTACGGCGTGCCGATCATTCCTCCCTCGAGCGTCCTCGAGGCATCCATCGACGCGAACGACAGCTCGTCTTCGGCGCGAGACACGGTGAGCCTGTCGTCCCCGCTCAGCAGCGTGGCGAGTCCGAAGTCTGAGACTCGAACCCAGTCGTCGTGCCCGATGAGCACGTTGGCGGGCTTGAAGTCTCGGTGCAGGATCCCGCGAGCGTGGGCTGCCGCGAGGCCCCTTCCGGCGTCCATGAAGACACCCAGCGTGACCCGCCACGGGCGCTCTGTGTTTTCGGCGATCCACTGCTCGAGGTCTCGCCCGTCGACCAGCTCCATCGCGACGTAGACGCGGTCTTCTTCTTGCCCGACCTCGTGCACCGTGACGACGTTGGGGTGGGAAAGGCTGGCCAACGCTTTGGCCTCGCGGACCAGTCCCGCGGCTCCTTGGCTCGACGTTTCTTCGTCCGCGCCCCCTTGCATCACTTTGAGGGCGATGCGGCGATCCAGCGATGGGTCGTACGCGGCGTAGACTTCGCCAATCCCACCCGCGCCGACTCGATCGACCACCAGGTACCGCCCAAACAGTTGCCCCGGCAGCAGCGAATCGGACGGCTCCGATGCCGCCATGGGCAGGGTGTTGTCGGCGGAGCCCACGGCGGCAGCTTAGAGCACCGCGTGCTGCGTCGCCACGGGGTGTGGGTCGCGATCGGCCCCGCCGGGCTTCGCCGAGCGACGGGCTAGGCGTTGTCGCTTTGCAGGTGACACTTCTTGTACTTGACCTCGCTCCCGCACCAGCACGGATCGTTGCGGCCAGGGCGTTCGGTCCGCTTCGCCGGCTCCTGGTGCGCGTGGTGGTGGTGACCGTGGTCGTGGTTGCAGTCCGGGCCGTGCACGTGCGGCTCTGTTTCGGTTTTTTCCCCGGCGTTCATGCGGGGAATCTACCCCAAATCGCGTGAAACGAGTCGCCCGCCCAGGAGGGATACTAGCGAGGGCGCAGCCCGAACTTGGAAGGGGTCGTGAAGGGAGCTTGGCTCCCGCCGCGGGGGAAACCGACAGGTTCCCCCACAGACTAGGTCGTCGAGTCAGAACGTTCGCGGTTCAATCCACCGCGGACGAGCAGCCCGACTCCGATCCCGACGACGAGAACGACCCAAAACAGCATCGGGTTGGCGACATTCTCCAGGCCACTGGGCAAGTTCATGCCGAAGACCGACGCGACCGCGGTGAGCGGGAGGAAGACGGCGGCCAGCAGGTTGAGCCGCTGCCCAGCTTCGGCGAGCGCGCGGTTCGCTTTGGCTTGAGATTCTGCGCTCTCGGCGATGTCGAACTCCAGGGCGGTACGGGCCTCGGCGTTGAGGAGCTCCGCTGCGCGAACGACCTCACCCGCCAAGTCTCGGATGTTGATGATGTCTTTGTCCTGGCGCTCCGCTTCTCGCGCAGCTTGCAGCACCTCGTGCATGTGTTTGCTGGCCCGCTCGATCGGGGTGGCGGCCCGCAAGACCGGGAACAGACGCTCGACGGACTTCGCTGCCGCGAACGCCGACTCGAGCGCGTCCACTCGGTCGATGTAGCGAGTCACCAGCCCCCGAAGTTCCGACAGTCCGTTGCCGCGAACGTTGGTGCTCCACTTTCCGCTGGGGTCTCGCCAGAAGAAGACTCCTTGCCGCTCCGGTACTCCGGGCTCGGGTACCTCGTGGAGAATCAGCAACAGGTGGCCTTCGTGTGCCATGAGACGCTGCCGGCCGACCGACGCTCCCAACCGCTCGTGGAAGATGCTGGGAACGGACCATACTGAGGGGAGAAGGGATGCCATCGGGTGTCCTCGCAACGTCGAAACCGACGCTCGCATCGAAACCCGGCCAGCCGCGCCGAAAGTCCGTAACAATCCGGTGACAGCCTCGACCAGGCCGGGACTCAGTCCTGAGACTGCTGCTCAGCCCGGTCACACGCTTCGATTGCGCGCTTGATCGCCAAGGAGTCCGGTTCGAACTGTTTCGCGAGCTGGAGCTGCGCGCGTCCTCCCGCGGTGTTGCCGGCGGCGAGCAGCTTGTTCGCCGTCTGCAGGAGCTTTGCTGCGTGTGGTGTACGTGGGTCTGGACCCGTGCTCTGCAGGCGCGACGCTTGTTCGGCCTCCTTGCTGAGCCGGGTTCGACCCGCGGCAAGCTCGGCCTCGTATGCGGCGCGCAGGCTCGAGTCACGCAACACACGAAACGCCTCGCCGAAGCGGGCATACAGCCGTACCAACGCGTGCTTGCGGTTCGGGTCCTCTTCGTAGGTGTGCCGGTCGGGGTGGATGTTGCGGGCGCGTCGGTAGTACGCCTGCTCGATCTCTTGACGGGGCGCCTTCAGGTCGACGTCGAGCAACTGATAGTAGGACATCGCGTCGAGCGTCGTGGAGAGCTCCATGACCCGCGTCCAGAAAGCTTCGGCGTATGCGGTCATCTTGCTGCGGGCTCGAGGCCACGGACGGAAAGCACCGCGCCGGTCTGTTGACCCGTGGCCAGGTCGCGAGCGCTGACTTGCAGGATGCCGTTTGCGTCCACGATGAACTCGACGGCAACTTGTGTTTCGCCGCGCGGCGCAGGGTGCAGATTCAACAGCTTGAGCTCGCCCAAGAGCACGGACTCGCTGAAGCGCGGGGCGACGCCCTGGCAGATGCGGATCGTGACCTGTTGCTGGTTGTCTCGTACGGTCGAGAAGATGTGATTGCCTTCGCAGGGGATGGTTGTGTTCTTGCCGATCAGGATTTGAACGTTGTCACCCACCGTCGCCACACCGAGGGCGTGCGAAGTGACGTCCATCAGCAGCCCCGGACCCGGCTCCTGAGGCGCAGCGGCCGAGGTTGGCGGCGCCTGGGCGGCCATCCACAGCGCGTTGGCATGGATCGCAGCACCGATGGCGACGGTCTCGAGGGGGTTGGCGGTGGTGTTGGGTTCGACTCCAAACAGTCGCGTGACCCGGCGGCGTACCAGGGGGATCTGGGTCGAGCCTCCGACCAGGGCGACCTCGTCGATGTCTCTCGGTGAGAGGTTGGCCTCGGCCAGGACCTGCTTGGTCGTGTTCATCGCACGATCGATCTGCTGCGCGATCAGTGCTTCGAAGTCCGCCCGCGAGATGCTGTATTCGAGGGCGAGTTCGTGGCCGTCCACACCGTAGGCGATGTCGTGAATGACTCCGTCCAACATGCCTTGCTCCGACAGCGAGACCTTGGCCCTTTGAGCGGCCGCCAGTAGCCGAGCTCGCGCGCTGGCGTCGGCGTTGAGATCGACACGGTGCTGGCGAAGGAACCCATCCGCGAATCGGTCGGCAAGCACAGCATCGAAGTCGTCGCCGCCCAGGTAGGCCTCGCCTCCGGTCGCGAGCACCTCGAACAGGCCGTCGTGCACCGCGAGCACCGTGAAGTCGAAGGTTCCCCCACCGAGGTCGAACACGCCGATGCGACGGTAGCCATCACCGCCGAGCGCGAGCGCGACCGCGGCCGCCGTGGGCTCGTTCAAGATCCGCAAGACGGACATGCCGGCAGCGACCGCAGCGCGGCGCGTCGCCTCGCGCTGTCCGTCGGAGAAGTTCGCAGGAACCGTCACTACGCACCCGGTGACTGGTTGCCCGAGGCGTTGTTCGGCCCCTGCCCGCAGGTGGCTCAAGATCCGCGTCGCGATCTCGATGACCGACTTCTCGCCGGCGCGGGTGTGGATGATCGGGCCATCGTTCGGGCCCGGGGACACCGTGTATGGCAGTTGCGCGATGATGCGCTGGGTTTCAGGGGCCGAGCAGGGCCGCCCGATGATGCGCTTGGCCGACGAGATCGTGTTTTGGGGGTCGAGCAACGCTCGCTCACGGGCCCGTCGGCCGACAAGCGTCTCTCCGTTGGGGACGAACGCCACCGAGGAGGGGACCAGGCCGGTGCCGTTGCGATCGCGGATGACCTCGACGGTGTTGTTGAGGACGGTCGCGACTACGGAGTTCGTCGTGCCGAGGTCGATCCCGACAACGGCTCCGCCTTGCCCACTGGGGTGCTCCATCCACGCCGATTATGCGAGATCGAACTCTCCTCTGCACATGTTGATTTCGCGAGCGGCGCCGCACGTTTCGCTGATGCGCGATCGACGAGAGATCGGTTTCCTGGGCGCGGCATGTCGAACTCGAATGCGCGCTTTCGGTCCGTCCGCTGGCTCGCAGTGCGCGTCGTGGGCGATGGCGGCGCTGTCAGTCACGATGCGTTTGGCGCCCGGGTTTCGCTGGTCGCAGGGGATGGGGCGCAGCGGATGCGGGAGCGGATGTTGGCGAGGACCGCTTCGTCGAGATCTTGCTACCCGGACGACCTCGACGGCGCTTCGGAGGTGGGCTCGCGGCCGCCGTGGGTGTGCAGGTATGCGGGGCTGACCCGGTGCACCAGATGCTCGCGCACCGTCTCATGGAGCTTGGGAAGCGCGTGAAACGGCACCGCCGGCCATCCGTGATGCTCGGCGTGGTACGGCATGTTCCAGAGCAGCCAGCGCATCCAAGCCGGCGTCTGTAGCGAGCGCGTGCGCTCGAGGATGGTGCCCTCGGTCGGAAGTCCGCGGTGCTCACAGGTGATGTAGAACGACAGGATCGCGTGCCCCACCACAAGGGCTGCGTACACGCGCCAGAGCTCGGGCAGCCACAACGTCGCCGCGACCATGGCGCTGCCGTGGATGAGTGCAAGACCGCGGGCCTCCCACGCGATCGCGCGTCGTTGCGCAGGGCGTACGAACGGCAGGACCTTGTCCCAAGCGCGACCCGCTGGCACGACGGCCGCGAAGAGCGTCCAGCCAAAGCGAGCCGCGACAATGGGCAGGCCGGTCATCGTCACAAGCCACATGACGTGGGGCGGCCAGCGCACCATGAAGGGCATCTGAGCGAGCTCGGGGTCACGGTCGAGTTGGTGCGTGAACCGGTGGTGCTCGTAGTGGAATGCCCGCATCAAGGCAGGGGACATGGGCTGGGCCAGGGCTGCGACCCAGCCCGCGAGCACGTTCAGGCGCCGACTCGCGAACGCGGTGAAGTGACAGGCCTCGTGAAGCATTCCGAAGAACGCGAACTGGAACACGGCGCTGACAACGAAGGCAGCCGCCACCAACCAGGTTTGATCAGCCACCACCAGGGTGACTCCGGCTGCCACGTAGCCGATGCTCTGTGCGAGCAGGCGAGCCGCTCCAGGACCGTTGCTCTTCTTCTGCAGGGCGCGAAGCGTCTCGATCGAGACCATCCGCGTGTCGGAGAAACACTCGCTGAGGCCTTCGGGGTCAGGCGCCGTCTGTTCGTCGGGTTCTGACACAGGGGGAGAACGCATCGTTTCTCACCCTACCGCAGGTTTTTCATTCGGCATGGGCGGCCAGAAGCGCCGCGTCACGGCGCGTGAACACCAAGCCGTCCCCAACGATGTCGATCACGCCCGTACGCTCCAGAAGGTCTCGCTGAGAGTCCGAAACACCGGAGAGGTAAACGAGGCGTTCGTCTTCATGGTGGGCACGCAACAGGTCTTTGAGAGCCTGGATGCCGCTGGCGTCGATCACCTCCGTATCTCGGAGACACAGGACCAACGCCACGTCGGGCGTATGTGAGGTCGCCTCCTCGAGCACCCGTCGTGCGGTGTGGAAGAAGAGGGGACCGCCGACATTGGCGAGCGCGACCTTGGTGGAACCGGTGACTTCTCGGTCTGTGCCCGACGTCGACTTTGCCCCGTGGGCGCGGTTGAAGTAGGCGAACAGCGCGATGGCCAGACCGCACGCGATTCCGATCACCAGGGACGCAAAAACTGTGGCGAGCAGCGTCACGGCCATCATGGAGAAGTCGGTCCAGTGATGGTGCGCGAAGAGTCGCCGGTAGGCGCGGATGTCCACCATCTTGATGGCGATGAGGATGAGCAGCCCGGCCAATGCAGCCGTGGGAACCTGACCCACGATCGGGGCCAGAAACAGCATGATCACCAAGAGCGCCAGAGCGTTGAACACCCCGGCAACTCGGGTCTGGGCACCAGATCGCGCGTTGAGGGTGGTACGTGCGATGGCGCCGCAAGCCGGGATACCGCCGAAGAGCGGGCTGGCCATGTTGGCGATACCGCAGCCGATGAGCTCGGCGTTGGAGTTGTGACGCTTGCCAGCGATCGCGTCGGATGCAGACGCCGAAAGAAGACTCTCGAGGGCACACAGCGCCGCCATCGTGAACGCGGCCGGCAACAGACGCGTGATCTGATCCAGGCTCAGGGCGGGGACGGCGGGTGTCGGCAACGACCGGGGAATTGCGCCGTACTTGTCTTCGAGGGTGAGGACGTCGAGTCCAAACACCCAAGCCACCAAGGCGGCACCGACGATGCCGAGCAGCGGCGCAAAGGCTTGTGGCAAGACGCGCCCGAAACCCTCGATCAGGATGATGGTCAGCGCCGTCACGCCGATGGCCGCCAGAGTCACGCCATCGATCGCGCCAAAGACAGCGCCGACGTTCTCGTGGAAGTTCGGGCTCTTCGCCAGCTTGGGCAGACCCAGTGCGTCCTCCAGCTGGCTCACGAAGATGATGACGCCGATGCCGCCGGTGAAGCCGATGATGACCGGAAGGGGCACCAGGCGGACGAGCTTCCCGAGCCCGCTGAGCCCTAGAACGATCAGGATCGTGCCGCCGATGAGACCAAGTGCGAGGACGTCCTGATACCCACCGATCTGGTTTGCGATGAGGACCCCAGCAAGCACCCCAATCAAGGATCCGGCCGGACCCGTGATGTTGAGCTCGGAGCCCCCCATCAGGGCAGCCACGCCACCTGCAACGATCGCCGTCACCAAGCCGACGTCGGGCCCGAGGCCAGCCGCGGCGGCAAAGGCCATCGCGAGAGGAAGGGAAACCAGAGAGACCGTCAGTCCTGCGACCAGGTCAAGCCTGAGCATCGCGAGGGTGTACTGCCGGAACTGCTTAATGCGTTCGAGGTGGTAGATGAGAAAACCTGGTTGTGCTTCGACGCATGGACTCCCCGTTGGAGGCCACAGTGGAGCGGAGTCTAACAGCAGTTCAGACCAGCTGCGCCGGGGTGCGGTGTAGCTCCACGGGCACGTGTTTTGGGCCTGCTGGTGTACTTGGACGGGGTTCGCCGTCCGTGTCCGACCTCTAATGCGCCGGCGTGTTGTAGCGGCTGCGTCCGGGACTCGGGGTGTGACGCTGCTCGAGGGAGATCCCCGCCATGCCGGCCAGCATCTCGATGTAGTGCTCGAGCTGGCCGTTGTAGTGCTCGGCTTCGCTGATGAAGTTCCGCCCCTCTGGCCACAGCAGGTCGTTCGCGGTTCGGGCCATGCCCAACGGACGCGCGGCATCATGGATCGCGAGGCGGGTCCCCCAGCGCTCGACGAACGGCCGAAACCCGGTCCGGTTGATCTTGAGGGCGAGTTGACCGAACGAACTCGGGCAGTCGGCAACACGTCGCCCCGCCTTGGCGAGGACGCGTCGGGTCGCGTGTCCGACCTCCGCAAAGGGCTGCAGCACGAGTCGCGGAGGCAGTGGGTTGCGCTCGTCTCGGACCCGGCTGAGTGCACCCGGAAGATGGTTGAGCTCCACGTACAACGCGTAGGCCGCTCGTCGCTCATCGAGCGAGGGCTGCCATCGAGCCAAACCCATCGAGAACGGAAGCGTCAGGACCTGCGCTTGCATCGAGGGTTCCGTCGCCACCTGATCCGAGGCTAACAAGGCGTCGGCGGTCGCGTCGATGGGCGTCTGCGCGCGTTCGCAATCGCGCAGCTCAGCCGCAGTATTTCTTGCCGTTCTTCGCCAGATCGCTGATCTGACCCTCGGCGGCGTCCACCCACTCATCGGTGGCCGACGGGTATCCGCCGTGCGCAACGAGGTCGAAGCAGGTTTGCGCGAGGTCGCACTCCTCGCGTTCGACGTACGCGAGACCGGAGTAGTACAGCGCGTAGGCCACGAAGTCGTGGTCGGGGTGGTCGAGCACGACGTCGTACCACTCGACGAGCGCCTCGTAGAACGAGCCCTCGACGTAGTGGCTGTAGCCGATCCAGAACATCACCTCGGGGACTCGGTCATCGCCTGGATAGCGCTCGAGGTATCGGGACAGCACGTTGCGACCCTTGACGTGTTTGCCGCTGTCGATCGCTCCGTAGCCCGCAGTGAACAGCTCGCTCTTGGTCCGCTTGGGCTTGCCGCCGCCCTTGGGCTTTCCGCCCACGTCCTTGTTGTCGCCGTCGAAGGTGTACGCAAACGTCTGGAGCGTCTTCGATTCGTACGTCTTCTCGGGGACGAGTTCGAGGTCCCTCTTCTTGTACTCCGACCACTTGCCGGAGCCAGTCGTGGACTTGGCCCACAGGCGGACCTTGTCGGCGCGGACGCTTTTTCCGTCTACACCCACGAGCGCCTCTGCTCCGTCGGCGACGGTGTACGTCAGGGTCTTCTTCCCAGATCCAACCGCGGGTTTCCAGCGCGTGCCGTTGCGGTACTGCACCTGCACCTCGATGGGTGAACCGGTCTTGTTCCGGATGTTGAGCTTGCGTCGCTTGCGTTTGACGATCTTGCTGGATCCGGGCGACTCGGGCGTGGCCCACACGGCCATCTCACCGATGTTGTTGGCCCCGTACTCGATCCACATGTAGCCGTCCTCGCCCCACCACTTGCCCCAGGAGTTGCGCATGAGCCACGCGCCCCGCAGGTCGTCCCATCCGACGATCACGACCGCGTGGTTGACCTGAGCATCGACGTGGTCGTCGTAGACCCCGCCGGCGTACATCTTGAAACTCTCGTTGACGTGCACCGCGACCGCAGCGGGTCCGTACTGGCAGATCGTCTCCTTGAGCTTCTCGGTGCTGGGTACGGCGTAGAACGAATCGACGAAACCCCATGCTCCAACCCGGTGCGCACTGGCTTGGTCGGGTTGGCACGTGAGTTCCTTGGCCTGGTAGGGCACAGAGTCCTCGAGGGCGACGCCGTTCTCTTCGAGGTAGTCGAAGGTCCGGTACATCTGGCCCCCACTACAGGAGCCTGCATCCATGTCGTACCCGTTGATGTGAGTCCCGCGGGCGCAGTCGACGATGTGCTGTTCGGAGAAGTCGACATTCAGTCCGTTGACGATCCGCTCGACGGCCTCGAACACCGAGATCGCGGAGAACGCCCAACAGCTTCCACACGCGCCCTGCGACCGAGGCTCGCCGAGATACTCCTTCCAGCTCCACGCGGTCATCGAGGGCGAGCACGTGGCATCGCCGACCGGGGTCTCGAACGGATTGTCGACCCGATCGGATCGCTTGCCGCCGGACGGCGCGCCCCCGAGCCCGTCGGGCTCGACGACGACGGGCGCACGCAGCATCCGCTGCATCATGTTGGGCGCACCCACGACACCAAGCGCGGCCAGCTTCTTCTTGGCCTTGGCATTCTGCCGACGCTTGACCTCCTTCGCGTTCTCGAGCGGCTCGAGGCCGGTCAGTTGCGGGGTCGGGATCTCGAGGGCTTTGGTATACGCGACGCGGTAGCGCTTCTTCTTCTTCTTGATCAAGGCCCGCTGGAGCGCCAGGCGTTCCTTCACGGACTTGGGAGCTTTGCTCTCGCGCCGGGCCAGCTTCACCTGGTTCTTCTTCGAGGTGAAGGCCCGAGCGGGCATCTTGCGGCTGATCTTCTTGCGCTTCTTCTTCTTGGCCTTGCTGCCCTTGTGGTCGGCCTTGGCCTTCTTGCGCTTCTTCTCCTGGGCGATGTTCTTGGGCCTGACCCTCTTGCCCTTCGCCTTCGCCTTCCCCTTGCCTTTGCCTTTGCCCTTGGCGGCGGCCTTCTTGTCCCGTTGTTTCTTGGCCTGAGCAGCTCGAACCGCGTCGCCGGACGACTTCGGAGCGTCGGCGTCGAAGGTGTCGTCGTACGAAACGAGTTCCGCCTCGCAAACCGCGGCATCGTCCGCCGCGCTGCTGAACGAGGTGGTGGAAATCCCGACCAGGAGGAGAGTCTGGAGAATCATAGAGGACGGCCTTGTCGGTCGAAGGGGTACCGAACGCACACGAGCGCTCGAGCGGTCTAAGACTCGCCAGGACATCCGTGTATTCCCGTGTACGAGCTGCGAACCAAAGACCGAAGGCGGCCAGGATACCCCGACCGCCTCCCTCAGCGTTGGACCATCTCCTCCGCTAGTCCGCCACGGGGAGCCCGCTGGGGACGGAGTCTGGCACCAGGTCAGCGCCGTCCAAGGAGTCTTCGTCGGTCAGCGTGCCCAAGAATCGCTCGATGCGACGGGCGTTGTTGACCTCGCTGTCCGCGAACGCGGCCGTCAACGCATCGATGACGTCGTCCGCATTGTCCAGCTCGAGCTCCCACAGCTCTTCGTTATCGACGTGCTTGTGGATCTTGTACTTGTTGAGCCGCTTGATCGGGTCGTCGTAGTGCTTGACGAACTGCTTGAGGTCCTTGAACTGGCCGTCGTGACCCCAGGGTCCCGTCGCTGCGACGTTGACCAGGGTGGCCGTTCTGAACCGATACATGTCGTCGGCGTCCCCGGTGACCCGCTGTCGGCCGAAGTCGTCGGTGCCGGTTGGGCCGTCGCCCTTGCCGGGGCCGAACTGCGCCAGCGCAGTGTTGTGGTGCTCGAAGTCCGAGAACCCAGGGCCGGAGTGACAGCTCGCACAGCCGGAGTCGAAGAACGCCAGGGCTCCGCGCAGCTCCTTCTTGCTCAGGGCGTCGTCGTCGCCTGCGACGAATGCTTCCCATGGGGTGTCGTTGGCCTCGAAGCCCGCGATTTCAAACGCCGCGATCGCGTTGGCTGCGTGGGCGAAGGTCATGTCGTCGAAGTCCGTGCCCGGATAGGCATCTTCGAACAGGTCCACATACTCTGGGATGGCGCCCAGTCGGTTCATCAGCGTCTCCCAGATCGCCGTGAAGTCGTCGCCGGGAATGTCGGCGAGGTCGTTGCTGCCCGGATGCCCCCGCATCTCCTCGGGAGACGTGACCGGGAACATCGCCTGGGCCGAGACGACACCGAAGTCGAAGACCGCTTCCATTTCCGGAGTCAGCTGGTCGCCGGCCGGGGTCGCAAACCCTCCACCGCCGTCGGGCTCGACACGACTGTCCCAGAACATCGTGTCGTAGACGTGCAGGTTGAACAGGTGGGGTGCGTTGCGCGGGATGATCTCCCCGTCGACTCGATCGACGCCCAGTCCACTGCCACCTTCACCGAGCGGCAGGGCCCGCGCATCGCCCGAGGCGAGGGTCGGGTGGTGGCAGCTGAGGCAAGAGATGTTGCGGTTGCCACTGAGTTCCTTGTCGAACGCCAGGGACTGGCCCAACGTGAACAACTCGTCGGACACCGACGGCGCGGCCGGGCTGGCTTCGATGCCGTGGTCTGCAATCTCTCCGCGAACCGCCGCGACCAATGCCGCCTGATTTCCACCCGGGGATCCGCCCCCGCCGTAGCCCCGCAGACTCTCGGGCGACTCATCAGCCTCCGCCATACAAGCAAGAGGGACCAGGGATGCGAGGGTGCAGAGGACGACGGATCGGCGCATTCGGTTGTAACTTTCGATTCGGCTTGTACGTAGTCGGGGCTTCCAGGGCTGCGGCCGTGTACGCGCTCTGGACTCTCACGATGGCCAGCTCGGGGGGTAGGGTCGAGCGCTCGGCGCCATTTCAGTGCGCAGGTGTGCGTCCCCCTCGCCCCCCTGATCTTCGCCAATGTGTCGATCTCGGACACGCAGCGCGGTTCGAGACCCAAAACGAAATTGCGGGATTCTCGAGACCTCAAACCGGCCTGCGTGTACGCGTGGACCTCGCAGTTCTGCAGTCGCTGCGGGTATTGGTGCAGCCGTTCAGCTGGCTTACCAGCTTTGCAGTGTCACAATGGAGACCGAATCGTTGGCAGTGTCAGAGCCTGAAGCAAGGGTCTCAGCCGGACGTCGGTCTCATCGAGCCAGCGGATGCATGCCTCCGGGTTGACGCTCACCCCTTCGTTGGCGAGTTTGCAGAACGGCTCCGGGACCCAGCACAGGAGGTAGCCGGCGTAGTCGGGCGCGGCGTCTGCTTCGTCGGTCGCGTCGTCGAAGTACCCGATCCAGGTCCCGAGCGGAGGACAGTTGTAGTCGTCGAAGAATCCTTCGCTCGCGGCAGCTGCCGCCCCGTCGCAGAGGTCCGCGTCTGGAAAGTAGACGAGGAAGCGACCTGCCAGCGGCTCCTGCGTGGTCCGGTGTCGTGGCAACAGGGCCCGGCGCAGCGCGCCAACATCGTGCAGGGCATTCCACCGGTTGGTCTCGAGGGGTCGAGGAGCCAGGTCCGGCTCACTGAGGTCGGCATCGGCACCTCCTTCGGCGCAGCGTAGCGCGCACCACCGTGAGGCCTCATCGATCTGGGCCTCGAGATCGTCCACCAGAGTTTCCCTCGCGTTCGCGAAGCTCGCCCGATCTGGTTGCAGGTCTTTGAGCAGCTGTTCGGCGTCGGCACGTTCCACGGCACGGACCCTACGCGAACCGAAGGGGCCGGGGCGGACGACCCGCTCGAAGCGCGGACAAGGCGTCGACCTGTTCGATCACCGGTTGTTCGGCATTCGCCTCGTGGGCGCGAAATCGCCACCCGTTGAGAACGATCGACTCGAGAAAGTGGACGCTCGGTGAGGGAAAGCGGCGGTGGGATCCGTACTGGGGCCGTGCTCAGAAGAACCCTGCTCCCGCTGTTCGCTCTTGCGATTGCGTCGACTGCTGCCTCGTCTGCCGAAGCGGCCGACAGCTGGCGGATCAAGCGGCAGGTTTGGTCCGACATCTCCGTGGGAGACAGCTACGTCCACGACGGCATGTTCAAGAGGACGATCGACTTCGTCGGCGGGAGGATCGCGACGAACTCGGGTGCACGCCTTTCGCCCGTATGCCGGACAAGCGACGGCCGTATCGGCGGGGCGACGCCGTATCGGTCCGGCAGCCAGTGGCGCATGAAGTGCCTCGGCGAGACCTACGCCCAGGGGGCGAGGGCGCTCAAGATGAAGTCTCGCTACAAAGGCGAACCGGACACGATCACCAAGGCGCGCGGCCGGCTGCCGCAGGCTGCGGTCAAGGTTCGTTCGGGCGGCAAGCTCAAGGCGTTGTGTCTGGCCCAGGTTGGTGGTCACAACCTCCCCGGCGTGATGGACATCCCCTCGGTCCATTCCGATGCTGCGATGCCGCCCTGCAAGGTCTGGCTCATGGGCCAGCTAACGGGGATCGCGCGATGGAGCATCGTCACCCACGACGTCGCGATTCCGTCGAGCCCGAACACGTGGTGGAGTCCTGGGCAGGGCGACCGCCTCCCCGAGATGCCGACGTACATCGTGCGAACCGGGCAGTTGCCGCTGTGCCGCTCGCACGAACTCTTCGGTGCGAAGTGGCCCGGCGTCATGCACAAGACGAATGGACCCGGCGGCCGGTCGGTGTACTGCAGCTTCACGTACCTCGACGCTTCGGGGACTCTGAAGGCGGGCAAGACGAAGTCGTTCGAGGTCTATCTGGCATCGGATCCGTCCAGGCCCGCGTTTCCAGAGTGGGGCCAAGCCAAGTCGGGTGCGAGCGCGAACTACGGCCGGGGCCTACAGATCTCGAAGCGGAACGGGGAGTGGATCTACATGTGTCTGCAGACCTACGGAAAGCGCGGGTTTTCGATGCCTGGCGAAAAAAAGTGCCGCGCCGCGAACGGCTCTACATCCCGGGAGGGCCATTTCAAGCTCCTGGAGCGTTGAGCCCATCCGGGCGGAAGGCGTGTCACCTGTGCCATGCTTCGACGCATGGGTGAGAAGACAAAGCGAGCGGACCCGCTGTGGCTCCGCATCATTGTCGCTCTGGTGCTCAGCTGCGTGTTCTCGCTGCTGGCGTTTGTCATGGTCGGCGACCTCCTCGGGCCCATCTCGATGTACTTGTGCGGCGGCCTCGCGATCGTGTCGACCGTGCTCATGGCGTGGAAAGGCCGCCGCGTCGGTACGATCGCGACGTGGTTCATGGAGCTGCTCAGCGGGATCTGAGCGGCTCCGGTCGCTCTACCCGCGGAGGTCGAAGCGGTCGAGGTGCATCACCTTGCCCATCGCGCGGGCGAACGTCTTCACGAAGGCCGCCTCACCATCGGCGCTGGCGTAGACCTCTGCGATGGCACGCAGCTCCGCGTTGGAGCCGAACAACAGGTCGACCCGGGTTCCGGTCCATCGCTTGGAGCCCGAGCTGCGGTCGAATGCCTCGAAGGCCATCTGCGTGTCGTCGGTCGGCTTCCACTCGATGCCGGGATCGAGCAAGTTGGTGAAGAAGTCATTGGTGAGTGACTCCTTGCGGGTGGTGAACACCCCGTCGCTGTTGCCGCCCGTATTGGCGCCCAAGACCCGCAGGCCGCCGACGAGCGCCGTCATCTCGGGTGCGCTCAGGGTCAGCAGGCATGCCCGGTCCACGAGCATCTCTTCGGGGGAGCCCCATGCCTTGTCCGAGCTGAAGTTTCGGAAACCGTCGACGGTGGGCTCGAGCGCAGCGAACGATTCTGCGTCCGTCTGCTCCGCCGCCGCGTCGGTGCGACCCGGCTCGAAGCGGACCGCGACGTCATGGCCGGCTCGGCGTGCTGCCTCCTCGACCGCAGCGCAGCCGGCCAGCACGATGAGGTCGGCGAGCGAGACCCGCTTGTTGCTCGTCGCGTTGCTCCCGTTGAACTGAGCTTGGATGCTCTCGAGGCCGGCCAGCGTTTGCGAAAGCGTGGTGGGATCGTTGACCGCCCACTCGCGCTGCGGGGCGAGCCGGACACGGCCTCCGTTGGCGCCGCCACGTTTGTCGGAGCCTCGGAACGTCGACGCGGATGCCCAGGCTGCCGACACCAGTTGCGCGATGGTCAGCTTGGAGTCGAGGACCGCTTGCTTGAGCTGGGCGATGTCGGCTGCGTCGATGAGATCGTGCTCGACAGCGGGGACGGGATCCATCCAGATCGGGCTCTCCTGTGGCACGTCCGGTCCGAGAAAACGCGACCGAGGTCCCATGTCCCGGTGCGTCAGCTTGAACCACGCGCGCTTGAACGCGTCCGCGAACGCCTCGGGGTTCTCGTGGAAGTGCTTGGAGATCTTGGCGTAGGCCGGGTCCTCTCGCAGCGAGAGGTCGGTGGTCAGCATCATCGGCGGATGCCGCTTGCTGGGGTCGGCCGCGTCGGGAACGGTCTGTGCGTTGGGATCGGTGGGGACCCACTGGGTGGCACCAGCGGGGCTCTTGGCTTGCTTCCACTCGTATCCGAACAGCTTGTCGAAGAAGTCGTTGTCCCACCGTGCAGGGTCCGATGTCCAAGCGCCCTCGAGGCCCGAGGTGATGGTGTCGGCGCCTTTGCCCGAGCCATGCGCGTTGCTCCAGCCCAGCCCCTGCAGATGCAGCTCGCCCGCCTCGGGCTCGCGTCCGAGGTGGTCGTCGGACGCCGCACCGTGGGCCTTGCCGAAGGTGTGGCCTCCGGCGATCAGGGCGACGGTCTCCTCGTCGTTCATCGCCATGCGCGCGAACGTCTCGCGAATGTCGTGGGCGGCGGCGACGGGGTCGGGGTTGCCGTTGGGTCCCTCGGGGTTGACGTAGATGAGGCCCATCTGGACGGCGCCCAGCGGGGCGTCGAGTTCCCGGTCGCCTTGGTAGCGTTCGTCGCCAAGCCAGGTCGTTTCGGGACCCCAGTTGATGTCCTGCTCCGGCTCCCACACGTCCTCGCGGCCGCCCGCGAATCCCATCATCGGCAGACCCATCGACTCGATCGCGCAGTTGCCCGCGAGAATCATGAGGTCGGCCCAGGAAATGCTTTGTCCGTACTTCTGCTTGATCGGCCACAGCAGCCGCCGTGCTTTGTCGAGGTTGGCGTTGTCGGGCCAGCTGCTCAAGGGCGCGAAGCGCTGGGTGCCGGAACCGCCACCGCCGCGGCCGTCAGAGATGCGGTAGGTGCCCGCGCTGTGCCACGCCATGCGGACGAACAGGCCACCGTAGTGTCCGAAGTCAGCCGGCCACCAATCCTGTGAGTCGGTCATCAGCGCAACGAGGTCGCGCTTCACAGCGTCGAGGTCGAGAGCTTCGAACGCGGCTCGATAGTCGAACGCGTCCCCGAGGGGGTTGATCTGCGGGGCGTTCTGGTTGAGTGGCTTGAGGTCGAGCCGCTTGGGCCACCACTTCTCGTTGGCGTTGTTGCCGGTGGAAGCGTCGGGGCGGCGCCCATGCATGAAGGGGCATTTGCTTTCGTTGTCCATCGAGGCTCGCCTCGAAGTAAACCCCAACGAGCAGCGGTCGCGCCACACTTGGCCGCGATGGTTGTTGTGTGAAACCAATCGTGACGAAGTCTCGGTGTTTCTACTGACCGGCCCCGACGACGGTGGCCTCGATGGGCTGCGCGACCGCGGCCGGCAGCGCTTTGGGGGTGTCCAAAGCCAATCGAAGGTCTTCGAGCGCGACGCGGGTTCGCTTGGCGAGTTCTTCGGCGGCCTTGGTCGCGAGGGCCTCCCGCATGTCCCCGAGCTTGCGGTCTCGTTGCCAGACGTTGCTGCGACGCTCATCGCCCAGACGCTCCCGCACGGTGAACAACAGCAAGCCGGTCTTCACGTCAAAAAGGGATGCTTCTGCGTAGCCGTCGACTTCCAACGTGGAGCCGGGAAGGACGAAGGCTCCGACGACGCTCAGGTAACCGGCCGCAACACCGTTGGCCCGTTGCGTTTCGTTCACGTGTTCGCGGTAGAGCATCAGGTAGCGCAGCTTGTAGCGAGCTGCGATCTCTCGGAGGGCCTCCATCCCGAGCGCGCCGGAGGGGATCGGCATCATCTCGGTCACGTGGGCAAATCCGTCGTCAGCAGGCAGCTTGTCGGCAAACCGCGACAGGCCGGGGGTCACCCGGTCGTACGAGGGGCTCGGTCCGCGCCAGTCTTCCGCCTCGACGATCGGCAGCACGCCGACGCGTCCGGGAAGATCGAGTTCCAGCGGTTGATCGAGGATCTTCTGCAGGTTGGCTTCGGACAACGTGCCCTGGGCCGTACGGGCGAAGTGGGATTCTTCGAGGGGCACGGGGGCGGCGGCGGCGGCCGACGCATCCATGTTCCCCATCGCGGGGCTGGCATCCGTTGCCATGGGCTTGCTCGCAGCGCAGGCGGTGATCGTGGTCAGGAGAAGTCCAAGGGAGATAAGCTGTCGCATCACGCCGGCTGAACGCCGACCGAGCGCGCGGCCTTACAGTGATATTATCCCGGCGTGTCGCGGCAGCAGGAGCGCTGGAGACAGCTCGTGGCCGGCGGCGTCGTCGCTGTTCTTGCGCTCGGCGTGATCTACGGAAACCGGGTCTACACCGCTATTGTCGACCTCTGGCACGGATATACGGCCGAGCCGATCGAGCGGGTTCACGTCGAGTTGCTTTCGGCCTGGCTGCTCAGCCGCGCGAAGGCTGCTGGTGCGGGCCCCGAGGAGGAAGCCTTCGAGGAGCTCCTCGATGCGCTCGACGAGGGCGGGATCCCAGAGCTTCGCGCCATCGCCGAGGACCTTCGCGAGGAGACCCAGCGCCGGGGCTACGAGAAAGACGACGCGCTCGCGGGACACCTCACCGCGTGGAACGAAGCCCTCGACCGTGCTGGCGCTCCGTTTGTCATTCGTGGCGGGGCCCTTGAGTCACCCCGCGGTCCGCAGCTGTTCATCACCAGCGGACGGACGCTCCACGACGGCGTGGTCGACGTCGGGTCGCAGACCGTGCGGGTTCGAGTCATCGAGCGTGTCGACGACATGAATATTCGTGAGTCCGTCCTGGGGGAGAACGTGGAGGTCGCTCAGGGAGGGCTGCTCTTGTCCGACCGGGTCCTCGAGTTTGCGATCGATCGGATCTGGCCGATCCTGGATCCTCAGGCCAAGCCCACTGCCTGGTCGGCGACGATGGTGGATGCGGTGCGAGCGGAGGTCCGTCGTGATCTGTCCCCAGAGTCGTATGCTGTGCTCGAGGACCTGGCCGGGGCTCGACTCGCTGCGGTCGAGGCCGCGCTTGCCACCCAATCGCGCCGGAAGTGCAGTGGGTTCTTGTTCCCCAGAGTTGGCTGGAGGGGCGTGTCCCCGCGCGACCGTGATGTGTTGCGTCGCCATGTGAGCGCCAAGGACTGCCCCGATGTGACCGAGCAGGAGTTCGAGGCCGTCCGCACGTTCACCGATCGCGCGTCGGCCGAGCCCGACCTCGAAGAGGCAGTGGGTGCCCTTCTGGCCTGGTCGCTTCGGCCGATTGCCCTCCACGAGGGCCGCCATGCGGCCGACGTCGAGGTGACGGGGAGCTTGCTCGAGCCGGTCCCCTGCAGCGCGTGCGGGGACTTGAGCGACCGAGCGAAGAACGAGCTGTCGGCCTACGCAGCGGAATTCGCCTGGACCAGCGCGCCTGCGATGGCCGCCTATCAGGTGTGCCTGGCGATCGCGGGAAGCGGTGGCAGTCACCGCTCGGCGATCGAGTTCTTGTTCGACGAACTCGATGGCGATTGCGTTTCCGGGCTGCCCGACCAAGCCACCGTACGCGCGTTCGAGAAGCGGGCCTTCGCTCGGGACCAGCCCATGGCACTTCGCGAGGCGTTCCCGGGGTCGATACCGATCCCTCCCAGAGCGCGGGCGCTCTCTGACGGGCGTTGATTCGTCTTCTCCCGGCGCGGCGCAGCGGCTACCGTTGCGTCCGATGGTCAGCAGCAACGCCGCAACCGTGAAGGAGTATCTCGCTTCGCTTCCCGACGACCGACGGCAGGCTCTGAGCCAGGTCCGCAAGGTGATTCGCAAGAACCTGGCCCCGGGGTTCAAGGAGGGGATGCAGTACGGAATGATCGGGTACTTCATTCCACTGTCGGTCTACCCCGACACGTACAACGGCCAACCGCTCGGCGTCGTCGCGCTCGCCTCGCAGAAGAACAACATGGCCGTCTATCTGATGTGCGTGTACGCGAACTCCGAAATCGAGACGTGGTTTCACGCCGCGTGGGCGAAGACCGGAAAGAAGCTGAACATGGGCAAGAGCTGCGTGCGCTTCAAGAAAATCGACGACGTCGCGCTCGACGTGATCGGCGAGACCATCTCCAAGATGACGGTCGAGAACTTCATTGCCCGCTACGAGGAAGTTCGGGCGGGAACGAAGGCAGGCAAAAAGAAGGCTGCGAAGAAGAAGGTCGCGAAGAAGAAGGTCGCGAAGAAGAAGGTCGCGAAGAAGAAAATCGCGAAGAAGAAGGTCGCGAAGAAGAAGGTCGCGAAGAAGAAAGTCGCGAAGAAGAGCACCAAGCGGCGTTAGCCAATGCCCGAGGGCGACAGCATCTTCAAGATCGCCGCGCGGTTGCGGCCGAGGCTGGTGGGGCAGGCGCTGTCACGCTTGGAGCTGCGCGAACACGGGCCGGTGCCGTCGCTGGTCGGCTCGAACGTCGAGCGAATCGATGCGCATGGAAAACACATGTTCGTGTACATCGAACCTCGCAAGGTGCTGCACGTGCATCTCGGGATGCACGGTCGGTGGCGGGTCTTCCCCGGTGGAGCAACGAAGGCGTTTTCGCCAGAGTCGGCGCTGGCGGTCTTGGGGGTTGGAGCGGATGCCTACGTTTGTTTCCGGGCGGCGTTCGCTCGCTTGCGCGGCATCGACGACCCCTCCGTACGCGGCGCGATGGAGCGTCTGGGCCCGGACATCCTCGCACCGCAGTTCGAGATGTCGCGGGCGGTTCAGCGATCCCTCGCGCGCGCTGAAGGTACCGTCGCCGAGGTCATCACGGACCAGCGGGTCGTGGCGGGAATCGGAAACGTCTACAAGTCGGAGGTCTTGTTCCTTTGCGGCCTTCACCCGCTGACGCCCGCGCATCAGCTGGACACGTCGCAGTGGGAGGCGATCTACACGTGCGCGTCCGAGCTCATGCGCGCCAACCTGATCCCGGGCCCGAGAAGCAGCACCGCCACCCACAAAGCGGGCCGACACCCCGCAGGCGTCGCTCGACTCTGGGTCTACCGCCGCCGAGCCGCCCCGTGCCTGCGCTGCAGGACGCCGATCGAGCGGACGACGGAGGGGACGCTCGACCGGAGCACCTACTGGTGCCCAGAATGTCAGCCGGCGTCCTGAGCCAGCGGACCCTTCATGAGCTTGAGCCGGGCGCGACCTTTCTCCATCATCAAGACAAACGGGATCGTCTCGGTTTCTTGGGTCTTGCCCGTCTGAATGATCTGCAGCGCTCCCAGCCCGTAGCCCATGGGCCCTCGGCTGAAGTAGTCCACGTCGACGCGGTAGGGGTAGCCCTTCGGCTCGCCTTCGATGGTGAACGACTCCGGGCCGTAGCCATCGACGACGTCCGCGTACAAGAATCCGCCGGAGTCGAGTCCGCGCCGGAGATAGTAGGCGTGAGAGCCGTCCCGATCGTAGACGTGCAGGTCGACGTCGTTGGCGTCGGTTTCCCAGGAGAGCACGAAGTGCGTCACTGGCTTCGTCAGGACTCGGATGCGGGCTTTTTTTGCCAAGGCCCTGATCTCCTTCGCCTGATTGGGGACGTCAGAGGCCCACTTCGCTGCGACCACCGCGGCGTCATCGCGAAGGATCTGGTTCACGCCTTCGTATCGGACGGCGAAGCCTCGCGCGGCGGCATCGCGCAGAAGACCAAAAGCCTGCTCGTACTCCTGCATTGCAACCAGAGCCCAGGCGTAGGTTCGATGACTCGAGGGGTGGTCGGGTCGTTCCTCGTAGGCTTGTCGCGCGGCATCGCGAGCGAGTGTGAGGCCTTCTTCACCGCCCAGTGCGGTCAGCCGCGCGGACGCGTGCCTGAGCATGGGCGCGTCGGAGGGGAACATATCGATGAGCGAGCCGTATGCACGCGCAGCGTCGCTTCGCAAGCCGGTCGCCTCGTACGCCTGCCCCAGCGCGATCAGGGCCATCACGTCTTGCGGGGCTTTGCGTCTCCAGGCCCTTGCCTTCGCGAGCGCACCGCCGGGGTCGCCCTGTTCGAGCGCGGTCGAAACCTCCAGCATCTTGCCCTCGTGCGGGAGGGTGAGCGCGGCGTCGACCTGCGCGAGGTCCTCGACCGGCGAGTTGCTCTCGTGCGGAGCCTTCGGTCGCCAGGCGATCGGAGCCACCGGGTCTGGCGGCGGTGCCGGAGGCGGACGTTCGGTCCGGCTGAAGGTGAACGCCATCGACACGTCGACCGTGTCCTTGCTGCTCGGCTTGGGGAATTTCCACCGAGCGATCGAGCCCTGGACGCAGCTGTCGAGCATGTCGTCTCGCAGGGTGCCGTGGCTAGCCTTCGCCGTGATGACCTTGCCAGTCCCGGCGATGGTGAAGTCCACGTCGATCTTTCCAGACAGGTCCGGCGCTCGCTCCAACGCCTGCAGGTAGCAGTAGCGCAGCTCGTTGACGTGCGCGCGTGCAATCCGGCGGACGTAGTCCTTTCGCATGCCCCGCTGGACCTGCGGGGTCATGATTCGAACCCGAGGAACGAACCTGCGGCGCGTGGCGAATCCAACGCCGCGGCCGAACCCAGACCCGCTGGCTCCGCCGCCGCCCCGGCCGATGAGGCCAACGTTACCGAGCCCGATCGTGCCCTCGCCGGTCCCGCCGCCCCCGTACCCGGTTCCCACCAGTCCCAAATCGCCTACTCCGTACGCCTCGGCCACTGAGCTCCCGGTCAGACCTCCCCAGACGTCTTCGTCATCGTCGCCCACGGCGAAGGCTGCCCCGTATGGAGACGCGAGGAAGTGTCCCGACCCCCTTGCGAGGACCCCGAGGATGCCGGCCTCTCGCGCGACGTCATCGATCATTGGTTCAGAGATGTGAGCCGTCTTCGGGGTGCTGCGGCTTCGGGGAACGCGACCGGCCCCGTCATCTCCGACGACGAGGATATCGACGACGGCGTCTCGATCGATGTCGAAGCGTCGGTAGTCCGACTCGGTTTCGAGGACCAGCATGGCGGTGAAGTCCGAGATCACACGATTGTCCCGCGAGAGGTCAACGATGCGCTTGCGCAGCTCGTCCTTTTGCGTGGGGTCTGCCTCGGCCGAGTGCTCCGCGGTCAGGGCATCGATTCGCGATGCCGCCATCGCACGCGAGATGAGGGGGCCGGGGACGGGGATGGTTGGAACTTCGAGGTCTTGAAACACGCCTCCGCGAAGCTGTGCTGCGACGGGCCCCTTGGGGACCCCGTGCGCGTAGAGCATGACGGCATCGCCGGGCTGAGCACCGCGAATCTCGGTGGGCCACACAGACTTGGCGCCCTCCACGTGCACCGAGATCGGCGCGAGCAAGCTTCGGCCGATGCGCTTTGCGAGCTCCTCGGCGGGCCGGTCGGCTCGGTTGATACTGCCGTCCTCGGGCAATCGACCCCGAACCAGGTCCTTGAGCAGCGTGTCACTTCCGCCTGCCGTATCGAGGACAACGTCGAGTCGGCGGAGCCCGCCCCGCTCGAGGGTCTCCAGGTCGGCCCGGAGGTCCAAGAGCTCGCTCTGCCCCGACGTCGCCACGCCATCTGTCACCAAGAGCAGTCGCCCCGGAGGGGTGCTGGCAAGACTCTCGAACATCCGCCCAGGGTCCGAGGCCCCCAACGCTCCCCGCGACAGCAGGGCCTCGCGCTGTGGTGCGCCGAAGTCTGCGGCCTCTCCCTCAAACATGGACTCCACGCCTTGGTCGAAGGCGAGGACCTCGATTGTCAGTGCTGGGTGCTGCATGGACAGCGCCGAGATCAAGGTGCCGAGGCGACGTACACGTCTCGCGAACCCGGTCGCTCGTGATGCACTGGTATCGAACGCGATGACGAGGTGGGTTAGGGGTTCGGCGGTCGTGTCACCACCGACAACGACCCGCATCGCCACGCCGTCATCGCCTCGCAGAGCGAGCAGCGGCTCCGAAGCCGGGCTCGTGACGACGAGGTCCTTCTTTGGGACGTAGTCCTCCTCGTGGGTCTCGACCATGCGCCGACGCATCGTCTTCCCATGCGGTTCGTCCACGAAGACGGTGGCGTCGAAGTGTTCGAGCTGCGGGAGCCCCCGGAGGGGGACCCGGTAGGCGGCGTGGCCGTCCAAGACCTGCGAGTAGCTGAGCACCAACTCCTTCCGGCCACGCGCCGGGATCGGGAACACCTTCGCGCTGAAGCGATTGCCCGACTGTTTCTGAAGCAAAGCCGGGTCGACATTGTTGTGGAGGAATTGGTCGTAGATCTTCCGTGCCGACTGCCGCTCGACCACCTCGCCCTCTTGCCACTGCCCGTCGATCTTCATCGCGAACCGCGACAGTGCGGCCCCCGGCGGGAGGTCGATGACGAACTGGCCCGCCAGCGTTCGGTCTTCTGGGTTTTCGAAGGTGAGATGCAGCTCGGTGAAACCCAGTGGGCCCTGGACGACACCACGCACCTCCAGGTTGACCAGCTCCAGACCCGTCCCGTCTCCGGTCGTCAGCCGCATGGAGGGAACCGGAGGTTCGGTGTGCTCTTCCGTTGCTGGGGGGGTCTCTTCCTGGTCGGCCGGTCGGGGGGGGGCGTCTGTACAGCCGCCCAGGGCCAGGAGCGCGATGAGAAGCGAGGACCGACGCACCAGCATGCTCGACCCGACACCCTCGGGTGGCCAAAGTTCCCGGTCTCGGGGCAGAACGCGCGAACGCTCGCTGGGTTCACTTCGACAGTAGCGCGTCGATCGTGGCGCGTTGCTCCGACATGAGAAGCCGTACGTCTTCCCGGAGCCGTGGGTCATCCCCGAGCTTCTCGAGCTCTTTGAGGACGGCGTCGGCCTTCTTCGTCGAGGCGATGGATTCCTGACCCAGCAATGCAGAGATGAAGAGGGTCGCGATCTGCCCTCGCACGAACACGTCGGCCTTGGGTCCAAGGGTCTGGTAGGCGTTGGTCGCGAGCGGCAACATGGCCTCGAAATCTTTTCGTATGTAGGCGACGTTCGCCAGACCGCCGAGAAGTTCGGCCCCAAGGGCCGTATTCTTGCCACGTTCCCGGAACTCGATCTCCTTGGCCTGCTCCAGGATCGCCTCGGCTGCGTCAACTTCGTCGTTGAGGACGAGCCCTTTGGACAGCTCGAACATCGCGAGTACGGATGCGGGGCTGTCGGATCCATAGATAGACTTCGCGATTTCGGCGGCTTCGCGCAGGATTCGAGCCGCATCGTCGAAGTCCCCACGGCGTTTGTAGACGCCGGAGAGGTTGGTCAAGCCTGTGTAGAGGCGCTTGTCGTACGTGGGTCGTTTCGCCCGCGAGATCTTCACAATCCGGTCGAAGGTGGCTTCGGCCTTCGCCCAATCGCCAGTTCGGGCATACCCAACAGCAACATTGTTGAGGACCTTGAGGAGGCCGGTTTCCTGAGCACCGAGTTGCTCGCGGATCGCCAGAGCCTTCTCGAACGCTGCTAGGGCAGCATCGACTTCCCCGGCCATATACGCCCGCCGTCCGCGGTGTCCGTACCCAACGGCAGTCGTTTCGTGGACGGGTCCATACAGCGAGGTTGCCTCTTTGAGGACCGAAGTAATGTCGTCGTCCAAGCTCTTGTCTTCTTGGATGGCCATGCGCGCTTGGAGGACGAACAACCTCGCGCGGAGGTTGCGGTCACGATCGTCGGGGGCGTGGCGCTGGACGAACTCGAGCCGCTCGGTCGCAAGGCGGACCGCGTCCTCGTGCCGCTTGCTCTGTGCAGCCAGGAGCGAGCGAAGCTCGAGCAGGTCGGCATCCCACGTCCAGGGACGAGACTCGAATCGCTGATGCGCTGCCTCGACCCGCATCAACACTCTGGCGGCCTCCTGGAGGTCCCCGCTCACGAGCAGGTGCCGGGCCAGCCGCCGCATCGAGGCAAGGCGCGCAACGGTGTCGTGCGCTCGCTCGGACTCGACCAAGGCCTGTTCGAAGGCCGCCCGCGCAGCACCGTGGTCACCCCGCTGCTCCAGCAGCCGCCCACGAGTGAGGCTGACGTGCGACCGCAGGCGATCATCCCCTGAGGCATCTGCCGCCTCGGCTGCCTGGTCGAGCATGCGCTCCGCACCGTCCATTCTCCCCAGGCGAGCTTCGGTGCTTGCTTCGTTGAGCTTGTACTCGACCTCGGCGTGGAGTTGGAGAGCCTCCTCGCCTTCCACTCTGGGAGCGGATTGTTTGGGGTCTTCACATGCCTGCAGATGCGTTACGTCGGGAACCAGGCGCGTTGCGTCGGCCGCCACTGGACCGGTCGGGCTGGACAGCAACTCGAGCGAACTTGCGAGCCATTGCCGCTGTCCCTCGAGGCATGCCATCACTCGCTTTGGTTGGCCGTCCTTGGTCGGAAGCGACCGTCGCGCGGTACATGCAACTTCCCAGCGCTCACGCCAGGCATCGGTATAGGCGTTGAGCTGAGCTTCGAGAAGGTCCGGAGCACGGGCGGCAGCGGGGTGATCGATGCTCTGCAAGCCCCCACGGATCTGCTGCGCGACTTCGTCGTTCCACGTCTCGGAGATCGTCGAAGCCTCATCTGCGCACGAGATCGGTTCGTCAGCGGATACGGCGAGAGTGAGTGCTGCTGCTCCTCCGGCGACGGCGACCGGGACCGCAGCTCGGCGCCACGGGGGGGACAGCTTGCGCTCGAGCGTGGCAAGAAGCGCTTCCATCGAGGGCCAGCGGTCCCGGGGAGCGGATTGAAGTCCACGCTCGAGAATTCGGCGAAACCACGCCGGTACGTTTCGAGACTTGGGCCGGGGCCGATACTTGCCCTCGTCGATCGCTTCCAGGAGAGCGACGCGGGTCTTTGCGTCGAACGGCCGGTTGCCATACGCGGCCTCGTACATCGTCATGCAGAATGAAAACTGGTCGCTGAGCGTGGTGGCGACCCGTCCGAGGTGCTGCTCGGGCGCCATGTAAGCCGGCGTACCAGCGATTGCGCTGGCACTGGCGCTGGCCTGAGTGCCTTCGTGCAAGACGTCGGGCACATCGCGACCGGTCGAGGCGAGTGAGGCGAAGTTGTCATGTGCGCGCGCCAGTCCGAAGTCGAGGACCACCACACGGCCGTCATCTCGGAGCATGACGTTGGCGGGTTTGAAGTCACGGTGGACGAGGCCCGATTCGTGCGCAGCCACCAGGCCACGTCCTGCTTCAAGCGCGACACGAGCGACCTCTTTCCACGGGCGTGGCGTGTTGAGCCACGTGGACAAGGGCAGGCCCTCGACCAGCTCCATTGCGATGAAGACGCGGTCGCCAACCGTGCCGATCTCGTGCACTCCGACGATGTTCGGGTGGTTGAGTCGAGCCAGCGCCTTGGCTTCATCGACCAGGCGCTCTTGGTCCTTGGCGCTGGACCTCTGCGGTTTCAGCAGCTTCAGTGCGACCCTACGGCCGAGCTTGGGGTCAAACGCGGCGTAGACCACTCCCATGCCGCCCGACCCGACGCGGCGCTCGATCTGGAAGCGGTCCAGCGTCGCGGGATCCTCGGGGTGGCCGAGCAGCGTCTCGGACACGGCCGCGAACGCGCGCCGTTCGTCGAGCGAGTCGAATACCTGTTCGGCGCCTTCGCGCAGGAGCTTGGACGGGTCGGCTTCGTTTTCAACCATGAGAGGGCTTCACTCGGATCGCGAGTTCCTCTCGCAGAGACTCCACCCAGCGGTCGATGTCGTCTGCGCTCGCGTTGTTGATCCCCGCAGCCTGAGCGACCTCGGCGAAGGTCTCGCGCAGCGCTTCCCGTGCGCGTCGGAGTCGGCTCTTGAGCGTGCCGACCGGGAGCTCCAACACTTCGGCTGCTTCCGCGGCCGGAAGTTGTTCCCAGTAGGTGAGCTCCAGGACGAGCTGGAGTTCGAGAGGGAGTTGGCGGAGCGCTTGCAGCAAGTGTCGCTGGTGCTCCTCCTTGACCAGGATCGCCGTAGGCGAGGCGAGCAGCTGGCTGACCGAGATGCGGCTGGGGTCGAATTCCTCGACCTTCATCCGGGTGCGGTAGCTACGATAGAGCTCGCGGCGGGCGATGGTCAGGAGGTAGGCGCGGAACGATGAGCCATCACGGATGTTGCCGCGGGACTCCACGCACGCGCGGAACGTCTCCTGAATCAAGTCATCCGGGGGCCCGCTGACCTTGTTGGCAAAGAATGTGTAGACGCTTCGGAAGTGGCGCCGCAAAAGCGTCTGCCCCGAGGCCAGATCGCCGGTCCGCCAGCGCTCGAGCAGGTCCTCATCGTTGTCCACGGCCCGCGCAGGGTACCGACTCGCAGTCCGCCAAAGCCACATCGCAGGCCCCCGCTATCCCTGAAGGACGGCGTCCGGACCGAATCCGCGTTCGCGGAGGCCCTGGCGGAGGGTGGAAAGCGACCGGTAGACCCCGTTCTCGACGCGTTTCCGATCAACGCCCTTCCGGTCGGCGAGCTCGGTGATGCCGTGTCCATCGAGAAAGAGCGTGAGCAACTCTCTTCGCTCAGGCGGCATCCGCGACAGTTCGTCTTCGATTGCCTGCTTGATGTGACGAGCGTGAAGCTGCCGCTCGGGATCCTGGGGGGCGGCCGCCCATCGCAAGGCGCGGGCATGGGTATCGAGCAGACGCTGCCGGCGGTTCCGCTGCCGGGCGTGGTCGATGGCCGTCGTTCGTGTGGTCCGACGGACGTAGGCCCGCGACAGGGTAGGCGGTGCGGTGCTTTGCAGCCGCACCAGGATGCGGACCGCGACATCTTGGTACAGGTCGTCTCGGGATCCGGACCGGGGCGGGAGGTGCCGGAGAAGAACGGTTTCGTGAGCTCGTGTAGAGGGAAGCATGGGCTGCACGGACCCAGTGGTGAACGCGAGCGCCCAAGATCACGGACCCCTCGAATTCGGTGCAAGAACGGCGTTCAGAGCCCGGGATCGTCTCCGGAACGACGGCGAGACCGGCTCAAAGGGCCCGTGGGCCGGACTATGTTCGGTCCGCTGGGCTCGTTGACGGGTCGTGTGTGGGGAAGAAAGTTCAACCGGCCAACCATCACTGGGCGGCGCGGCGGCATCGGGGGAGGTGATGACGCAGCCAAACGTCGACTTCCGCTCGGAGCTTGCCGAGCACGCCGGGGGCTTGAGGTCCCTCGCGCAGCGCCTCGTGTCGCCCGGTGACGCCGAGGATCTCACCCAGAACGCAATGGTCACGGCCCTCTCGCAGACCACCACGCCCCGCCGGGTTCGTCCCTGGTTACGGCAGGTGCTCCGCAACGAGGCCCGAGCCCAGCGAAGGAGTTCCAAGAGAAGACAGGCCCGAGAGCATCGGGCCGCGCTCTTCGAGGAGCCACCGTCGCTGGAGGCAATGGCCGAGCACGGACAGGTGGCTTCCGCCGTTCGTGCTGCGCTCGTGGACCTCGAACCGCCCTATCGACGGGTGCTCGAGGCGAGATTCTTGGGAGAACGGACCGCGGCCGAGATCGCACGCTCCGAGGGCTGCCCCGCCGGCACGGTTCGCTGGCGAGTGCAGGAAGGTCTCCGCCGTATGCGGAGCTCACTCGATGCCCGGTTCGAGGACCGCGAAGCGTGGCGTGGCCCAATGGCTGCGTTTGCTGCGGCTCCCTTGGCCTGGGCCGACACACCCCCAGGAAAAACAACCATGATCTCGTCGTCTGTGTTCACAAAACTCGCCCTTGGAGCCCTCACCACTGCGGCCGCCGGCGTGGCCATCGTCGCCACAACCGGCGGTACCGAAATCGTCCCGGAACAGCCTTCCGCCCGCCCCCACATGGCTGCAGCGACCACGTCAGCCGCCGCTTCGAAAGCGATCCCTCGTCAGGAGACCGCGACGGCTGAGGGCAGCGTGGTGCCCCAAACCCGACCCTCGCGTCACAAGCCGGCCGACCCGGGCTGTGAAACGTGCTCCGAGGACGGCATGCCCTCCTTCGACGCGCTCTCCGAATGCCAAGGACAGTTTCCGGTCAGTCAGGACGGCCGCATCGATATCAACATCACCCTCGGGGGCACCCTCGTCGAGACCGTCACGGTCCGTTCCCAAAGCGGGGCGGACGCTGACCTTGTCGCATGTCTCGAAGAGACACTACCCGGGTCGGAGGCAACTCTTTCTGCCGACGCTGCTCCGCCGCAGGAACTCAACCTCGCGCTGATCGCAGAGATCAAGCCCGTGCCTGCCGACGTGGATGCGCAGACGCCGGTCGAGATGGCGGCCGATGGCCTGCTTCCGGTTCGGGCCGAGGGAGACGCCCCGGTTCGCACCGTGGTGGCGTGTGCCGACTACGACTGTGCATTCTGCGACAAAGCCCGCGTGACGCTGGACCAGGTCCTCGATGAGTATCCCGACCTTCAGTTGGCCTGGATGCAGTTCCCGTTGGCGGCCGAACCCTCCGCGCTCGTCGGCGCGCGAGCAGCCTTGGCCGCACAGGCACAAGGCAAGTTCTGGGAGATGCATGGGTTGCTCTTCGACCGTTCGGGACAGCGCGACAACGACGAGGTCCGAGCGCTGTCTCTTATACACATCTCCGAGCCCACGAGACCTCTCTACATCTCGT
>CAJXVA010000024.1 GCA_913061055.1 uncultured Pseudomonadota bacterium
ACAGCATGCACTGCGGCCGAATACGGGGACAGGCTCCTAGCAGCCTCCCGACCGGGCCGTCATCCGGACGTCGCGAGCACTCGTCGAGCAACGCGTAGGACCACCCGAGAGCTCGATCCCAGCCTGGCTGGCCTGGAGCCCGTCGGGTTCCGCCACCGGTGCACATGAGGTTGTGAACCATGCCCTGCCGGGGGGATACTCCGGCCGTGGACAAGACCTATCCCTCCCCTGAGGCAGCGGTCGCGGACATGACGGACGGCATCACGCTGATGTCGGGCGGCTTCGGCCTGTGCGGCAACCCCGAGCGTCTGATCGACGCCATCGCTGCCAAGGGCATCACCGCCCTCGACGTCATCTCCAACAACTGCGGCATCGATGACGTTGGCCTGGGCATCCTGCTCGCCCAAGGCCAGATCAAGAAGATGACTTCGTCGTACGTCGGCGAGAACAAGGCCTTCGCCGAGCAGTACCTCTCGGGCAAGCTCGAGGTCGAACTGGTCCCGCAAGGCACCCTCGCGGAGCGTATCCGAGCCGCTGGGGCGGGGATCGGGGGGTTCTATACGCCGACCGGGTACGGGACTCCCGTTGCCGAGGGGAAAGAGGTCCGTGAGATCGACGGACGGATGTGTGTGCTCGAGCTTCCCCTGCGGGCCGACTTCGCGATCATCAAGGCGTGGAAAGGCGACACCCACGGCAACCTGGTGTTCGGCAAGACCGCCAACAACTTCAACCAGGCGATGGCGATGGGCGCCAAGGTCACCATCGCCGAGGTCGAGGAGCTTGTCCCTGCCGGCGAGCTCGACCCCAACCACATTCACACTCCGGGCATCTTCGTGCAGCGCATCGTCAAGGGCTCGCACTACGACAAACCGATCGAGTTTCGGACCACTTCGGAACCCCAACCCAAGTAAGGGAGCACCGCGACATGGCACTCAATCGTGAACAGATCGCAGCCCGCGTGGCCCAGGAGCTCCGCGACGGCAACTACGTCAACCTCGGCATCGGCATGCCGACGCTCGTGGCCAACAACGTCCCGGCGGGCGTCGAGGTCATCTTGCACAGTGAGAACGGACTGCTGGGCATGGGCGCCTTCCCCAAGGACGCCGACGTCGACGCCGACCTCATCAACGCCGGCAAGCAGACCGTCACCGCCATCCCCGGCGCCTCGTTCTTCGGTAGTCACGACAGCTTCGCCATGATCCGCGGCGGTCACCTCGACCTGTGCGTGCTCGGAGCGATGGAGGTCAGCAAGGACGGCGACCTCGCCAACTGGATGATCCCCGGCAAAAAGGTCAAAGGCATGGGCGGCGCCATGGACCTGGTCGCAGGAGCGCGGCGCGTGATCGTGATGATGGACCACGTCAACAAGGCGGGCGCCCCCAAGATCCTCGAGAACTGCACGCTGCCGCTGACCGGTAAGCGGGTCGTCCACGAGATTGCGACCGACCTGGCGTACTTCATCGTGTTGCCCGAAGGGGGCCTGAAGCTCACCGAACTCGCGCCGGGCGTCACGGTGGACGAGGTCCGCGAGAAGACAGGATGTGCGTTCGAGGTGGCCGAGCCGCTCGGCTCCATGGGCTGAAGCCCGTTCGCCTCCGAGGACTGACCCGCTCGCGCGTCAGCCCTCGGCGACCAGCTGCCCTCGAAGCTTCTTTGCCCAGCCTTCGAGGTCGCTCGTGGTCGTCTCCAGCCGCGCCGGCGAGTCGGCCAATCGTGCGAGCTGCTCATCGAGCTTCTCACGCGCCCGCCGGACCCTGCTCTTGACGGTCCCTTCGGGAATCTCCAACAAGTCAGCCATCTCGGGGCTCGTCAGCTTCTCCCAGTACGTCAGCTCCAGCACGACCTGAAGATCGAGCGGGATGTGCCGCAGCGCCTCGAGCAGCAACCGCTGCTCCTGGTGCTTCGCGATAATGCGGCTGGGCGTGGGGTCGAGGTCGTAGACGGAGGTCTTCTCCGCATCGAACTCCGTCTCCCGCCGACTCTTGCGACGGTAGTAGTGCAGCAGCTCAAACCGGGCGATGCCAAAGAGAAACGAGCGGAAGCTCGCCGCATCCTTGAGCCCCCCCACCTTCTCCAGGCAGGCCGAGAAGGTCGCCTGCACCAAGTCCGCGCGATCTCGGTTCACTTTGTTGCCAAAGAACCGCGCGACCGCGTCGTAGTAGCGAGCGAAGAGCTCCTCACCACTTCGCGTATCACCGCTCTTCCACTGTTGCAGGAGTTCAGCGTCGGTCGGTGCCACAGCGCATCGTAGCGCATTCGCAGCCGCGGACCGTTTCGTCCCCGCAGCGCGGCCCGGGACGTTGGTTGTGCCGCCTCCGTGGTCGGCGCGTCAATCCGCCGAGTCGGCCAGTTGCGCCCGCAGCTGCGAGGCCCATCCGTCCAAGTCGCTGGTCGTCGTCTCGAGCAGCGCGGCAGACTTCGCGAGTTGGGTCAGCTGTGCGTCCAACTGCTGCCGTGCCCGCCGGACACGGCTCTTGACGGTGCCCTCGGGAATGGACAGCAGATCGGCCATCTCGGCACTCGTGAGTTTCTCCCAGTACGTCAACTCCAGGACGAGCTGTAGGTCGAGAGGGATGTGCCGCAGCGCCTCGAGCAGCAGCCGCTGCTCCCGGTGGTGGGCGAGGACTCGGCTGGGCGTCGGGTCCATGTCGTGAACCGAGGACTCCTCGGGATCGAAAGGGGTCTCCCGCCGACTCTTGCGGCGGTAGTGATGGAGCAGTTCGAACCGGGCGATGCTGAAGAGGAAGGAGCGGAAACTCGCTGCATCCTGCAGCTCGCCGACCTTCTCCAGGCAGGTCGAGAACGTCGACTGGACCAGGTCGGCGCGGCCCCGGCTGACCTTGTTGCCGAAGAAGCGAGCGACCGCGTCGTAGTACCGGCCGAATAGCACCTCGCCACCGCGCACATCACCGTCCTTCCAGCGTCGAAGGAGCTCCTCGTCGGAGTCTGCCACGGGCGCAGGATAACGCGCCGTACGACCCCCGAGAGGCCGCGGCGACGGGCCTTTTTGACAGGCCCTGCCAGGACTACGTGGTTTGCGTCAGCGTGTAGGTCTTTCGCTTCAGCCGTACGTACGGGTCGAGCGTCCAGACATCATCAACCGAGGGGCCCGTCCACCCGGACGGAGGATCGGAAGCGGGTTCGCGAACGTCGGTCAGCGTGCAGTTGACGGTGAATGCAGTGTCCTTCTGCATCGTGTCCTCCGACCCTGTGAAGTCCTTGGTCGCAAACCTCTCGGTGGGGTCCACCGTCCACCCCTCGATCGAAACCGCAGAGATCGCGTTGTCCCACCGAATGATCACGCTTCCGCGCATCGCGGACCCGCGCTCGAACTCAGACTCCAGCACGACCGCCGTCGTACTGCTGACCACCGTCGTGTCGTGGAGCAGCTCGGGGTAGGTCCCCGTTCGGTCGGACACCACCCGAAGCTCGAGGGTCTTGGAGGGGAGAGGGGAAGAATCATCATTGGGAATCGCCACGGTTTCGTTTCCTTTTTTCCACTAGGGAGTCCAACACACGTTGCGCAGACTCGTCATCGGAAGCAGAGAGAAATCCTTCGCGACTCGACCGCGCGAGCGAACGACCGCGCGTCGAATCTACGCCCAGCGCCCGTGCGAGGGCCCACTGGGTCTGCGCAACGAGGAGCACATCTCCGGGACTCGCCATCGCGATCGTCAAGGAGCGTTCGAGCACCCGGCGAGCCTCGTCCAGACGGCCCTCGCGTACGAGGACACGGCCCAGCCCGGTCAGCGGGTAGGAAAGTCGAGGATCGTTGGGCCCGACTTCGCCCTCCAGACGCTTCAACGCGCTCTCGAAGCGGCCCCGAGCTTCCGCGAGGCGATCGAGCTCGATCAGGCACTCGCCAAGGTTCGAGTGGTCCAGAGCCACCAAGCCCGGGACCGACATTGGCGCCCCGTGGCGGGCCGCGAGCACTCGCTCATACAGTCTCAGAGCCTTCTTCGGGTGCTTGGATCGCAGGTAGAAAGCCGCGAGCACGCTCTCGTACTCCGTCCGCTGCGGATCGTCGGTGGGGTACGAACCCAGCAGCGCATCGACGCGCTCCAAAGCCGCGACATCGAGGGTCCCCCGCATCGAGTCGAGCTGAGCCCGCGCGAGCAGAAGTTCAGCCTGCACCCGGGGCAACACCCCGGACTCGAGAATCCGAGACCCCGCGTCGAAGTCCGCGGAGGCGGCGTCAAAATGACCGACCTCCATGCGGAAGAGCCCACGGTTCAGCAGCGCCGAACCGATCGAGGGATGCGATTCCCCGAGTCGACGCCGAAGCGCCTCCAGAGCGCGGCCGTATGCGACCTCTGCCTCATCGGGCGTTCCGATCCTCTCGACGATCCGGGCCCGTGCCGCGAGCACGTCGGCACACAGCAGACTCTGCTCTCCTGCCGCCTCGGCACAGTGGGTCAACGCGTCCTCGCTCGCAGCCTCGGCCGCCTCGAGATCCCCAAGCAACAGTGCGAGTTCTGCCTCCGCAGACGCGAGCGCTGTGCGACGACGAGGGCCCGCCGAGGTTCGCTCGAGTTTCGCCTCTGCGACATCACGCCACCGCCGCGCGGCGACAGGGTCGTCTCGGTCCAGCGACACGAAGGTCAGCTGGAGTGCGGCATCGCTGGCGACCGTGTCGTAGGCGGCGGACTCCGCGACTCGGAACGCCTCTCGAAGAAACCGTGCACCGCCATCCGACTCGCGCTGACGACCGAGTTCTCCTCTGCGCAGTCCAACCTCAGCCACCAGCGCGGCGTGGCCGGTCCTGGCCGCCAACCGCTCCGCCGTGCCTGCCAATGTGTCCGCCCTCTCGAGGTCTCCCAGCGTCGCCGACACCAGGCTCTCGTTGAGAATGCTCCGGGCGGTCGCCACCTCCTGCGCCGACCCCACAGGGGGCTCCTCCACGCTCAACACGGCCTCGGCGGAGCGGCAGTCCTCCAACGAGGGCAGTCGCCGAACGACGTCACCGCCGTGAGCGTTCGGCGTCTCAGAGTCCGCGAGCGCGTCCAGCAAGGCGTCGACGGTGTTCTCTCGGCGCTCCAGACACGTGCGCTGGCGGGCGAGAACGATCTCCGTGGTGCGTCGTTCCACTCGAGCCGCGACGCACGAAGCAGCGTGCACGTCCGACCACTCTCGACCCCACTGCGACAGCGCCGCGTCCAACGTCTCCCATGCGACGCCTCCGCCCATGGAGGCCTCGAGGGACGCGCGCCGCTCTTGCGGCCAAACCCGAGTCGCCGGGGGTTCTCCGCATGGTTGCTCCGGAAGCAGTGTGGACCCCACGGCCGCGGCGGTGACCATCCCCATGCCCGCCATCCACCACCCTCGACGTCGGCGCGCCCGACGACCTGGCACCGCTTCCAATGCGTCCACCAACGCCCCAAGTGCTGGCCAGCGGTCGGCGGGTGACACGGAGAATCCGCGCTCGACGATCCTCAGGACCTCCGGCGGCACCGTCCGGGTCCCACGCTGTAGGCGGCCCTCCTCGATGTTGGTGTGGATGTCCACGATGCACGTGCCCGCAAACGGGCGCACGCCTTCGAGCGCCTCGTACAGCGCGACACAGAACGAGAACTGGTCGCTGGACGCCGAGATTTCGCCGCCGCGCAACTGCTCCGGTGCCATGTACGCGGGCGTGCCCACGGTCGCGCCGGTTCGTGTCACGGAGACATCCAGTGAACTCACGACCGGGTACGTGGCCGCCACCTCGTCGTCGAGCAGGTCTGCGACCCCTCGCGCCAACCCGAAGTCCAGCACACGCACGCGTCCCGCCTCTCCGACGATGCAATTGGACGGCTTGAAATCGCGATGCACCAATCCAGCTCTATGGGCCGCCTCGAGACCCCGCCCCGCCTGAATGAACACCTCCAGCGTCGCCTGCCACGTTCGCGGCTCGGCTCGAATCCACGTGTCGAGCGTGGAACCGCGGACAAGCTCCATCGCGATGAACAACCGCCCATCGAGCAGCCCCACCTCGTGCACCGTGACGACGTTCGGGTGCGCGAGTTTGGCGAGCGCCAGCGCCTCGCGGCGAAATCGGTGCTCGGACAGCCCCACGTCTGCGTCCCGCGAGATCAGCTTGACGGCCACCGTTCGCTGGAGCTCGCCATCCCACGCTTCGTAGACAACGCCCATGGCGCCCCGACCAAGGGTGCCCTCGACGCGGTAGCGCCCGATCGTCTGTGGCGGCTCGGCGTGTCCGAACAGGGCTGCGGCCACCTGACCGCGCTCCCCGAGGAGCGAGTCGTCCTTGCGCGCGCCAAGCCCGAGGAACTCCGAGTCGTCCGTGGTGATCACGACCCCTTCCCTGGCGTTGTCGCGCGAGTTCCCCACTTCGATGAAGCCCGGTTCGGCGGCCCAGAGATCACAGAAATCTCGATCGAGGCCAGAAAACCGACTTTAGAGCGTTTCTTCTCCGGGTGCTCGTGAAGAACGCCCGGCCTTCCGGCCGGCCCGAGCCATGGTCCCGCAGGCCACAGCCTCAGCCGGGCGCGCCGAAGTTCTGCGTCCAGTAGTGCGTGTACTGGCTTCCCGGGGCGTTGTAGTAACCCACGCCCAACTCCGAGAACGCGGGGTTCATCAGGTTGGCGCAGTGCCCGTCGCTGTCGATCCAGCCGTCCACCACCGACTGCGGCGATGGTTGGCCAGCGGCGATGTTCTCTCCCCACGTCGAGTAGTCGTACTCGGCCATGACGATGCGGGGACCTGGGCCCTGCCCGTCGAGGTTGGTGTGCGAGAAGAACGCGTTGTCGCCCATGTCCTTGGAGTGATTGCGGGCGGCACAGGTCAGCGCGGGCTGATAGACGACGGGATCGGTCGCGGGGAAGTTCCCCTCGGTGTCGCAGTTGGTGGGCGTCGAGCGGGCGACGTTGACCAAGGCGATCACCTCCAGCTCCCAGTCGACCCACGAAGCGTTCCAGTCGTGCACAGGCATGCAGTAGCCGTTGTCCGGGAGCCCACCGTCGTTGGGGAGCTCGCAGGCGTTCGTGCAACTGTCGGAGTCGTTGTTGTTGCCGTCGTCGCAGTCCTCGCCAGCCTGGACGTACCCATCGCCGCACTCGGGCAGGTCGCACCCGTTGGTGCAGCCGTCGAGGTTGTTGCTGTTTCCGTCGTCGCAGGCTTCCCCCTCGTTCGGCTGGTGGATGCCGTCGCCACACACCGGAAGCAGACAGGCGTCGGTACAGCCATCGTCGTCATTGCCGTTCTGACCGTCGTCGCAGGCCTCACCGCCTTCAACCTCTCCGTTCCCGCAGGTCTCGAACTGACAGGTGGGGCTGCATCCGTCGTCCGGTGCGGTATTGCCGTCGTCACAGGCTTCGTCTCCGCCCGGTGCGTCATGCACAAATCCGTCCCCACACGCGGCGGCCTCGCAGGTGGTGAGACAGACACCGTGGTCGCTGTTGGTCGCGCCGTCGTCGCAGGCCTCGCCCGGCTGCACGAATCCGTCGCCACACGAAGCCTCCACACAGGTGCTCGTGCACGCGTCGTCGTCGATGGCGTTGCCGTCGTCGCAGGCTTCCCCCTCGTCCAACGTGCCGTCGCCACAGTTGGGCAGCGCGCAGTTCGATGTACAGCTGTCGCCGTCGTCGAGGTTGCCGTCGTCGCAACCTTCGCCCGGGCCAAGCGCACCGTCCCCGCAGACATTCTCGGAGCAGTCCTCTTTGCAGGAACCGCTCTGCGAGTTCGCGTCGCCTTGATCGCACGCCTCGCCGGCCTGAACCACGCCATCACCACAGCTTCCATCCGCCCCGGGGACGCCATCGGTGTCTCCGCCTGAGCTTCCGCCCTCGCTGTCGTCGCTATCGGCTCCACTCGCACTCGCGGCCGTGGAGCCGGCGCCCGACCCACCGGGGCCTGAGCTTGCCGAGTCCTGCCCCTCGGTCGCATCCGGATCCCAGGCATCGGTGTCCGCCCCGTCGGGCAAACCGACGTAGCAGCCGCCGAGGCCGAACAATGCGAGTCCGAGCCAGCGCGCCCTCATGTTCCTACTGTCTCCTGGCAGCCCGTTTCTCCCAAGTGGGGACTTGGTGCCGTTCGCTACCAACCCCGCCGTTCGAAGGGACCTGACCCGGTGGGACATGTCGCTATCGAGGCCCCTGTGCCCCACGCTGCGTGCGCCATGTGGACCACGACACCCACCGCGGAGATCTGATCACCTACATACACCACTCGCAGCGCCGGGCTGCCCACATCACGTTGCTCGTTCAGCTCGGGCGGTCACTCGCCGAGCCCGCGCAGCATCCCCGGCGGGAGCACAGCATGAAGACGTCCTCCACCCCGCGCCGCTCGGTAGATGAACAACGAACACAGGCCCGCCTTCTTCAGCCGGAGAACGGGACCGTCGCACCCCACCACATACGCGACCAGCGCATCCAAGCTCGGCGCATGCCCGACACACAACGGCACGTCGAACTTCTTGGCCACGATCGCCTTGAGCATCGCTGCAGGTTCCCCATCGGGGACCAGTGAGGACACCTGCTTCAAGGGGACCTCGGGCGCAAGCACATCGTGGACGATGTCGGCCGTCTGACGAGCGCGCAGGTAGGGGCTGGTCAGGATCGCGTCGATCTCCAACCCGATCCGCCGCAGGCCGGTCGCCACCGCTCGCGTCCGCGTAGCGCCCTTGTCGGTGAGGGGGCGCTGCGGGTCGGGCGGGCAGTGCTGGTCCTCGCGGTCAAACGCGATGCCATGACGCAGCAGGTGGATCCACACGACAAAAGTCTACCAGCCCGCGGCCGCTCTCAGAGCCGCGGAGACGATTCCCCCCTTGGCGGAACCTCATATCCGGGAGTACACCTGCACAGACATGCCGGCACGCGCCAAGCAACTCGCGGCGGTCGACCTCGGGTCCAACAGCTTCCACATGATGATCGCGCGGGTTCGCAGCGGTCAGCTCGAGGTGATCGACCGCCTCAAAGAGCGCGTCCAGATGGCCGCCGGCTTCGACGACGCGAACAACCTCACCGAAGAGGCCATGACGCGGGGCTTGGCTTGTCTCGAACGCTTCGGCCAACGCCTGGCCGACCTCGACAGCGTGGACGTGCGCGCGGTCGGAACCAACACGCTGCGCAAGGCGAAAAACTCCAGCGAGTTCCTCGACCGGGCAGAGGCCGCGCTGGGGCACCCCATCGACGTCATCTCCGGCCATGAGGAGGCCCGGATCATCTACCTCGGCGTGGCGCACTCGCTCGCGGACGACACCGGTCGCCGTCTGGTGATCGACATCGGCGGCGGTAGCACGGAGTTCATCATCGGCGAGCGATTCGAGCCCCGCCGGGTGCAGTCCGTCCACGTAGGCTGTGTCAGCCACACCCTGCGGTTCTTTCCCGAGGGCAAGCTTCGACGCGAGGCGTTTCGCGAAGCCACGACCGCGGCCAGGGTCGAGATCGAGACCTTCGAACGCGAGTTCCGCCGGACCGGTTGGGTCAGTGCGGTCGGCAGCTCCGGCACCGTCACCGCGATCGACGAGCTGCTTCGCGCCAACGGTTGGAGCAACGATGGCATCACCCGCGCTGGCCTCCGCCAGCTTCGCGAGCACCTCATCGATGTCGGCCGCCTCTCCAAGGTCAGCCTTCCCGGACTCTCCCCCGAGCGAAAGCACGTGCTCCCGGCGGGCCTGGCGATCCTCCAAGGCGCATTCAAGAGCCTGAAGATCGACCGCATGTCGGTCTCCCCCGGCGCGATGCGTGAGGGCCTGCTCTACGACACGATCGGCGGCAACACGCACGAGGACGTGCGGGTTCGGGCCATCGAGTCCCTGCTCGAGCGCTACGACGTCGACCGCCGGCACGCCAACTGCGTCGAGTCCACCGCGCTGCGCTGCCTGGACCAGGTCGCAGCCCCATGGTCTCTGCACAACCCCGAGCACCGATGGATGCTCTCGTGGGCTTGCAGGCTCCACGAGGTCGGCCTGAGCCTCTCGTACAGCGGCTATCACAAACACGGCGCATACATCGTGGCCAACTCCGACATGGCGGGGTTCTCGCGCGGGTCTCAGCATCAGCTCGCCGCACTGATCGAGTCCCACCGGCGGCGCTTCAAACCCGCCCTGCTCGAGCGCCTGCGCGACCTCAGCGACGGAGAGTCGGGCCCGCGCCTGGCCGCGCTGCTACGGCTGTCGGTCACGCTCAACCGGAGCCGTGACCCACAACCGCTACCGCCATTCCAGATCACGGCGGCCGGTCAGGCCATCGAGCTGCGGTTCGGCCCGGACTGGCTCGACAAACACCCGCTGACCCGGGCCGACCTCACCAACGAGCAGGCCTACCTCCGGGCCGCGGGCTTCGAACTCTCGTTCGAGTAACGCGCGCCCGAGTGCTGGCTACTTGCAGGCGGAGTCCATGCCGCCTTCGCAAGCTTGCTTGCGGAACGCTGCGGCTTGCTTCTTCGATTTCTTCCCACCCAGGCCCTTTTCCCAGGCGAGGGCGAGGCCGTAACAGCCGCCCATTTCGCCCCCATCGCAGGCCTGCTGGTACTTCTCGCGAGCACCCTTGGGGTCTTTCTTGCCCCCCTCGCCGAGGATCATCATCCGCGCGAGGTTGCTGCAGCCGGGCATTTCGCCCGCGTCACAGGCCGCCCCGTAGTGCTCACGCGCCTTGGCACCGTCGGTCTCCCCGCCCTGCCCCTGCTCGAACATGATCGCAGCGTTGAGACACGCGCCTTCCAACTTGGACTCGCAGGTCTTCGCGAACAGTGTCCGGGCCTTGTCCGCTTCGGGGGCACCACCGCGCTCGCTCTTGAGGAGAACGGCGAGGTTGTAACAACCCAGCTCGTGGCCGCCTTCACAGGCCACGTCGTAGTAGCCGCGGGCCTTGGCCTCGTCCTTCGGCCCTTCGCGGCCTTGCTCCCACATGACCGCGAGCGCCGTGCACACCTCGGCCTTTTTCTCCTCTTCGCACGCCCGGATGTGGTTCGCGCGAGGGTCGACGGGCTCCTCCGGTTCCTCCGGCGTCTCCGCCTCGGCCGGCGCCGGCTCCGGCTCCGGTGCCACAGTGGCAGGTGCCGCGTCCTGTGGGGGCGTGGTCGGCGTGTCTTTGTTGCAAGCGCTCAGCGTCGCGAAGGAGCAGAGAAGCACGAGAGTTCGCATGGTTGGCATCCTTAGCACGACCCTGCGGCGTGGAAAAACCGTTGGGGCCCCTCAGTGTTTGGACGGCGCACCGGGCGTGAGCTGAAGCTCCATCGGGGCACCGGCGCGATCGATCACCACCGGGATGGTCTCTCCGGGGACCAGCTCGCCGAACGCCGCCATGTAGTCGTCAATGCTGTGAATCTCGCGCGCGCCCATCTTCTGGATGATGTCGCCCTTTTGAAGCCCAGCTTGCTCCGCGGGACCTCCTTCCCGAACGCCCGAGAGCTTCAGCCCGTCGACGTCCGCGGCGTAGTCGGGGATCGTTCCGAGCGACACCTTGAACGCGCGTCGCCCCGCCGGCGCCTTGGTTTTTGTCTTCTGAAACTCGAACTCGACCTGTTCGTGCACGACGTCATCGACCACCGCGAGCGCCAGGTCGGTGATCTTGGCCATCCCCTCGAAGTCGAGCTTGTCCACGTCGTCTGAGGGCTTGTGATAGTCCGAATGCGCGCCGGTGAAGAAGTGCAGCACCGGGATGCCGTCGTCGTAGAACGCCGCGTGGTCAGAAGGGCCTTGCCCGTCGACCTTGGTGGCAACGGTGAGCGAGGTTTCCTGAGCCTCCAACAGCGGTAGCCACTGGGGCGCTGTGCCAACCCCTGCCACCACGACCTCGTTGTTTTCGAGGCGCCCAATCATGTCGAAGTTGACCATCGCCACGATGCTTTTGCGGCGCACGTCATCGAGGTTCTTCACGAAGTAGCGGGAGCCGAGCAGACCCATCTCCTCGGCACCGAACGTGAGACACAGGATATCGAAGGGACGCTGAGCGTCGGGAAGGCGCGCGAGCGCACCGCACAACTCCAGGACCCCCGCCACGCCAGACGCGTTGTCGTCGGCGCCGTTGTGCACGGCAACCTCACCGGGTGCGAGCGAACTCGAGGTCCCCATCCCCAGATGGTCATGGTGGGCTCCGACGACCACCATCTTCGACGACGTGCCGTTGCCGACGATCAACCCGGCCACGTTGGCGGTCTCGTGCACGACACGCTCCACGTCACTGCGCATGGATGCGACGTCCTTGCTCTTCGTACCCAACGCAATACCGGGCTCGTCGGGGTTGACCTTCGGTCCGGGCTTGCGCAGGCCGAAGCCGGTGAGCAGCGCGACGTTGGCCTCCGAGCCCACCGCGAGGGCAGGCAGTCCAAGCGCGTCGGCCCGGCCATGGTTGGGGAAGGCAGCTGCGGAGGTGGGGTCCCACAACACGAAGCCCACCGCGCCCCGGTCTCGGGCCGCGATCATCTTGTTCTGGGGACGGGTCGCACCCGGAGGCAGGTGGGGGTTGTTCGAGGGTCCCCCCGCCAGCGCGACGACGATGCTGCCTTCGACCGCAGACTTGATGCCTTTGTAGTCGCCATCACCGCCTCCCTGCTCGGTGATGCCGTAGCCGACAAACACCAAAGGAGCCTCCGTCGCCCCTTTGGCCGCAGTGCCCTCCGCAAAGGGCAGCAGGCTGTGCGCCACCGGCTTCCCGGCGATCACGAGACTCGAGTGACCGCCCTCGACCAGACGAACTCCGTCGACAACCTCGAACGCCTGGCGGAACGTCATCCCAAAGCCCGGCTCCAAGTCGGCCGCCCGCATCTTGCTCTCGATGTAGTCCTGGGTCGCTTGGTCTCCGGCCGTTCCCGGAGCACGCCCGCCCTGCGCATCGTCGGCCAGGAAACCAACGTGCTCGGTGAGTACCGCAGCGGAGACTCCCTCGGGGGCCAGTCGCTGCGCGGGCTCGGGTGGCTGGGGCGGCGGCGAAGGCTGCTGATCACAGCCGGCGACGAGCAAGCAGAACGCCAGGGTACGCGCGGTTCGGACCACGGCCGGAGGCTACTTCAGGCCCGTCCCGCCGGCTACCCGATCGCGAGATTGCCAAGGATCCACACCCCACCGAGCGCCATCCAAACCGCGGCATACCCGATGATGTCCCGCGCACGCACCCCAGTGATCGCCAGCAAAGGTAGCGCCCAGAACGGCTGCAGCATGTTGGTCCATTGGTCGCCGTAGGCCATCGCCATGACGACGCGCCCCGGCTCGATGCCGGTCGCGAGTGCTCCCTGCATCAGCACCGGCCCCTGCACGGCCCACTGACCCCCGCCCGAAGGCACAAACAGGTTCAGCAGGCCGGCCGAGCCGAACGCAAGGGCCTCGAATGCCCCCGGTCCCACCTGCGAAAACGCCCCCGCCAGGGCCGCGGAGAGTCCGGCCGCTTTCATCACGCCCATCACCCCCGCGTAGAGCGGAAACTGAACGATGACGCCGCCGCAACTCCGGGCGCCCTCATCGCAGGCTCGCAGGAACCGGTCCGGCCGCCCGTGCAGCAAGAGCGCGAACGCGAACAGCGCGAGGTTCACCGTGTTGAACGACAGGCGAAGCAGACCGCCGTCGGCGAGAATCATCGCCAACGCGGCACACAGCGGAAGCGCGAGCAGCATCGAGAACACCGGCGAGCGCTCCACGTGTTCGATGAGCCCGACCGGCGCAGGCTCCTGCGCCTCCGTCGGCACGGAGACATCCGGAGCCGGCTGTGCATCGGGATCCGAGGGGGGTGTCATCCCCATGAAGACCAGCGGGCCCAACACGAGAAGGCCCCCCGATACGACGAGGTTGAGCGGACTGAGGATCGTCGAGCTCAGGCCAAGAACTCCCACCTGCTCCGCGAGCGCCGGACCCAAAACCTCGGCGAGGTCTTGGGCTGTCGTCACCTTCAGTGGCGCGCTGCCGCTGAATCCACCATGCCAGGTCATCAGCCCGCTGTACCCCGCCGCGCACAGCAACGGGTAGTGCAGCGCGTAGCCGCGAAGCCGGGCAAGACGTCCCGCTTCTCGAGCCACGATCGCGCCGCCGATGAGACCGAGACTCCAGTTCAGCAACGCCAGACCGATCGCGATGAACGCGGTCGCCCCCACGAGCTGACGCGGTGTCTTCACCCATCCGACCGAGGCCGCGATCCCTCGCTGAACGCTCGGCGCCGTCGCCAGCGCAGTCCCCAGCACCAGCATCACGCACATCTGCATCGTGAACGTCAGCAACGCCCACAGGCCCGTGCCCCCACTCCACGCGCGAAGGACGTCCGCGGCCGGTGTGCCAACCGCAAGCGCAGTGGCCAATACGATCGCCGTGAGGGCGACGGCAATGACGAAGGGCTCGGGCACGATGCGGCCGAACCCGCGTCGTGCAAACGCACCCAACCGGACCAACGGACCGCCCATCACGGCCGCACCCCCACTGCGGGCATCGGTCCCGACCACGACGTCGCAATGGCCTCGAGTTCATCAAGCTCCTCGGCGACCCCGGGGCCGCCCTCCCTCAGCTCAACCCGCGCCCTCGACAGCGCGTCACGGGCCGCAGCGTGGTCGCCCGAAGCCCACAGCGCTTTGGCCAGGCCCAGACGCGCGCCGCCCAGGGTCCCCGGACTCTTTGTGCTCGCCTCGTACCGCCGCAGGCCCTCGCGATACGCCCGAATCGCTTTGTCGTACGATTCCTCCTCCAACTCCGCGCGTCCGAGCGACAGAAAACTTGCCGCCGCGGCGGTGTTCTGCACGCCGTGGCGCTCGACGATTCGGAACGCATGCTCGAGTTCGGCGCGTGCGCCCGCGTAGTTTTCTTGGTCGAGGGCGAGGTTGGCTCGCCGTTGGTAGGTGGAGACGAGCTTAGGGTGATCGTCCTTGAGCGCCTTGCGCTTGATGCTCAGCTCCTGGTCGAGCTGCCCCCATGCCTCGTCGAACCGTTCCATACGCCGGTACAAAGACCCGATGTCTCCGTACGAGGCGGCGACATCGAGATGGTCTGGACCGAGTTCGGCCTCCCGCATCGCGAGCGCCTCGACATGACGCTCGAGCGCGCGGTCCAGGTTTCCGCTTCGCTTCTCCAGGTTGCCCAGGTTCGCAAGGACCAGGGCCTCCATCTGCACCCGACCACCCGCTCGCGCGAGTCCGAGCGCTCGTTCGTAGTCCGTCCGTGCCTCGGCGAATCGTCCCTGTTTCTTGCGCACCACACCGCGTGCGATGAACGGACGAGCCACGGCCAGGTTGTCGGCACCAAAGGCTGAAAGCAGCGAGATCGAGAGCGTCAGGTGAGGCTCGGCATCGGTGTACTTCCCATTCTTGGCCATCGCCTTGGCGATGTTGAGATGCAGCGTTCCCAGCTTGGGGTGGTCGGCTCCGAGCGCCTCTTCCCGCAGCGCCAGCGCTTCCACGAGCAATCCCTCAGCACGACGGTCATCCCCGGTGCGCATGTGGAGGAGGGCGAGGTTGTTCAGGCTGATGGAGTACGCGTACCGCTCCCGAACTGTCTGCGGCGCCCGCTCGGGCAGAACCGCCTCCATCACGCCCAACGCTTCTTCGTAGCGTTGCTGCCGGGAGTAGAACGACATCGAGCTGTGGGCGAGCTTGCGCTTGAGTTGGGACGGCTGTCCGGCGCGTTCCATCAACGCGTTGGCGTGCGCCATCAAGCGCTCGGCGTCCTCGAAGCGCCGAAACGCAGTGCTGTAGAGAAACACGAGGTCGGACGCCACGCCCGCAGCGACAAAGTCGTGACCGCAGGCCTCGGCGGCGGCGAGCGCGTCTTCGTACAACTCCGCGGCCCGGTCACGGTCGCCCTGCTCCGCGGACACCTGGGCCTGCGTGTAGCGAAGCTCCGCGACCAACGGGTCGAACCCCAACGTCATGATGCGAGGCGTCACATGGGTGAAGACCTCTTGTGCCGCCTCGAACTTTCCCGCCCGGCTGAGTTCGGAGATCTGGGTCAGCAACTCCCGTACAGCCTCCGCCTCCGCCCTGCGGCCGGGGTCGTCCGGCAATGGCCACAAGACCCCGGCCTGGGCCAGCGCCTCGTCATCCACACACGCGGGGATCGCATCGAGCTGAAGCAACGCCTCGGGAATCCGCGAGGCTTGGTCCGAGTCAACCGCCGCCTCGGAGATCAGGCGCTCGCGCTGTGCCGCACGCTTGCGAAGGCAAGACATCCTCCGATCGAACATGCCGTCGTCGATCTGCGCAGCCGCGTGAGCGTCGCAGGTGTTGAGGTACGCCGAACGCCAAGCCTCGACGTCTGCGTCGAGCTGGCCCTCCAGTCTCTCGACCACGCCGGCCCCTCGCGACCCCACAGACCCCACGATCGCCTCCGACGCCTCCTCCCGAGCCTCCCGGTTCCACGCCGTGTCCATCCGTCTGGAACCCGGCGCACAATCTCGCTCCGTTGGCGTCGAGAGGGCCAGACCCGCGACCGCGGCCGTCACCAGCCCCACCACGCCAGCGACCACGCCCCATCGGGTGCCCTCGCCTCGCCCCTGCAATGCCGCGAGCAGGGCGTCCATCGATGGCCATCGGTCGTCGGGTTCGGGCTGAAGTCCACGGATCAGCACCGCTTCGAGCCAGCGCGGGGCTCCGACCACCTCCGGACGTGGCTCGACGCGCCCCCGAGCTTTTGCAATCGCCATTTCTCGCGGCGTGCGGCCTGCGAAGACCTTCCTGCCCTGCCACAGCATGCGGAGGAACGCGACGCAGAAGCTGTACTGATCGGAGGCCGGGCTGACCGGACGACCCAGGTGTTGCTCCGGCGACATGTACACGGGCGTCCCCATCACGAGCCCGACCTCGGTGAGTCGCCCATCCATGCTCGACTCGCCAACCGCCGGCGTGGACCCGGAAAGCGAATCGAGGCCCGAGCTGTCGGTGCCATGCTCTCCCATCAACGCCAATCCGAAGTCGAGCACCCGGACGCGCCCGTCCTCATCGACCATTACGTTGTCGGGCTTGAAGTCGCGATGCACGATGCCCGCGGCATGGGCCGCCGCCAACCCGCGGGCGGCCGCGCAAAACACGTCCAGCAAGGCCTCGGGCGTGCGCGTGCTTTCATCGCCCCAGGTCCGCAGCGTCTGTCCGCCAACGTGCTCCATCACGACGTAGACGGTCTTGCCGTCCTCGCACGTCCCAACACCGTACACGCCGACAACGTTGGGGTGTGACAACCGAGCCAACGCTTGAGCCTCGCGGAGGAACCGCTCGGCCCCGCGTACCTCCGCCCGTCGTCGGCGATTGCGGACCAGCTTGACCGCCACGTGACGCTCGAGCTTTGGATCCCACGCTTCGAACACGATACCCAGACCACCAGCGCCGAGCATCCGGCCCAGGACGTAGCGGTCGACCCGCTGCGGTGGAATGAAGGCCGGCACGGAGTCCTCGGGCGCAGCTTCGTCCCCGACGGTCCCCGACACGACGGCGGTTGGCGCATCCGCGCCAGACTCCGAGCCCTCCGACGTCACGGCTCCATGGTCCCGCGGCACGCCTCGGTCACGCAATCGGGCACGAGCCCATTCCTCCGCCCCGGTCGCGCATTGCCAGATGCGCTGCTACGGTATTCTGGCATGCGCCGCAGCCTATTCGCGCTCGGTATCGCGGCCCTCATCGCGTTCGTCGGAGCGCTCGTGATGCTGGAGACCCACGTGGATCCGGCGTCCGAGGACGCCTCCAAAGGCGCGCCTGGACCGGATGCAGAGGCCGTACCTCCAGCACCCTCTCCGACAACGCCGCAGCATCTGCGCGCCGCCGATGAACCCCCTTCAACCCCCGTTGGCTTCAAGCTCGGCAAGACCAGCGGCCCCGATGCGCGCGCCAAGGCCCAGGCGATTCTCGACGATGCGCTCGTCGAGCTTCGCCGACTCGATGCATCCCACCAGGAGCTCGCCCGCGACGTCTACATGCGGGCCCACTCCGCGGCGGAGCGGGTCGAAGACGAACTCGACGACGACGACGAACCTGGACGGGCCTCGCTGCGTGCTCATGAGGACGCACTGAAAGCGGAGCTCCGCCGCATCTACGGAGTCGACGAGCCTACGGCGCGTCCATGAACGTCTGCATCGCGACCCGAAGGTCGTCCGGCAGCGGCATCGAGCGGCGGAACCGCTCCGAGTCGGGGTCCAGATCCATCACTGCGCAGACCGTCGCCCCCGTCCCGCGCACGTCCTTGGGATCGTCCGCCCCTCGGATCCGGTATCCCAGCCGGATCGAACTCCGCCCCAGGTGCTCGAGCCGAAGCTCGACAACGACCGACTCTCCGAACGCGGTCGGCTTCTGGAAGTCCGCCTCGGTATGCACCGACGGGAAGCCCACTTTGCGACGCACGATGACGTCGTCGTAGGGCGCGTGCAGACCCGTAGAGAACCAGGATTCCATCGCCTCGTGGAACATGTCGAAGAAGCGCGGGAAGTAGACGATGCCCGCCGGGTCACAGTGTCCCCAGTAGACCTGCAACCGGTGGTGATGGACGGCCATGCTGCTACCCTACCGTTTCGCGTATCCTCGGCGCCATGCCCCACACCACGCGGGCCGTGCCACCCAACATGTTCGAAATGACGAAGTTCAGCGGACGGTGAACTCGTGAGCCTCAAGTCCACGCTCCAGCCCTTCGCAGCCGCGGCGATCACCACACCGCTGAGGCGTGATGCGTTGCGGCGAATCCGCGAGGGATGGAGACGCCTCCGAGGCGAACCGCATCGTCTCACCGCGTACGTTCGACTCGACGACCCCTACGCGCTCGTTCTGCTGCATGCGCTACAGACCCTCCGAGAACGCTTCGATGTCGAACTCGTCGTGCGGGTGGTGGGGCCCACCCCAACATCCATGGACCCCGCGCCCGAAGCACTCCGCGCGTGGGCTCGACTGGACGCGGAGCGTGTCGCCGCCCTGTATGACCTCGCGCTGCCGGCCTTCGATGCGCGGCAAGCCAACCAGGCTGAAGCCGCCGCACTCGCGAGGCTCGAGGATGCTGTAGACCCGCTGATCGCGATTCGCTCCGCCATCGACCAATGGTGGCGCGGCACACCGGTCCCAGGGTCCGGCAGCCCGGAGCGGCTTGCGGCCAACGACCGGGAACGCTCCGCGCGCGGACACTACCTCAGCGCGATGGTCCACTACGCAGGCGAGTGGTACTGGGGCATCGATCGTCTCAACCACCTCACGCGACGACTCGATGTGCTCGGCTTGCGCACCGTCGATGCCCCGCCGGCCTTCGAGCGCCGGTTCGAATTTCTCACCGCCCCCGCCCGGGATGCGGCCCCTGCGACCGAGCTGGAGCTGGAGCTGTTCTGGTCCGGACGCAGTCCCTACGCCTACCTCGCACTCGAACGCGCCTACCAACTCGCCGAGCACCACCGGATCCCACTCCGACTGCGGCCGGTCCTGCCGATGGTCATGCGCAACCTGGCGGTTCCCATGCGCAAGCGCTTGTACATTCTCGGCGACGCGAAACGCGAAGCGGACTGGCTCGGCATCCCGCTGGGATTCATCTGCGACCCAATCGGCCCTGGCATCGAGCGCACCTACGCCTTGCTCGACGTTGCCCGACAGCACGATCGCCTGCGCGAGTACGTGCTCGCCTTCTCGGCCGCCGTGTGGAGTGAGGGCGTCGACGCTGCGTCGGATGCGGGGATGGAGCAGATCGCGACGAAGGCGGGGCTTCCCTGGTCGTCCTGCCGGACTGCGCTGCACGGTGACCACTGGCGCGAAGAGGTCGAGGCCAATCGCGCGAGCCTGCTGGACGCGGGGCACTGGGGCGTCCCCGTCCTGCGGTGCGGCCCAACCGTCGTATGGGGCCAGGATCGATTCTGGGTGATCGACCAAGCGTTGCAGCAGCTCACGAACTCGAACGCTGCACGCCGCGGGTGAGTCTGGCCGCGACGTCGAGGAGCTGCCCAGTCCGAACCGGCTTGACGACGAACGCGTCCGCCCCGGCCGCAAGCGCGGAGGCTTCGGCATCGAGACTCCCACTGAGCACCAACACCGGTGGGGCATCTTCGGCCGACATCGACGCAATCACCTCGAGGCCAGTCCGCCCGGGCATTTCCAGGTCCAACACGACCAGGTCGAACGCCTGCCCTGCAACCCGACGCTCCGCTTCACGCCCATCGGCCGCCGTCACCACGGTCGCGCCGACGTGCTCCAGAACCCGCGCGACCACATCCCGGACGGTCGAATCATCGTCCACAACGAGGACGTGCTGCCCGCGAAGCTCTCCCCGGCGATCGGAGACAGGCTTGGGCGGAGCCCCCTGGTCCTTGCGAACGTTGGCCCGGAACGCTGCGGTGGGTCCCTCCAGAGCGTCCATGCCGACACGGAAGCACAGCCGGGTCCCGCTCGGGCCGGTCTCGTCGACCCAAATCGAACCGCCCATCGCCTCGACGAAGTTCCGAGAGATCGACAGCCCCAGCCCAACGCCGCCCCCGACCGGAGCTTCTTCCCCCTGCTGCCACGGTTCAAACACGTCCCGAATCACGCTTGGTGCAATGCCCACGCCCGTATCTTCCACAGAGAAGAACAGCCCGCCCAGCTCAGCATCGCGCCGAACATGAACTCGAATCTCCCCCTCGTGGGTGTGCTTGAGCGCGTTGCCGAGCAGATTGAGCAGCACCTGACGGAGCCGGGCGCGGTCTCCCGACCAGCGGTCCGGGGTGTCGGGCTCGACCTCGACGACCAACCCGATCCGCCCCGCATCCATCTGGGGAGAAACGACCTCGACCGCGTCGTCGACCAACTCGGTCAACGAGAAACGATCCCGGCGCTGTGGAACCACCCCATCCTCGAGACGCACCAAGTCCAGAATGTCGTCGAGCGTCCGCAGCGTGGCGCGAGCGGTCCGCTGCAGCTGCCCGAGGGACTGCCCTGCACCGGTATCGACATCGAGCATGTCCGCCGTCAACGCGAGGCTCGTCATCGGTGAGCGCAACTCATGGCTCAGCATCGCCAACAATCGATGCCGCGCGACGCGGTCCGTCCGAGCTTGGGCTTCGGCCGCCTTGCGCTCGCGGGTCTCGGTCTGCAGGCGACGCATCGCCTCCTGCAGCTCGTGCTCCCGTCTGCGCCGTTCTCGATGAAACGCGACGGCCAGCACAACGGAAAGACCCAGCACGGCGAACAGGTTGGGCACCGTCAACGGGTGCTGCCACATGGCGTCGGAGGGGTCCGCCCTCAACGCCGTCCACCCCACCGCGACCGCCGTCGCCGGGACCCACAACAGCAGGTGTCGCGCGCGGCCCCACAACGTCGCCCAGGTCGGGATCAGCAGGAACCACACCACTCCGAGGTTGGGCGTCCCGCGAGTCACGTCGAGCACGATCGTCTGGTAGACGAGGAAGCTCCCCGAGACGATGTGCAGGGCGAGACTCCGGCCGATTCGCGGGCTCAGGAGGATCGCCGAAGCCATGACGACGAGCTCCGCCATGAGCAGCCACGACTCCAGCGAGCTCTCGAACAAGCCGACGAGAATCGCAAATGCGAAACCGAGGGCGCCAAACGCTCCGCGGACGATCGACCAGGCCCGCGTCGGGCCGTCGATCAGCGCGTCATCGTCGACCGTCGCTGGCTCCGCCGAAACCACCGGCACAGAATGCCAGCTGTCGTCTACGCACGGTGCGCATCGATGGCCCGATCTGGCCCCCCTGGGCGACGCGGAACCGCGCCTTAGAAAGGCGCTGCGGGCGGAACCCTACTTGACCTGCTCGTCGCGACGATCGGGGTGCTCGTTGTACCAAGTCTGCAGGGACTCATGACTGATCTCGACCCGGAGATCGGCCCCCTGCACGACACACTGGCAACCCAGGCGCGAACTCGGTCGGACGTCGAAGCCCATGTCGAGACGGTCTTCCTCGGCCTCCTCCATCTCTTCGAGGGAGTCGAGTCCTTCCTTGATGTAGACGTGGCACGACGAGCACGCGCAAACGCCCCCACAGGCCGAGCCAAGCTTGACGCCGTGCTCCTCGGCAATCTCGAGAAGGTTGGAGGATGCGGCCTTGACCTCGACTTCGGAGGTGGCGCCTTCAGGGTCGACGAACGTGATCTTGGGCATCGTGGATCTCGCGATCAGGTTTGCTGGGGGGTGTGGCTGCCGCGCCGCTCTTCGAGCGCCTCTTCGGCGGCCAGGGTCGATTCGATTTCACCGAGGGACTTGCCCTCCATGCCGGACAACAGCGCCCGCTCCATCCGGCGGCGCGCAAACGCCTCGCTCACGGTCTCGAGGTGCTCTCGCGCCTTCTTGAGCTCTCCAGGCGTGCCGGATGCGTTCGCCATGGCTTCGTCGGTCGCCACCAGCGCGGCGACGATCAACTCGCGCTCTGCGGCCGGCAGCAGGTTCTCGAGGTGACCGACCTCCTCGAGCGCGGTCCGGACCGCAAGGGACACCCGACCCGCCTCGACTCGCCCCTCGGCGAGGTTTCGTGCCTCGAAGTCAGCCTCGGCGTTGTCGAGACTCTCCATCACCAGCGCGTCGACGGCGGCCTCGTCCAAGCCATAGGTGGGCTTGACCTCGATGGTCTGCTTGATACCGGTCATCAGCTCCTTGGCGGTGACGGTGAGCAACGCATCGGCATCGAGCTGGAACGACACCTCGATGCGGGCCATCGAGGGCGGCAGCTGAGGAATGCCCCGCAGCTCGAACTTCGCGAGCGAACGACAATCGGTCGCCAGCTCTCGCTCGCCTTGGACGACATGGAACACCATGCCGGTCTGCTGCTCGGAGTAGTTGGTGAAGACCTGGCGCGCCCCGATCGGGATCGTCGCGTTTCGCGGAATGAGCTGCTCCACGATGCCGCCCATCGTCTCGATGCCAAGGCTCAGGGGAACAACATCCAGCAGCGTCACGCCTTCGCGCGCGCTGCCCGAGAGGATATCGGCCTGAATCGCAGCGCCATAGGCCACGACACGGTCCGGATCGAGGTCACACAACGGCGGCCGCTTGAAGGTCTTCTCGACCACGGCCCGCACCTTCGGAACCCGGGTCGACCCTCCGACCAAAACGACCCCGTTCAGGTCGTCGGGACCCACGTCCGCGTCCTTGAGCGTTTGCCGACATGCCTTGACGGTGCGGCGCACGATGGGGTCGATGAGCGTTTCAAACGCTTCGCGGGTCACTTCGAAGCCGCTGAGCCCACACGTCGGGACCTCCACCGAAACGGTTTGTGCATCGCTGAGACTCTCCTTCGCGCTGCGGGCCACGGCCAGCGCTTGCTCCCGTTGCTGAGCGGTCGGTGCCGAAACCGCGGCGGCCTCGAGCAGGTGGGCCGCAAGCGCGTGGTCGAAGTCGTCGCCGCCCAGTGCCGAGTCCCCGCCCGTCGCAAGGACCTGGAAGACCCCCTCTCGAAGGCGAAGGATGCTGATGTCGAACGTGCCCCCGCCCAGGTCGTAGATCGCGAAGAGGCCCTGCTTGCCGCCCTCGGTTTGGTCCAGCCCGTAGGCCAGCGCAGCCGCGGTGGGTTCGGCCAACAAACGATAGACCCTCAGACCTGCAATACGGCCCGCGTCCTTCGTGGCTTGTCGCTGCGCGTCGTCGAAGTACGCCGGTACCGTGATCACCGCGCCGTCGATCGGCTCGCCGAGTTCCGCCTCCGCGCGGTCCTTGAGCACCCGGAGGATCTCGGCGGAGACCTCCATCGGCGTGACCGCCCGCTCAGCTCCCATGTCGAAACGAACGACCTGGTCCGCCTCGTCCTTGGGCGCGGCCATCGGGTACGGATGCGCTCCGACCTCGTCGCGCCCGCGACCCATGAAGCGCTTGACCGAGCTGATGACCTGCGTGGGGTTGGCGACCTGGGCGGCGCGCGCTCGGGCTCCGACGACAACTTCTGACCCGACGTAGGAGACCACCGAGGGCAGGATGTCGTGGCCTTCGGCGTCTTTGACCTCACGCGGCATCTCCCCATGGGGTGCCAGCGCGACGAGGCTGTGCGTCGTCCCGAGATCGATGCCAATGCCGCGCCCGGGGGCTCGCTTGGATGCCGCAGGAGCCGTCGGCTCCTCGATCTGAAACAGGGCTCCGGGGTCGAAGTCGTCACTCATGATTCAGCCTTCGTCGTCGATCTCGTCGAGAAGCCGCTGCAAGTAGCGTCGGACCACCAGGTGACGGGATGCTGCTTCCGTATCCCCCTTGGCGATCGCGAGCACCGCTTCGGCGAGCGCGTCCCCCTGTTGGCCGTCGACATCCTCGCGCAAATCGTCGAGAGCATCCGCGCCGGCCGAGCGGGCATCCACGACCCGCTCACGGTGCTCGATCATCTCCATCAGGAACGCCTGCGGCATCTTCGGCGCGCCCACATCGGGGTCCGAAGAGTCGAGGTCTCGCCCGCCAAGCTTCACCAGATACTCGGCACGTTTCGCGGGGTCACGCAGCGTTCGATACGCTTCGTTGATCGCAGCGCTGGTCTCCATCGCGGCGCGTTTGGCCGACGCGTCGTCTTGGTCGACTTTGTCGGGGTGAGCCTTGGCCGCCCGCGCGAGATACTCGGTCTCGAGGGCGTCGCGATCCAGCGCGTGCTGGCGCGGCTGCCCCAGCCGTTCGAAATGGTCCATGGTGCGATAGGGAGCGGGGCCCGAGGGTCCCCGTTGCAATGGGTCGCTGACGCTCGAGACGCTCTAGGTTTCCCTAGAACGAGATCGACTCGCCGCAGCCGCAAGAGTCATCGACGTTGGGGTTCTCGAAGCGGAAACCGTGGCCACGGATTCCAGTCTCGAAGTCGAGGCGAGTGCCTTTGACGAGCACCATGCTCTTGGGGTCCACGTACACACGGACACCGAACGCCTCGACCACGTGGTCACTGGACCGCGGCTCTCCGTCTTCAAACTGAAACATGTACGAGTAGCCGGTGCAGCCGCCCCCGCGAATGCCGAAGCGAATCGCGCCGCTGGGCGTGCCCCGCTTCTCCAGCTGGCCTCGCATGACTTTTGCGGCACGAGCTGTGACCACGACCGTGTTGGCCACGGGTGCAGCGGGGTCGGCCGACGGCTCTGGCGAGGACTCTGGCGATGCGGGTGCTGCGTTCACTGCGCCTGTCCGTCCGCTTGGCCGTTCTTCTCTTGGTAGTCCTTGATCGCCGCCTTGATCGCATCCTCAGCGAGCACCGAGCAGTGGATCTTCACCGGAGGAAGCGCGAGCTCCTCGGCGATCTGGCTGTTCTTGATCGAGCCTGCCTCTTCGATGCTCATGCCCTTGACCCACTCGGTGACGAGCGAGCTGCTGGCAATGGCAGAGCCGCAACCGTAGGTCTTGAACTTTGCGTCCTTGATGACGCCGTCTTCGACCTTGATCTGCAGCTTCATCACGTCGCCGCAAGCCGGAGCGCCCACGATGCCCGTGCCGACATCGTCGTCGCCCTTGTTGAGGCTGCCCACGTTGCGGGGGTTGTCGTAGTGTTCGATGACCTTTTCGCTGTACGCCATGGTGTTGAATCCTTGAAGTTCGAGGGGGTGGGCTGAGCCTAGTGGTGTGCCCACTGGATGGAGTCGAGATCGATACCTTCCTGCACCATCTCCCACAGAGGAGACATCTCGCGCAGTCGGGCGACATGCGTTCGCAGCAGGCCCACGACGAAATCGATCTCGTCTTTGGTGGTCATGCGTCCGATCGTCATGCGAAGGCTGGAGTGTGCAAGCTCGTCGTTGAGGCCCATCGCCCGCAACACGTAGCTAGGCTCGAGGCTCGCCGAGGTGCATGCCGAGCCGGACGACAGCGCGACGTCTTTGAGCGCCATCAACAACGACTCGCCCTCGATGTACGCGAAGCTGAGGTTGAGGTGCCCAGGCAACATGTGCTCGGGGTGACCGTTGAGGATCACGTGCTCAATCGAGCCGGTGAGTTCGGACTTCATGTAGTCCCGAAGCTCGCCGATGCGCTTCATGTCTTCCGCCATGTCCTCGCGGGCGATGCGGGCGGCTTCGCCGAACCCTGCGATGTTCTGTACGGCCAACGTACCGGACCGGTTGCCACGCTCATGGCCACCGCCGTGAATCTGCGCGGCCAGTCGCACGCGAGGCTTACGGCGGCGAACGTAGAGTGCGCCGACGCCCTTGGGTCCGTAGATCTTGTGGGCGGAGATCGACATCAAATCGATGTTCATCGCCTCGACGTCGATGGGAATCTTGCCGAAGGTCTGGGTCGCATCGGTGTGAAACAACACCTTGTGCTCACGGCAGACCTTGCCGATCTCGGCGAGGGGCATGACCACGCCTGTCTCGTTGTTGCCGTGCATCACCGAGACCAGAACGGTCTTGTCGGTGATGGCATCAGCGACCTGCTGCGGGGTGATGAGTCCGCCTTTGTCGACTTCGAGGTACGTGACGTCTACGCCACGACGCTCGAGGAACTTGCAGGTGTCGAGCACGGCTTTGTGCTCGGTGTTCACCGTGATGATGTGGTTGCCCTTCTCGGCCAAGTACTCCGCCACCCCCTTGATGGCGAGGTTGTTGGACTCGGTCGCGCCGCTGGTCCACGTGACCTCTTTGGGGTCGCCGCCGATGGTCTTGGCGATCTCTTCGCGGGCGTTCTCGACAGCTTCTTCAGCTTCCCAGCCAAACGCATGGGTGCGGCTGGCCGAGTTGCCAAACGCCTTGGTGAAGAACGGCAACATCTTGTCGACGACACGCTGGTCGACGGGACAGGTGGCGGCGTAGTCGAAGTAGACGGGGGTCTGGACGCTCATGGTGCGCTCACGGAGTGGTGGGGTCCTGAAAGGACCGGATCTGCACGACGTCGGAGGGACTCCGGCCTGTCGTGGGGGAGTGAATGCCCGCGACGAGCGATGGCGCTTCGGTATCCGAATGAACGCCATCGCACGAGACGCAGCCATCGACGAGATGGTCGTGGCTGCACGCGCGGCAGCCTTCGAGGTAGGCGAGGCTCTCAGAGAGATCGCGCTCGAGCTGTAGAAGCTTCTCGACCTGAGCTCGGGTGTCGGCGAGTCGACCGCGGAAGTTCTCCCGCAGGCCCTGCATTGCGTCGGGACCCGAAGACGAGCTCTCGACCGTCTCCAGCAGACCCTGGATCTGGGGCAGCGAGAAGCCCAGCGCCTGGAGCTTCGCGATCCAGTAGACGCGGGCAACCTCGTCGGCACCATAGAGGCGGTAGTTCCCCTCGGAGCGCTGGGGCTGGAGCAAACCCATCTCTTCGTACAGCCGCAGCGCACGGATGGTCTTGCCGGTCATTCGGGCAAGCTCACCGACTTTCATGCGATGCGAGATGTGTGCGGAGGTGGTCATGAACTCTAACCCTTACGTACGGGCCGGGTTGGCGGCGGGAGTCTGTAGGTCCGCCTGGCCGCTGTCAACCCCAGCCCCGCTGCCACAACTCTAACCCTCACGTAAGGGTTAGACAAGCGTCCAAACATCACGGCGTGGACGGCGCGGGTCCCCACGGAAAACGCCGCCCGCGGGATCCCGGGGCGGCGTTGAAGGGGGCGGGCAAGCGGAAGGATCAGCCCTTCTTCTTCTTGCCCTTCTTCTTCTTACCCTTCTTCTTTTTCTTCTTCTTGCCCTTCTTCTTCTTGCCGGCGTCATCGTCGATCGACGGCTTCGGCACTGGCGGCTTCTTGGGCTCGACGATCGGCCCGTCCTTCTTGCCGTCGTTCTTCTTCTCGTCGGCCTTCTTGCCGTCGTCCTTCTTCTCGTCGGCCTTCTTGCCGTCGGCCTTCTTGCCGTCGGCCTTCTTGCCGTCAGCTTTTTTGCCGTCGGCCTTCTTCTCGTCGGCCTTCTTCTCGTCGTTGTCTGGCTCGACCGGCGTGTGCTCGGGGACCACGGGCTTGTGCTCGGGAATGATCTCCGGCTCCGGGTCCGAGGGGTTCACCCCAAGGTCTTGGGCGAGAGTCTCGTTGGCCAGACCCGACACGGCGGCGTAGCCAATCGTCCCCGCGACCGCCATGGCACCAACACCGCTTCCGACCAGGCTGCCAGGTCCTTCGCTGCCGGCCCGGGTGTGATAGGCGAATGCCATCGCGGAGCTCTCGTACTTCGCGGCCAACGGAGAGAAAGCCTCGGAGGGCGCCGTGCCTTCGGTGACCAAGTGTGCGGCGTCGAGTGCCGCCCGCCCCTCATCCGTCGCCCGGTTGCCGATCCCCTGAACGGCCATGTGGAGAACCGGAACGCCGCTCCCGGCGGGCTTCTCGACCCACATCGAGCTGCTGGAGACCGGCGCCGTGAGGGCCAACCCGGCGATCACGGTCTCGGCGTCGACATCGGACACGTTCTTGAGCGCAGCCCGCAGAAGCTTGTGCAGGTGCTCGCCCTGCATGAAGTCCGCAGGGAGGTGCATCGCAAACGCGACCTCCTCTCGCTTGAAGCCCTCCGCGAGCGGTGCCGGCAGCGATGCGAGCGTGTCAGCACTGATGCCATCGCCCGAGCCGTCGAGCAGCTTGCCGACGTTGGCGGTGTTGGGTCCGACGGCGACGGTCAGCGCGTTGTTGGCCGCGAACGCCCAGCCGTCGAAATGCAGACCTGCAAACGCCTTGACGATGTCCGCTTCGGGAATCCCGGTCAGCTCCACGTGCAGCGCGTCGGCCATCTTGGTGCCGTGGTTGACGGGCACCTTCTCGATCTTCAGCTCGCTGCCCTCGAGCTCGGGGATCTCCTTCGGGGCCTCTTTGGAGGCCTCCAGGGCGAGTTCCCATGCTTTGGAGAACGGCGCGACGTCCCGGATACCCGCCTGAAAGACCAGGCCACCGGGGTCCACGGAGCCGGCGATCATGAACTCGCCGGTCATGGTCTCGAAGATCTTGGCCATCTCGGGCGGCGCGTCACCGGCGGCCGCCGCCATGCCCATCCCGACCAACGCCGAGTTCGCACGACCCCACGCGAAGCCTGCCCCGGGTTGCACGTTCGCCAACGTATGGGTCTCGCCGCCCTCCAGTGCCGCGAGGCCCTGCTCGACATCTTTGTCGACCGGGAAGACGCCGGCGAGGTGCACGAGACCGGGCAACGTGGTCACGGCGAAGATCGCGTCCTCGCTCGGCATGTGCACCAGAACGTTGGCGTCGTCGAGCGCAACCGCGGCCAGCTTGTCCTGCAGAGCCTTCCGCACCGCGCTGGGGTCCTCCGCCGGTTTGTACGCGTCGAGGGTCGCCTTGTCGTCGGCGCAGACGCTCCACCCCTCATGGCCCGCGAGGGGACCGCAGGCCATGTCATCGGCGTCGTCTTCCCCCAGGGCTTTGGCGAGGTTCGCCACGGCGTTGGGATCATCGGCAGCAAAGACCATCACCGGGTCCTTGTCGACGTTGATGATCGCGGCGCCGTCCTTGAGCCGCAGACCCGAGGCGCCAAGCGCCTCGATGACCTGCTTGCCCTTGGTGTCCATCACCCCGTAGGCCTCGTTCACCTCGCGAAGCTCGGAGGACGTCTGTGGAGACGCCGCCAGTTTCTTCAGCGGCGCGTCGACGAAACGCATCCCCTCCTCGTAGTAGTCCGCGAGGACGGAGGCGTCTCGAATGATGGCGAACTCCGCGTCGGCGTCGGGAACGAACGAGAGCATCAGGTCGAGGCCGGTGTGCATCGGCTCGACCGGGATCGGCTCCGGCTCCGCGACCTTCGCATCCTCGTCATCCTTCTTGGCCTCGCCGTCCTTGGACTCCTCCTTGGATTCGTCCTTGGCCTCGTCCTTTCCGGCGTCTTTGTCCTCCTCGCCGCTGACCTTCGCGGCGATTTCCTCGGCCTTGTCGCAGCCTCCGAGCGTGACGGAACTCCAGAGGAACGCGACGGCAAGCGGAATGGCCACGGTCGGGCGGTGGGGCGGTCTCCAGGATCGCATGAGGCGGAGCATACCGACCGCGGGACCGTCCTGTTCCCCCCCCGGCCAGCTACAGGGCCGGTGATCGGCCCGCAGAGGGACCCTGCCTTGTGAGAGCCGGCCGCACCGGGGTACCGTCATGTTCGGGTCATGAGTTTTTCGGAGAAAATGCGCGAGAGTCTTGGTGCGACGGGTGTACGGCTACGGGTTACACCGTCGTCCGATCCGCTGACTCCAGGTGCAACGTTGACCGCACGGGTGGAACTCGAAGGTGGGACCTCGTCCGCCCACGTTGAGGCTCTGGTGCTGAGACTGATCGAAGCCGACCGACACTGGACCGCGGATGACGGAGGCCGATTCGAGGAGTCCGAGGCTGCCACGCTCGAAAACCGCGACCAGCTCACCGCGGGGTGGGATCGGCGCGCCGTCGCCGAGACCCGGATGTCGGTCGACGCCGACGTCGAGGCCGCCAGCGCGACCAGCGTGGACATCGAGTTCTCGATTCCGCTGGAGTGCAAACCAACCTCGACCAGCTGCGCACACACGCTCAACGTTCAGGCCGATATTCGGGGGCAAATCGACCCTACGGCCAACGCGCGCGTCGTACTCGCCGGCGGCTGACCCCAATCCGGACGGCGGTACCCAGGGCGATACTGCCCGCGATGCTGCCTGCAATACTGGCGGATCAGGGGGTACGATGTCGGCCATGGATTGGGTCGGGTCACTCAAGCGCGCGGTGCCACTGTGCGCAGCTGCGCTCACGCTCCTCGCGGCAGGCGATGCAGCGGCGGAGCGCGTGGTGTTCATCAACCTCGGAGCCGTCACGCTCAACGCCGACAACGGCCAAGACCCGTCGCTCGACTCCTACACCAGCAACGGCTTCACCGCCGGCGCTGTGTCGGGCATGGCGCTGAGCGAAGAAGAGCAGGCCCTGCTCCACTTCTACCTCAAAGAAGCGACCACCCCGTTCGACATCGAGTACGTCTTCGAGCGACCCGCCGCCCCCGGCTACGACATGGTCGTGTTTGGCTCGGAGGCCGACGCCAACGGTCGCTTCGCCGACAGCGACTGCCCACCCGCCATCGGACTGGCGGACTGCGGGGATGGCAACGCACAGAACATCTCGTTCGTCTTTCAGGGCTGCCTGCCCGCCGCCCAGCAAACGGACATGCGGCGCATCGCGTACTACTCGCTGACCGGGCTCGGATTCGGCTGGGGCCTCGAGAACGAGTCCACCGTCGGCCAGATCATGGGTTCGTACAGCGTGTTCGGGCTTCAGTTTGGTAGCGAGTGCGTCGGCATCGTGGGCGGGACGTGCCCGGCTCACCCCGGTTGCCCCGCGGGGGAGCAGAACGCCACCGCGGACCTCACGGCCATCGTGGGTGTGCGCGTCGACGATGGGCCCCCCGTCGTCACGATTACCGAGCCCGCCGAAGGTGCGACCGTCGATCCAGAGTTCTCGATTGCTGCCGACGTGATCGATTCGTTTGGCGGCCTCGATGTTTCGCTCTCCGCCGACATCGACGGCACTCCGATTTCGCAAGAGATCACCGAGCCGCCCTACGCGTGGGACTTCAACGGCGTACCTCCGGGCACCTGGACGTTCAACGTGAACGCCACCGATGCCGACGGCGGTATGGTCACCGCGTCGGTGACCGTCACGGTGGACGGAGCCGCGACCGGCAGTGACGATACGACCGGCGGAGACGATACGACCGGTGGAGATCCGACCGTCGATCCGACCGACGCCACCGTGAACCCCTCCACATCTGGCGACCCGACTGCGGACCCCACCGCCGGCACCGGAACCGCCGGGACCGAGGGTGGTGAAGACGACGGCAGCAGCGGACCCATCGACCCGACGGCTCCTGTCAGCCCAGCCGCGTTTGGTGTGGGCGGAACCGGATGTGAATGCCGCGCCTCGAACGGTGGCGGAAACGGCTGGGGCGGCGTGGCCTCGCTCGCCATGCTCGCGCTTGGCGCTACCGCTTCACGTCGGCGCGGACGAACGTCCACACGCCCATCCCGGACATCGACCCACCGCGGCCGAACGTCCCGGTGATGGTCGTGTCCTCCCGGTTGATCAGCAACCATCCGCTGCCGACCGCGCCCCGCCCGTCCTGCCACGTGAACGAGCACACGTTGGAGGGGGCGGTCTCGCCCTCCCCCATCGCGGCGCGAGACTGCGTGAGCGACAGGATGTAGCGCTCTGGACGCTTCTTGCCGCGGAAGTTGGCGTAGTAGCGGCCCTGGCCCAGCTGGTCGATTCGCAGCTGCCCCGCGATGCCGTCCACCTCACCTCGCCAGGCACCCGCGAAGTCGCTCGGTCTCTCGTAGGCTTCCGGAGGAGGATGCGGAGGCTCGGAACCCGCGTGCTCGCACCCGTCCATCGCTGCCCAGCAGCCGACAAGCCCAAGCAGACGCAATCCAAAGCGTCGTCGTCCTTCGCGGGGTGCCAAAGCGGGGCGCACCATACACAAACAGAGACGTTGATGCGCTCCCATCGATGCGATCCCATCGCGTCAACGTGACGAAAACGACGCTCCGGGCCCCGAGCGCTTTCACCCTGTCGCTGCACCGTCTACACTCCGGCCGCCCATGCCCCGCCGCCTCCATGCGCCCGGCTGCTTGTTGGCTGTGCTCAGCCTCGTTGCCCCCCACACTGCTGGCGTTGCCTACGCTGAGCCGGTCTCGAACGACGCCATCGCCGCGCCGGCCGAACCCGAGGCGGTCGAAGTCCCCGCGGGTGATGCGCAGGACGTCGATTCCGATGCTGCATCGTCAGACCCCGCAGCCACGCCCGAACCCGAGACGGCGCCCGAACCCGAGGCGGCGCCCGAACCGGAGACGGCGCCCGAGCCCGAACCGACGGGCGAAGACGACGGCGAGGACCTCGAAGACGACGGGGAACTCGAAGACGACGGGGACCTCGAAGACGACGGGGACCCCGACGGCGAGGACGACGTCGTCCCCAGCTCACCGCTCCCCGAGCACCTGCCACGGCTCCAGCGCATCGGCTGGTACCACGTGCTCGGCGCCTTCACCCTCGGCACGACGGCAGGCTTGCTTGCCGGGCTCGCCGAGCGACAGGAAGACAAGGCCACCCGGATCGCCTCCGGGTACGATCTCGAGACCGGGGGCTCCCTGCTCTACGCCGACCGTCAGGAGGCCTATGAGCGAAGCCTCGACCGGGGCCAAGCTCTGGAGACCAGCGCGATTGTCGTGGGCGCGGTGGCCGGGCTCACGGCGATCGCCGCCATCACCCTCTTTGCCGTCGACGCAAAGCGCCGTCCCTCCACCACGGCCCGCCGGACCCGGATCGGCCCGGGCTCGCTGGAGGTCTCGTTCTGATGGGCTCCACGTTCCGGATTGCCGCAGTCGCGGTATTGGCCGCTGTGTGGGGCTGTTTCAGCGCTCCATCGGCGGACGTCCTGTTCGCCTGCGACCCCGACAATGCGCCGGAGTGCCCCCCGGACTACACCTGCGAATCCGACGGCTGCTGCCACCGCAACGGCTCTGACGTGGACGCGTCGGCGGGCGCCTGCAACTCGGGCGGAACCTCGGGCTTCGACCCCAGCGCCTCTGGCACGGACACCGACACCGGACCGGGCACGGACACCGACACGGGCACGGATGCCGACACGGACGCGGGAACCGACACAGACGCGGGAACCGACACAGACGCGGGAACCGACACAGACGCCGGGAGCTCGACCGGGGCCTCGGATACCGAGGCGACCGGGTCGTCCGACGGTGGCGCGACGTCAGGCGGCTAGCTTCGCGTGAGACATCCCCCCCGATGGTCCCGAGCCCGCTGTGGCCCCGTGGAGGGCTCGCTGCGCTCGCGCCCATCGCGACCTTGCCGCGCGGCTCCGCGGTGCGCTAAAGAAGCCGCGAACCGTGGCGCTCAAGGATCTATTCAGTAGTTCGGGACGCGCCAAGTCGCGGCTCGACAAGTGGACCAAGACGGCAACGAGCCCGTACACGCAGTCGGCCGAACGCTACGCGGCGATGCAGAACATGATCAAGGACGGCTCTGACGAGGCGTTGTTCTGCCTCTTCAAACGGTTCACCGTCGTCTCGACCAAGAGCATCGAAGACGAAGAGGAGAAGAGCTGGGCATACCGGGAACTCTCCGGACTCGGTCCGAAGGTCCTCCCCGCGGCCAAGCGCTTCTGCATCGAGGCTGAGAGCGTCGCGTGGGCGCTTCGCATCATCGAAGACGTCGCGGACGAGACCCAAGAGTGGGAAATCCTCGACGAACTGCTCAAGAACCATCCTCCGGGATACGAGCGCGACGCGGCGAAGAAGCAACAGATTCTCACCCACCTCTCCGAGATCGATGACCCCAAGGTCGCCGAGCTTCTCGCCGGCTACCTCGAAGACCACGACGAGGGGGTGCGGTTCTTCAGCGTCGAGCAGCTGGTCGACATCGCCGACGAGTCGGTCAAGCCCGCCATCCTCGCTCGCCTGCTGAACCCCGAAGAAGATTCACTTCGCCTTCGCACGCGAATCCTCGAAGGGCTCGCCGAGCTCGGATGGGACGTCTCCGAGTATACGGACGGCATCGCGAAGGTCATCGGACAAGAACACGCCCTGCAGGGCGGAAAAATCGTCAGAAGGTAAGGAGTCGGGCAATGCCACGTCGCGAGGACATCAAACGGATTCTCGTGCTGGGATCGGGCCCGATTGTGATCGGCCAGGCCTGCGAGTTCGACTACTCCGGTACACAAGCCGTCAAGGCTCTCAAGCAAGAGGGCTACGAGGTCGTGTTGGTCAACTCCAACCCGGCCACGATCATGACCGATCCCGAGATTGCGGACCGGACCTACGTCGAGCCGCTGCAACCGGACTTCGTCGAGAGCATCCTCGAGCAGGAGAACATCGACGCCGTGCTGCCGACCGTCGGGGGTCAGACCGCGCTCAACCTCGCCATCGAGTGCGACCGCATCGGGCTGTTCGAAAAGTACGGCGTCGAGCTCCTCGGTGCCGACGTCGAGGTCATCGAGCGGGCCGAGGACCGGGAGAAGTTCAAAGCGGCGATGATCGAACTCGGGTTCGACGTCCCACGCTCGATGTATCTGCAGGCCGACGGAGACGCGGGTGCGGCCATCGACGCCTATGGCTTCCCGGTCATCATCCGGCCTTCCTTCACGATGGGGGGGACCGGCGCCGCGATCGCCTACAACCGCGAAGAGTTCGAGGACAAGGTCACCCGTGCCCTCGACGAAAGCCTCAACTCCGAGGTGCTCCTCGAAGAGTCCGTGCTCGGCTGGAAAGAGTACGAGCTCGAGGTCATGCGCGACGGCAAGGACAACTTCGTCGTCATCTGCTCGATCGAGAACCTCGATCCGATGGGCGTGCACACCGGTGACTCGATCACCATCGCCCCCGCCCAGACGCTGACCGACAAGGAGTACCAGCGGATGCGCGACCAGGCGAAAGCCGTCGTCCGCAAGATCGGTGTCACCACCGGCGGCTGCAACATCCAGTTCGCGATCAACCCGGCCAACGGGCGGATGATCGTGATCGAGATGAACCCTCGGGTCTCCCGGAGTTCTGCCCTCGCCTCCAAGGCCACCGGGTTCCCGATCGCCAAGTTCGCGGCCAAGCTCGCGGTCGGCTACACGCTGGACGAACTCGACAACGACATCACCAAGGTCACGCCCGCCAGCTTCGAGCCAAGCATCGACTACGTGGTCACCAAGGTGCCGCGCTTCGCGTTCGAGAAGTTCCGCGGCAGCGACGACACGCTCACCATTCAGATGAAATCGGTGGGCGAAGTGATGGCCATCGGTCGCACGTTCCGCGAGTCGCTCGGCAAGGCGATGTGCGCGCTCGAGACCGACAGCAACGGCTTCGATTGGCAACCCGACCTCAGTCCGCAGGACGTCGCAGGCTTGCTGGGGCGGCCGTCCCCCGCCCGCCTGTGGCAGGTCGGTGAGGCCATCCGGCTCGGCATCTCCGCGGACGAGGTCCACGCCCGCAGCAAGATCGACCCGTGGTTCCTGAGCCACATCGCGGCGATCATCGATTGCGAACACCGAGTGGGCGAAGGCCGGCGCGGCAGTGTTCCCGCAGCGTCCGTGCTGCGCGACGCCAAGCGCACCGGTCTCAGCGACGGCCGCATCGCCAAGCTGTGCGGGGTCAGCGAAGAGGCCGTTCGGGCCCGCAGACTGCAGGCCGGTATCCGCCCCGTCTACAAACGCATCGACACGTGCGCCGCGGAGTTCGAGGCGTTCACTCCGTACCTGTACAGCACGTACGAGCAAGAGTGCGAAGCCGAGGTCAGCGATCGGCGGAAGGTCGTCATTCTCGGCGGCGGTCCCAACCGAATCGGCCAGGGCATCGAGTTCGACTACTGCTGCGTGCACGCTTCCTTTGCGCTGCGTGAAGCCGGGTTCGAGACCATCATGGTCAACTGCAACCCCGAGACGGTCAGCACCGACTACGACACCAGCGACCGGCTCTACTTCGAGCCCCTGACACAGGAGCACGTGCTCGAGATCCTCGACGCCGAGGCCCGCAAGGGCACGATTCACGGCGTGCTGGTGCAGTTTGGAGGGCAAACGCCGCTCAAGCTGGCCAAGGCGATCGAAGCGGCGGGCTATCCGTTGCTCGGCACTCCCGCCGAGGCGATCGACCTCGCCGAAGACCGGGAGCGATTCGGAGAGCTGCTTTCGCGGCTGCGCATCGACTGCCCGCGCTGGGGTGTCGCTCGCTCCGCGGACGAAGCATTCACCATCGCCCACGACATCGGCTATCCGGTGCTGGTCCGCCCTTCCTACGTGCTCGGCGGTCGGGCCATGGAGATCGTACACAGCGACGAGCAGCTCGATCGCTACATGCGCGAGGCGGTCCGGGCATCGCCCGACCACCCGGTCCTGATCGACGAGTTCCTCCCCCACGCCACCGAGTTCGATGTGGATGCGGTGTCCGACGGTGCCGACGCGGTGATCGCTGGAATCATGGAGCACATCGAAGAGGCCGGCGTTCACTCCGGGGACAGCAGCTGTTCGCTCCCCCCGGTAAACGTGCCCGAGTCCGTGCTCCAACAGATTCGAGAGACGACCAGGATCCTTGCGCGAGAGCTCGGCGTGATCGGCCTGATGAACATCCAGTTCGCGCTCCGCGGGCACCGCCTCTACGTCATCGAGGTCAACCCGCGAGGCTCTCGCACCGTCCCGTTCGTGTCGAAGGCGCTCGGCGTGCCCTACGCCAAGATCGCGGCTCTCGTTGCATCCGGGAAGTCGCTGAGCGCGTTGGGGGTCACCGAGCAGGTTCCCAAACACGTGTCGGTGAAGTTCCCCGTGTTCCCGTTTCGGAAGTTCCCCGGCGTGGACACCGTCCTGGGGCCGGAGATGCGAAGCACCGGGGAGGTCATGGGCATCGGCGCCGACTTCGGCACCGCGTACATGCATGCCGGCATGGGTGCGGGCGAGCCGCTTCCCCGCGAAGGTGCTGCCCTGCTCAGCGTCATGAACGAGGACAAGGACGCGATTCTTCCCGCGGCCCGCACGCTCCATGAGTGTGGATTCAAACTCGTGGCAACCAGCGGAACGGCCGAGGCCCTGCGCAAGGCGGGGCTCCCTTGCGATGACGTGCTCAAGGTCTGGCAGGGCCGGCCCCACACGGTCGACGCGCTCAAGAACGGGGACGTTCAGCTGGTGATCAACACCAGCGGGTTGTCCGATCGCCGGGAGAGCTTCTCCCTGCGGCGAACTTCACTCCTGCAGCGGATCCCCTACTTCACCACCGTCTCCGGCGCCCTCGCGGCCGCACATGCCGTGGCACACGCCAGGGCCAAAGACGGAAAACCCACTGCAAGGGCTCTGCAGGACTATCACGGGGCAGATGGCGGTCCGTCCCCTTCGGATGCACCCCCGTCGCGGGTCGGGTATCGTTAGCGACTCTGGGCGCAACCGCGCGCCCCAAGGCATTCCATGGCCGACGAAACCTACCCGATGACTCCCGAGGGCCTGCGCACCCTCAAGGCCGAGCTCAAGCAGATCAGAGAGATCGACCGGCCGCACAACGTGCAAGAGATCGAAGAGGCACTCGAGCATGGCGACCTGCGGGAGAACGCCGAGTACCACGCGGCCAAAGATCGCCAGGCCGAGCTCGACGCCCGGATGCGCTTCGCCGAGTACCGGATCAGCCGCTCGAAGGTGATCGACCCGAGCAAGATGAGCTCGTCGAAGGTCGCATTTGGCGCGACCGTCACCGTCCTCGATATGGACACCGACAAAGAGGACACCTACAGCATCGTGGGTGAGCACGAGTTCGACGTCGACCGTGGGCGCATCTCGTTCAAATCCCCGATCGCCCGCGTCCTGATGGGCAAAGAAGAAGGCGACGAAGCCATCCTCAAGCTGCCCCGCGGAGACCGCGAGCTCGAGGTCGTTTCGATCGAGTACAAGGCACTCGAATGACCAGCATCCGCGCTCTGGGTATCGCAGCGTTCGCGCTGTTCACCACCACCGCTTGCCGCCCCACCGAAGGGGAGCGGTGCATTTGCGCGGGTGAGTGCGCCGGCGGGCTCGTCTGTGCGGCCGACGGAGCTGTGCTCCGCGGCGGGCAGTGTGTCGGGTCGGTCAGCAATGACCTCGAATCCGGGGTCTGTATCGATGCCGGCAATGTTGACCTCGAGGACGACGCCCTCACGCCACCGCCCAAGTTCGACGCAGGCGGATGGGCGACAAGCGGCTCGCTGCCGATGACGACCGCCTCGAG
>CAJXVA010000025.1 GCA_913061055.1 uncultured Pseudomonadota bacterium
CTCGTCGGCAGCGTCAGATGTGTATAAGAGACAGCACCACACCGCGCTTCACCGTCTGGGCCGTCGTCGCTGGGCCGATGGGCGTCGGGATTCCGGTCCCCGACTGCATCATGTGGGCTGGCTTGGGGAACGCCTTCGCGTTGGGCCGCGTGGCGAGGTTGTCCATGTCGTCCACGCTCGGGCGCGGGCGCTCGGGGATGGTGACGCGGCTGACCGCAGTTACGGCGCCATCGAACTCATCGAAGTCTTTCTTGGGCGCCTTGATGGGCCCCTTGGTGACTGGGAACGACTGACCCAGAGGGGGCGGCGCCCGATGGACGTGCAACGGAGCCGTCCCTTTCTTGGGAACCGACTTGGGGATCCCCGTGAACTTCGGCGCGCCAAGGTTGGAGTTCGACGGAGCCTTGGGCCGTGGGATCGACAGGGGGCGGGTGCTGGTCTTGGGGACCGGCGCCGGATTACCCCCACCGGGCCGTGTGCCCGCCTTCTTCACATGTTCCTTGCGCTTGGCCTCGACCTTCGCGGCGAGGGCCTCGGCTTCATCGACCGTGATCGGTCGCGACTCCGCAACCTCCACGATGGACGGCGCACCCAGACCCGACTCGTCCGGTCTCTGCCCTTGGAGTCCCTGGAGGATCGCGCGCCGGCGGACTTCGTCCACCCGGGGAATCGGAAGGTCGTCCCAGGGGGTGTGGATGTCTGCGTCGATCTGCGCGAGGCAGAGTTCGGCCTCCAGATCGGCCATGTCTTCGAAGCGGTCTTCGGCGTCCTTCGCAAGACAGCGATGGATGACGTCGATCAGGCCCTGTGGAGGCAGGCCCGTGGAGCGCAGTCGAGCCGCGATCGGCATCGGGTCTTCGATCGCATGACGACGAGAGACCGCGATCGCGTTGCCGGTTCGGAACGGTGGCGACCCGGTGAGCATCGTGTAGCCGACGCAGCCGACCAGGTAGAGGTCCTCCCGCTCGGTCCGTGACAGTCCGAGGATCCGCTCGGGGGTGACGGGGTGGCTGCCAGCATTGCTGTCGGGGATCTGCAGGTCGGCACTCATCAGCCCCTGCAGCGCGAAGTCGGTGAGTACGACGCTGTCCGGTCGGCCTTGTGCGCTGGTGAGGAGCACGCTGCCAACGCTGAGGGCGCCGTGGGCGACGCCGGCGCGGTGGGCCAGGCCGAGCGCGCGAACGATCTGTCGCAGGATGGCCACAACCCGCGGTGCGGGAAGCGCCTTGCGCCCAAGTTGCTGGCTGAGGGCGCTGGCGTTGAGGAACTCGGTGATGACGGCGATGCGGTCGTCGGGGTAGGGGACAACATCGATCACACCGTTGATCGATGCATCGATGACGCCACCAAGGACATTGGCCGTCGCGCGCGCGGCGTCGAGGTGTCCTGCGGTCAGTTGTCGGGCCGGATGCAGCAGGGTCAGCACGACCCGATCGCCGGTCACGCCGTCGACGGCGGTGAACACGTCTCCGAGCGGGTGGGTCCACCGTCGTCCTCGGGTCCGGTATCGCGAACTCGCCTCGGAGCTCGCGTTTGGGGTCGATCGGCGGACCGTCCGCTGGTCTTCCGTCGGCGGCGGTGGCGGGTCTGTCGGCTTGCGATGGACACGCGTCGACTGATCACCCACGGGGGAAAGCGCGGGAGGCTGGATTCGAGGCGCTCCCCCACGATGCCGCAGTCCTCCCGATGGAGGTGGTGGTGGTGGGGCTTTGCGGCCGGGGCGGTCCGACGACAAGACCCCTTTAGGGTCTCACAGACAACGGTGGGCGTCGCAGCAATTTCGTGGAGACCCCTATTGTTGTTACGCTCGGAGCTGGAATGCAGCGGATCGGAACGTGTGGGGGGACCCCCGGGCTACGAAGTGCCGCGCTGGTAGCGGCTTTTTGTATGGCTGCGACGCCCTTATCCGCCCTTGCGGCGAAGCCGAAGGGCAAGACCCGGGTGGCGGTGATGCCCCTGCTCACCGAAGGAGACGTGCCCAGTGAGGTGCGCTCGGAGGCCCGCGACGAGATCAAGGCGGCACTGAGGAACAAGAACGTCGAGCTCGTCGATGGCCGTCCCACCGGCGCGGACTGTACGAATTTTGAGTGCATCCACTCGGTCGCCGAGGACGCGGACGCCGAATGGGTGGTTCAGCCCGCGCTTTCGACAATCGACCGCGACTACGGGATTGCCGTTCGGCTCTTCGACGCGGCGGGCAACCTCAAGGCCGACGAGGCTTCGACCTGCGAGATCTGCAGCTATCCCGACGCGGTTGAAGCCCTCGTCCTCGGAGCCAAGCAGCTCAAGGTGCCACTGCTGGAGTTCGTCGAGAACCCGTACGGCGATCGAGAGCAGGCGACGAGTGAAACCGAGGATACGTCTCGGTTCGCGATCCGAACCGAGCCTGAAGGGGCGCAGGTCAAGATCGACGGCGAGCGGGTCGGAAAGACGCCGCTGGAACTCGAAGTCGAGCCCGGTCTGCGTGACCTCGAGATCACCCTGCGCAACCACAACGACGTGGTGGAAACGGTGAGGGCACCCCGGGGCGGCTCGGAGTTGCTCAGCTACACGTTGATCGAGAACAACGAGAAGCAGACCCGAGCGCTCCGCATTACCGGCTGGACGTTCTCGATGCTGGGCCTAGGCCTGCTGGGAGCTGGCGTTCCGCTGCTCGCCCTCGAAGAGAAGCCGGTCAAGAACCGGTGCTCCGGCGATGACGTCGACTTCAACGGTCGGTGTCGCTATCGCTACGACACGCTCCTGCCCGGCGCGTTGTTGACCGGATTCGGAGTCGCCTCGTTGCTCACCGGGATCACCACCGGGGTGATTGCTGCGGCCCGCCGCGACAAGGGCGATAGCAACGGGACGCTCGATTCGATGGACGAAGACACGATCTCCGTGCGTCCGATCATCGGGCCCACCAGCGCCGGCGTGAGAGTGAGATTCTGATGAAGCGACTGATCTTCGGCCTTGTGCTTCTGCCGGCCTGCATCGAGGACAACCCGTTCTTCATGGAGACCGACGCCCCTTCGACGGGGTTTGTCGCTCCGGACGCGTCGACCGGTGACGAACCGACGAGCGGTACCGGGACAAGCACGACGAGCGGCACGACGTCGTCGGGCTCGTCGTCGGGCAGCAGCTCCTCGAGCGATTCCTCCTCGAGCAGTTCATCGTCGGGCAGCAGCTCCTCGGAGACCACGGCGGACGACTCGAGCAGCTCTGCCTCATCGACAGGCCGCTCGAGCACCACCTCGACTACGTGAGGCCCAGCCGGCGACTTCGGTCGCGGATCTCCGCGTCGGCGCCGAAGACCGTGGCAAACACCGCGGCTCGAATCCACATCCCGTTGCGAACCTGACGCCACACCACGAATCCGGGGTGGTCTTCCCATTCGTCGGGAAGCTCATTGACGCGCGGCAGAGGGTGCATCAACACGCAGTCGGGTCGGATGTGCTTGCGGTACTCGTGGTGCAGGATGAACGCATCCGGTGCGCCGAGCTTCTTGTTTGCGTCCGGCTGACCGGCGGCGCTGCCTTTGTCCCACTCCTGCTGGAGGCGGGTCATGTACATCGCGTCGATGCCCTCTCCATGCTCGCGCAGCACGGGCTCGATGGCGTTGTGGACCTGGACTTCGATCTCGTGGCCTCGGATGTAGGCCAGCAGCTCGTCATCGGGCGCATGGGCTTCGGGCGAGACGAAGTGGATCTTCGGCTTGTCGAACTTGGTCAGCAGGTACGCGAGCGACCGAGCGGCGCGGTTGCGGGCGATGTCGCCGACGATCATCACGGTCTTGCCGTCGACACCGCCGCGCTCGGCCAGCGAGTAGCGGAGCGTGTAAAAGTCGAGCAGGGACTGCGTGACGTGCTGGCTCTTGCCGCTGCCGGCGGAGATCACAGGTATCGTCCGCTTGGTCTTCGACAATGCCCACGACGCCCGGGCGCCAAAGTCATCATCGGGGTGACGCGCGACGATGGCGTCGAAGAAGCTCGACAGGGTTCGCACGCTGTCCTCGACCGACTCTCCCTTGGAGAAGGAGCTGGTGCGGATGTCCGACACGAGTCGGCTCGTCGCCCCAAGCTTGTCGGCGGCGGCCACGAACGACTCGGCCGTCCGCGTACTCGGCTGCGCGAACAGGTTCATGATGCGAGCGCCTCGCAGCAGGTTCCGCAGGTAGTCGCGCCCATCTACGTGACGGTCCAGGCGTCGAATTGCCGTGGCCGTATCGCAGAGGTTGCCGAGCTCCTCCTTGCTGAACTGCTGCGAGATCAGCACAAAAAAGTGCCGACCATCGCGCTTGAGAACTTTTGCCCGCCGGCTTCGGCTGGCGAGGCTGTCGCGAAACTCTTCGAACGTCAGATCCATGGCGACTCCGGGTGTTGGGCCGCTGCAGAATCTACCTCAGCCATGTGACAGGACGGCTGCAGGAATTGCGAAGCCCCGTGCCTGTGCCACCCAGGAGGGGCCAGGAACGGGGCGTGTGCAGTGAGTTGGCGCGCGCGATCTCAGTTTGGTTTGGGCACGGGCTTGGCCACGGGTTTTGCCCCGGGCTTCGGCGCGGGCTTGATGGCGGGCTTGCCAGGGCGACCGCCATGCGGGTTGGCCTGCTTCGCGCCGATCTCGATCAGCTCGACATCGAACACCAGCATCCCGGCGGGCTTGCCCGGCTGATCGCCATAGGCCAGATCCTTGGGGATCCAGAAGCGTGTCTTCTCGCCCACGACCATCAGCTGCAGACCCTCGGTCCAACCTTTGATGACTCGGCCCAGCGGGAACGTGGCGGGCTTGCCCCGAGTGATGGAGCTGTCGAACATCTTGCCGTCGGTGGTCCAGCCCGAGTAGTTGACCGTGACGGTGCTTTCCTTCGTTGGCTTCTCGGTGCCCTTGCCCTTGGTGAGCACTTTGTAGGCGAGGCCGCTCTCCGTTTTGGTGGCGTCCTTGGGCGCTTCGGCGACGTCCTTGGGCACTTCTGGTGGCGGGGGCGGCTCGGGCTGATCTTCGATGGTGAGCAGCTCGACGTCGAACACCAGCGTGCCTTGGGGACCGGGCTTGCCTTTGTACGCGAGCTCTTCGGGGATCCAAAAGCGGGTCTTCTCGCCGACGACCATGGTCGGAATGCCCTCGGTCCAGCCGGGGACGACCCGGTTGAGCGGGAACTTGGCCGGCTTACCGCGGGAGATGGAGCTGTCGAACATCTTGCCGTCGCTCGTCCAGCCCGAGTAGTGGACCTCGACTTGGTCCCAGGGATCGGGATGCTGGGTGCCGGTGCCTTTGCTCAGCACTCGGTAGGACACCCCGCCCTTGGTCTTCTTGGCATCGGCCGGCGGAGCCGCGAGGTCGTCGGGGACCTTGGGTGCGGCGATGATCTCCACGAGCTTGACGTCGAAGACAAGCATGCCTTGCGGGCGACCCTTGCGGCCCTTGTAGGCGAGCTCTTCTGGGATCCAGAAGCGCATCTTCTCGCCCTTGTGCATCAGCTGCATGCCCTCGGTCCAACCGGGGATGACCTGGCCGACCTTGAAGGTGGTTGCGGCACGACCCTCGGTGGTGTCGAAGGTGACGCCGTCGGTGGTCCAACCCGAGTACTCGACCTTCACGCTGTCGTTCGGGCCGGCGGTCTCGGTGGACTCGGCGGGGGCGGGCTCGAGGATCTTGTAGGCGAGACCGCTTGCGGTCTTCTTGGCGTCGGCGGGCGCGGCTGCGACGGACTCCGGCGGGGGAACCTGCTTTCCACGAGGCTTCGCGGGCTTGGCCGCGGCCGGAGTCTTCGCCGGCGTGGCCGTAGCCGTCGCGCCTTTGGTCTCGGCCTTGGTGTCGAAGGCTTTCCCGTCTTTGCCGGCATTGGCGACTGTCGTCGGGGGCGCTTCGGCGGGCTTCGTGTCGCAGCCCAGTGCAAGGCACAGGACGGTCAGGCTCAGGGTGCGCGATACGCTCAGCACGGCGCGCACTGTAGCAGGCCCGCGTACCCCTGGGGGAGCCGCGCCGCTCAGGCCTCGTCTGCGGGTTCGGCTTGCAGCGTTTCTAGCGTCGCAGCGAGCTTCAGCAGCCGTTCCGCGAGTTTTCGCGTCTGCTCCGCGTCGAGCTCCACCGGCATGCCCTTCGCGGTGACAGCCTTGAGCTGCACGCAGCGCGGCGCATCCACCCACGCGAGGGCTTCTTTGACGCGAACCATCTCCGCCGTGGTGTTCATCCGGCGCGGACGATACCAGAACGGGGGCGCTCGCAGCCCGTGGTGAAACCCACCACGACGTCTCACTCGTTTTTTTCGCTCCTGGCGGTGTCGCCAAAACTTGCAGTACACCTGGTACAGCGGCGTTTCGGCTCCTACCCAGGAGCGAAAAACCCTTCGCGATCCGCCGCGCCGGGTTTCACCGCGGGCTGCCAGCGTCATGCACGCCCTGATGTCGCGGTACGCTCTGACGATGGGTCGGCTCGGATCGGTGGTGTTGTTGGGTGGGTTGCTGGGGTGCTCCTCGGAGCCGGAGTCGCTGCGGGAGGCCGCACGCGCGGTGCAGGACGAGGCCGAGCTCTCATCCCCGCGTCCGATCCTCAACGTCCACGATCTCCAGGCGAGTTTCCGCTACTACCGAGACCAGCTCGGGTTCGAGGTGGACTGGGAGGACGGCGAACCTCCGGACTTCGGCTCGGTGAGTCGCGGCGACGCAGTCGTCTTCCTGTGCGAGGGCTGTCAGGGCACGCCCGGCGCGTGGATGATGATCTTTGCGCGGGATGTCGACGCACTTCATACGGAGTTTGTGGACACCCACGCCAGGATTCGAATGGCTCCCAAGGACATGCCGTGGGGGATTCGAGAAATGCACGTCAGCGATCTCGACGGAAATGTGATCCGCTTCGGGACCGGCGACGAGGAGTGAATCGGGGCCGGCCTGCGCGAGCCGGCATTGGCCTCGCTCCGCCGCCATCGACGCGACCGGGCCCGGTCTGTAGCGCGCGGCAGGGCGTCGCGGGTCCGTGGTATGCTCGGTCTCGGATGCGGGTTGGAGTTGCGTGGATGATCGCCTGCGCCGCCTCAGGGGTGGGATGCAGCAGCGACACGATCTTCCAGTGTCAGACCGACGAGCAGTGTGTCTCCAGTGGCGTGACCGGGAGTTGTCAGCCGAATGGGTATTGCAGCTTCGTCGACGCGAACTGTGAGACGGGCTTTCGTTATGCTGACAGCGCGCCGCCAGGCTTGGCCGGCCAGTGTGTGCAACCGCAGGAGGGCAGCACGGGCGTCACGAGCTCTCAGCCCGGCACGATGAGCACGACCGGTGGGCCGTCGAGCAGCGAGACCACCAGCGCCATGGTGGGCTCGTCGACCATCGCCGGGAGTGAAGAATCCACTTCGAGCTCCGCAGGCAGCACCGGGGCCTCCGAATCGACTTCAACGGGAGGCTCGTCGACGTCGGTGAGCTCATCATCCAGTACGTCCTCGACCACCGGTGGTGTCACCTGTCCTGAGTTCGTCGATGAGTTCGACAACGGTGTCGTCGAGGAGGGGCCGTGGACTCAGTTCTCCGGCGCGCCCCCGATCATCTCCGAGTCCGGCGACCGGCTGCGGTTTTCGGTCGCTCCAGGGAACGATGCGTTCGAGTTCATCGAGATGGCCGACGTCGACATCTCCGAAGGGTTCGCGGCGGCGCACCTCGTGGCCCTCCCACAGGACGATGCGGCGCAGTTCTTGTTGAGGGTGTTTCCCGACGACGACCCCGATGGCGCAGTGGAGCTGCTCGTCACCAACAACAACGAACTCGTCGCACGAGTTGACGGCGACCTGCTCCAGTTCGTCGACTTGGGAGCAGGAGCGACCGAGTTGTGGCTCGAGGTCTACTTCTCCGCCGGGGTCGCTTCGTTCTCCTACAGCACGGACGGGAACGGCCACATCTTCATTGGGAGTTCCGCCGTCGCGGGGAACTACTCCATCGCCGACGTCTCCCTGATGGGTGGATCGTTCGCGCCGACCACGGCAGCGCTGCACGTCATCGAGGTCGACGACTTCGAGTTCTGCACGCAGCCGTTCGAGTGAGTCCGGCTCAGACCGGGCTCACGCGTCGAGCTCGGGGTAGTGCCGGAAGATGCCGTGCTCGTTGAAAGCAAGGCATCTGTCTGAGGCCAGGTAGGCGGCCAGGGCGGGGCGGGCTTCGACGCGTTCAGTCAGGCTCAGGAGCGAGGGGATCTGCGGCCGGTGTCGGTCGAACGTGCTGGGGAATGCGTACTCGATACCGCGGATGACGAAGCGGGCCATGAAGTCGGCATAGGTCATGACGCCGGGCACGTGGTGGCCCTCGCCGTGCGACACGATGCGCTCGAAGTGGTCCAACCATGAGCCCAGGCGGTTGGCGAGGAAGTGGTGGGCCCGCTCTTTGGCTGCGTCTCGCTGCTCTTCGTAGTGCAGGCCGACCGCGATGGGGTGGTGTGTCTCGTGGGTCTCGGCCATGAGGTCGGACCAGCCGAGGAAGTGCTGTTGGGTGAGCAGCCGGCCACGCTCGTCCGAGGACGCGAGGCCGTGGCGCTCTCCGAGGTAGCGAGCGATCACCGCCGATTGGCTCAGCACGAGGTCGCCGTGTTTGAGCACCGGAGGCGCGTAGGGGCGAGGCTCGCCCAGGGCACCCTCCCGCACCGCGGTGATTGCCGCGAACCCCTCGTCCCGCGCGACATCTCGATACGCCACGCCGGCGTCCTCGAGGATCATGCGGATGACCTCTCCGCGGCCGGGCAACACGGGCCAGTAGTAGAGATCGTAGGGGGTGCTCACGGCAGCCATCGTAGCTCTCTTCGGAGGGGCCCAACACTACCGCGGCCGAGCCCACACGAACGCCTCGCGCAGTTGGTCGGATCCGGCGAGCCACTGTTTCGCGGTCGCGCTCCCGGTCGCCTCGGCGTGGTCGCGCAGCAACCCGACAAGCCGGTCGAGGCCGTCGTCATCGAGCTCGACGGCCTGCAGGGAGTCGATGTTGATCCGGTGCTGCTGCTGTCGGGGCAGGAACAGGAGCCCCCCCGTCATCCCGGCGCCTGCGTTCGCGGCGAGCGTTCCGAGGATCGCGACCTCGCCTCCGGTCATGTACTCGCAGGCATGCAGGCCGGTGCCTTCCACGACGGCCCGGGCCCCGCTGTTGCGGACGGCGAATCGGTCGCCAGCGCGTCCGTAGATCCAGACCGAACCCCCGGTGGCCCCGTAGAGGGCACCGTTGCCGATGATCGCGTTCTGCGCGGGGTCGAACTGGGCTTCGGGCGCGGGGCGGACGATGAGGGTGCCGCCCGCCATCGACTTCGCCACGCTGTCGTTGGCTTCGCCCCGCAGAACAATCCGCATCCCGGGCACGGCGAATGCGGCGAGTCCCTGCCCGGCGCTCCCGGACAGCTCGAGCGTGATTGCGTCCGGCTTGGGCCAAAGCGCCGCCGTTGTGCCTTCGGTCCGATTCGTGGCGCGGACCTGGGCGGCGCGTTGAGCCAGTGCGCCGGCCAACCCGGCACCCATGGCCCGGTCGAGGTTGGTGACAGCGCGCGAGACGTTGGCCGACCCGTTGTCGTCGAGCTGACGCAGGACTTCTTCGGTGAGGGCGACTTCCCGGGACCGGTCGGGTGTGGACGGCTCGGGCACCTGCTGCGGCGCCCGCCAGGCCATGGGCTCGAGCATCGGGCCGATGTCGAGCCCCCGCTCGACGATGAACCGGTCGTGGCGCGTCGCAGCGCACAACCACTGGCGGGCACCGATGATGTCTTGGAGCGTTCGAACGCCGAGCGAGGCGAGGCGGGTTCGGACGCCTTCCGCGAGTCGAGTCACGAATGCGACGACGTGTTCCGGCGTCCCGGCGTACTTTGCCTTGAACTTGGGGTCGTGGGTCGCGATGCCGGTCGGGCAGCGGTTCTTCTCGCAGATGCGGGCCATGATGCAGCCCTGCGCGATGAGCAGACCCTTGCCAAACCCAAACTCCTCGGCTCCCAGCGTTGCAGCCTTGACGATGTCGTCGGGGGTGCTGAGCCCGCCATCGACCCGCAGTCGCACCCGAGAGCGCAGGCCGGTTTCGACCAGGCGTGCGTGCACGTCGAGCAGGCCGAACTCCCAGGGCAGGCCGGCGTGGCGCATGGACGAGATCGAAGCTGCCCCCGTCCCGCCATCGCCTCCCGAGATCTGGATGATGTCTGCGCCGGCCTTCGCCACCCCGCACGCGATCGTTCCAACGTTGGATCCGGCGACCAGCTTGACGCAGACGGCCGTCCCCGGGCTGAGCTGCTTGAGCTCGTAGACCAGCTCGGCGAGGTCCTCGATGCTGTAGATGTCGTGCATCGGAGGGGGAGAGATCAGGCTGACGCCGGCCGTCGCGAAACGAGCCCGCGCAATCTGGGCATCCACCTTCACGCCCATGAGCTGGCCGCCTTCTCCGGGCTTGGCACCTTGGGCGATCTTGATCTCGATCTCGTCGCCAGTGACGAGGTACTCGGCGGTCACGCCGAACCGACCCGAGGCGATCTGTTTCGTCACCGCCGTGATGCCGTCGCTGAAGTAGTACGGGTTCTCGCCTCCTTCTCCGCTGTTGCAACGGGCACCGACGGATCGCATCGCGATGAAGAGGTCCCGCTGAGACTCGGCACTGATCGCCCCGAAGGACATTGCGCCGGAGCCGAAGCGGCGCATGATGCTCTCGGCTGGCTCGACCTCGTCCAAGGACACCGGCGGGTTCCCCTCCCTCAGGGCCAGGAGGTCGCGCGGGTTCACGGGCGCGACGGCGTCGGCCTGCAGCAGGTATTGACCCCAGATCTCCGACTCGGTCCGATCTCGGAGTCGACCCCGGACGAGGTCATGCACCAGCCGGCTCCGTTCGGCGGTCATCACATGCCGCTCCCCGTGCCCTGGATCGTCGCTTTGCCAGGAGCCTTTGCGCTCTTTGAGCTGGTACGTCGAGGGCAGAGGCGCCGAGAGTTCCCCACGTTCGGCCCACGACCATGACCGTTCCAGGACCTCCCCGAGCTGTTCGAGTTCCAGGCCTCCCATCGGGCTGCGGGTGGTGCCGAAGTAGTCTTCGACCAGTGCGTGACCGAGGCCGACCGGGGTGAACAGCTTGCTGCTTTGGTAGCTGCGAACGACCGAAATCCCCATCTTGGCCATGACCTTGAGCAGGCCGCCCAGCAGCGCGTCGATCAATCTGCGCTCCCGGACCTCGGCATCTTCGGGGCTGTCCGCTTCGAAGCGGGCGATCTCCAGCGCCAAGCGGGGGCAGACCGCCGTGGCGCCGAACCCGATCGTGCATGCGAGCGCGTGGGTGCTGCGAACGTCGCCAGCCTCCACGACGATGCTCGCTTTGAGGCGATGTCCGTTTCGATTGAGGGTCGTGACGACCGAGCGCAGCGCCAGCAGACTCGGGACCGGAGGGTGGCTCGTCGAGGCTGCTCGGTCGGAGAGGATCAGGACCGACGTTCCCGAGCGGACAGCGTCGAGCGCCGATTGTCCGATCCGCAGCAAGGCCTCCCGCAATGCGTCCCCGCCACCCTCTCGCGAATACGTGATCGCAATCTCGGTGGAGAGCGTGCGCAACCCGGTGGGGAGTCGCAGGCTCATCGCCCGCAGTACTTCCACTTGCTCGAGCCGCAGGACCGGGTCCGCGAGTTCGAGCGCCGGCGTTGGCGGGATGAGTTCGGCCGGCGCGAAGATGTTGGGCCGCCGTCCCAGGTGCGTCGCGAGGTTGGTGACCATCGCCTCCCGCAGGTAGTCGAGCGGAGGGTTGGTGACCTGCGCGAAGTCCTGGGCGAAGAAGTCGAAGAACGAGCGCGGCTGATCGGAGAAGATCGCGGGGCGGGCGGTGTTCCCCATCGAGCCGATGGGCTCTTTCCCCGTCGCCATCATGGGCGCCAGAATCCGGGTGCGTTCCTCGGTGGTCACGCCAAACAGGGCCTGTCGGTCGAGAAGCTCAGCGACTGGTGCACCGATGGAGGCCTGGGCGTCGGGATGAAGCTGGGCCGGCGCGTCGGCGATCGGGACCAGACGCGCATCGAAGCTCGCTCCGGCGTTGCGTCTCGTCTCGCTGGCTTCGCGCATGTGGACCTTTCCCGAGGCCAGCCGGACTGTGACCCCGGAGCCGGCCTGCAGGGTGCCTTTGGCTTCCACTGCGCTCTCGTCGACCTCGAAGGCACCGGCCTCCGACGCCAGGTAGAAGGCGTCGGCGGTCATGCTCCATCGTGCCGGGCGGAAACCGTTGCGGTCGAGGCGTGCGCCGACACTCTGGCCATCGCTAAACGCGAGCAGAGCGGGGCCGTCCCACGGTTCCATCGCGCGGCCCCAGAAACGATAGTACTCGGCCGTCGCGTCCGCCGCGGGCACCATGATCGCGAGGATGTCGTCGACATGGGGCAGGCTCGAGCGGTACTTCAGCGCCTCGACCATCTCGCCGAGGCTGCCCGAATCGCTGATCTCGGTTCGGGTCAGAAGCTCGTCTCGTCCGAGCCCGGACGCCCGCTCGCGCGAGTGAGCCCAGGACCGGTTTCCGGCCACGGTGTTGATCTCACCGTTGTGTGCGATGAGACGAAACGGTTGGGCCTTATCCCAAGAACTCCGGGTGTTGGTGGAGAAGCGGCGATGAAACAGCCCGAAGCGGCTGACGAAACGAGGGTTGGCCAGATCGGGATAGAACTGGTCGAGGTCAACGCCCCGGCACAAGGCCTTGTAAACGACAGTCGTTGTCGAGAGGGAGACGAAGAACAAGTCCTTCCACGCGTCGGCGCGTTTGAGCTTGTTGCGGGTGGTTTGTTTGGCTCGGTAGAGCTTCGCGTTGAACGATGCGTCGTTGCGGGCGGACTCGGGCCGTTGCAGCGTCGCCTGCACGATCACCGGACAGCTCGCGCGCGCTTCGGGGCCGAGGACGTCGAGGTTGCACGGTACGTCGCGGTACCCGATCACCGGCATCCCCAAGAACTCGAACGTCGACTCGAACACCGCGAGGGCGCGCTCGCGGCGGGTGGCGTCGGGGGTCAGGAACAGGGTCGCGAGGGCGACCGTCCCCGGCTCGTGTCCGAGCATGGCGAACGGGATGTCCGTCATGACGCCGGCGCCGTCGCTGCTTCGTCCATCGTGACCAACAGCGCCGCGGTGCTCGACCCGGCGTAGCGCGTGTAGCGTCGAGCGGACGATCGCGTGCGAACGGACACGATTGCGGGCGGCGACGAACCCTACGCCGCATGCGGCGTATTCGGACTTCGGCTCCATGGCCGCGATCATGCGGCGCCCCTGGGCCGGCGTCGAGAGCAGGTTCTGCGGGGGTGTAGACTCCATCCATGGGCTCGAAGTGGACGGTCGTTGGGATCTCCCTCCTGCTGACTGGGTGTGGTTCCGAGGAAGGCGCGACCGGTCAGGCGTTCGATCCGGACATCACGGGCGGGACGACCGCCGCCGAGGTCGGTGGCCCGGGGACCGAGGCGCCGGAATCCTCCAGTGGCGCGATGACGTCACTGGGCACGACCTCCTCCGCGTCTTCCGCCGAGGGGACGAGCCTGGATCCTACGAACCCCGGGAGCAGCACGGGGACCGGCGAGCCGGCGGAGAGCTCCACCGGCGAGGAGAACGACTGCCCGCGGGTCCGGGTCGACGTCGGAGCGGGGCTCACGCTCAACGTCCGGCCCGACGCTTCGACCGCAAACGCTCCGGTAGGGTCCCTGGCCAACGGGGCGATCGTCGACGTGCTCGGCGAGACAACGGGGGAGTCGATCGAGGGGGTCGACCTCTGGTACGAGATTCAGAACCCGGCCGTCCAGGGCTACGTGCTGTCATCGCTTGTGGAATGCACCACGGACGAGCCGCCCGAGCTCGATGGCTTCTACCTTCCGCTGCCGTGCGGAACGACGGCCCAGGTGACGCAGGGCAACAACGGGGCGCTGAGCCACAACGGAACGTCTGCGTATGCGTTCGACTTTGGCCTTCCGTTGGGCTCGCCGCTGGTCGCCATCGCGGACGGCGTCGTGACGCATGTGTTCGACGAAACCGGTCCGGGCGACCCTTGCTACAACGGCGGCGGCATGGAGTGCTCGGCGCTCGCAAACTACGTCACGATGCTGCACGCCGACGGCACGAAATCGATCTACATGCACCTGCAGGAGGTCTCGGTCGGCGTCGGTGAGAACGTATCGATCGGGTCGCAGGTCGGTCTGTCTGGGTCCACGGGGTGGTCAACCGGGCGGCACGCCCACGTCATGCGGATGGAAGACTGCGGTGGGTACTACTGCCAGTCCGTCCCGCTCGTGTTCTCGGATGTTGCCGGCGACGGGGTCCCGGTCAGCGGCGACATGGTCACCTCCGGCAACTGCCCGTAGGCTACGCGGCGCCTGCGGGGATGAACTTGCGGCGGAAGACGAGGCGTGTCGGGGTCGATGCCTTGGCGGCGAAGCGGTAGCGGTCGGCGCGGAAGTCCTGCAGCCCCTGGGCCCGATCGACGCGCTCGGTGATCATGTAGCGAGCCATCGCGCCGCGAGCGACCTTCGCCATGAAGCTGATGACCTTTCCGTCGTCGGGGGTGATCTTCCAGTCCTCGAACACGCATTCGACGACCGGCCGCTTGAAGTGTCGCGGCCGCACGACCTTGAAGTATTCGTTCGAGGCCAAGTTCACCAAGGTGTCGTCCTCGTGGCCCTCGAGGGCGGTGTCGAGTTGCGCCGCGACCCGGTCGCCCCAGAACTCGTAGAGGTTCTTGCCACGCCGCGTCGGCAGGCGCGTCCCCATCTCGAGCCGGTAGGCCTGCATGAGATCGAGCGGGCGCAACAGACCGTACAGTCCCGACAAGATCGCGAGGTGGTGCTGCGCGTAGTCCAGGTCCTCCGGCGACAGCTCGCGAGCGCGGAGCCCACGGTAGACATCACCGTTGAAGATGAGCGCGGCCGGTTGCGCGTTGTCCTCGGTGAAGGGCAGCTCGAACGCCCGGTACCGGTCGTAGTTGAGCTTGGCGAGGCTCGCGGACAGGTTCATGAGCTCGCGGATCTTGGTCTGCGATAGCCCACGGGTTGTCTTCATGAGCGACTCGGCGTCGGCCATGAGCGCCGGCTGCGTCGTGTCGATCTTGCGGTCGACGGGAGACAGATCCAGGTTCTTGGCGGGGGAGATGACGGCGAGCATGACGACGGTGCTCCGGCGTTGTATCCGGTCTGCGCGCCGTTGTCAGGCCGCGAGGTCGCCCCGCAGCTCGGCAAGCAACTCAAACGAGCGCAGACGCGCCGCGTGGTCGTAGAGCATCGAAGTCACGATCAGCTCGTCGGCACCGGTCTTTGTCGCAAAGGAATGGGTCGCGTCACGGACCGTCTCACGGGAGCCGATCGCCGATGCGGAGAGCACCGAGTCCAGCAGCGCGTGGGCCTGCGGGGGAAGCTGCTCGTCGAAACTTGGGTTGGGCGGCGGCAGGGTGCTGGGACGGCCCAGCCGCAGGTTGACGAACGCCTGCTTGAGCGAGGTCGCGAGCAGGCGGGCTTCGTCGTCGGTGTCGGCCGCGATGACGTTGTAGCCCAGCATGACGTACGGCTTGGACAGCTGCTTGGAGGGGCGGAAGCTCTGTCGGTACAGGCTGATCGCTTCCATCATCTGGCCCGGGGCGAAGTGGGACGCGAACGCGTAGGGCAGCCCGAGTGCCGCCGCGGTTTGGGCTCCGAACAAGCTCGAGCCGAGAATCCAGATCGGGACGTCGGCGCCACCGCCAGGCACCGCTTGCACTGCGCCGCTTCCCTCGAAGTAGCCGATCAACTCCTGGACGTCCTGCGGGAAGGCGTCGGGATCGGCGTGCATCGTGCGACGCAGTGCTCGTGCGGTTGGGCCGTCGGAGCCCGGGGCGCGACCGAGGCCGAGGTCGATGCGGCGTGGGTAGAGCGCTTCGAGCGTGCCGAATTGCTCGGCCACCATGAGCGGCGCGTGGTTGGGAAGCATGATGCCGCCGGCGCCGACACGAAGGGTCGACGTCGCACCGGCCACGTGCCCGATGAGGACGGCTGTTGCCGCACTCGCGATGCCGGGCATGCCGTGATGCTCGGCCAGCCAGAAGCGGTGGTAGCCCAGGCGCTCGACGTGTTGCGCGAGCTCGACGGTGTTCCGGAGCGTCGCAGCCACAGAACCACCACGGATGATGGGCGCGAGATCGAGGACGGACAGCTGCGGCATGACGACCGCAGGACGATACCGCGGACGCGCTGGTTACCGGCTGGATGACCGGCGCCGCCCCGAGACCGCTCAGCTTCGCGCCGCATCCTCGTTTTCGGCCAGGCCGAGGCCGATCAACAGCGCCTGCGCTCGAGCTGCTCTCGATGCCGGCACGAGCAGGTGGGACATCCGAAGCTCGTCCCCCGCGAAGCTCGGCTCCATGTACCTCATCTTGTAGCGGACGACGTATGGGACCTGGTGGGCGCGAAACGCAGCTTCCAACAACTCGAGCTCCACGATGCCTGTCGCGGAATAGACCCGGACCATCTCGTCATCGCTCGGCTTCGCTCGTTCGTCGTCCACCCTCATCCGAACTCCGACCGGCGGGTCCACATTCCCGCCGGTCGTGCGCTCGGCGCTCGGCGACTACTTGTTCGGCTGCGGCGTGGTCCGCAGGTACGGCTTGACCTCGGTCACGCCCTTGGGGAATTGCTTCTTGGCATCTTCGGTGGAGATCGAAGGGACCACGATGCAGTCGTCTCCGTCCTTCCAGTTCACCGGAGTGGCGACCTTGTGGTCGGCCGTGAGCTGCAGCGAGTCGATGACCCGAAGAATCTCATCGAAGTTGCGGCCCGTGCTGGCGGGGTAGGTGAGCGTGAGCTTGACCTTCTTGTCGGGCCCGATGATGAACACGGAGCGCACCGTCAGGGTGTTGTCCGCGTTGGGGTGGATCATGTCGTAGAGGTTGGCGACCGTGCGGTCGGGGTCCGCGAGGAGCGGGTAGTTGAGCGCTGCGCCCTGGGTCTCCTCGATGTCGCCCTTCCACTTGTTGTGGTCCTCGACGCTGTCGACCGAGAGTCCGACGGCCTTGACGTTGCGCTTGTCGAACTCGGGCTTGAGCTTGGCGACCATGCCCAGCTCCGTCGTGCAGACCGGCGTGAAGTCCTTCGGGTGGGAGAAAAGAATTCCCCACGAGTCACCGAGCCATTCGTGGAAACTGATCGTGCCCTCGGTGCTGGGGGCTTCGAAATCGGGTGCGGTATCTCCGAGACGGACTGCCATGGGCCGGAACGTACCGCTTTTCTCCGCCGGTCTGACGCGGGGAGTGCCCGGAGAATGACCCGGTTAGAAACCGGATAAAGGGCTCAGGAGCCGATCGGCAAGAACACCTGGGTCTTCCAGTCGGCCGGGTTCGGGACCTCTCCCGGATCCGTCAGATAGACCTCCCACGGCGCACCGCTGGGCCCCCCGTGGGTGGCGGCCCACGCCTGAAGTGCCTCGTGCGCGGCGCCAAGCCCATCGTAGGGTCCGGTGTGGATCGTCGATGCAGCCGGGCCGGCGGGGAGCTCACCGAGTTTGATGTCGTCTTTGCCGACTGCGCCTGGTGCGACCGGCAGTCCGGCTTCGAGAGAGATTTCGTTCTCGCCGAAGTCGAGGTAGCGAACGTAGGGCGGACCCACCATGGTGGCGCCGGATTCGGTGGCGTAGCCGAAGACCTTGGGCAACAGCTGTCCGAGCAGGGTCGCGATCTCGTCCTTTGAGACGCGGCCGCTGCAGAACAGGACTGGTTGGGCTTCCAGGGGGGTGCGAACGATTTCGTAGCTCATGAGTCGTCTTCCAAAGTGCTTGGCGAAGTGTCTGGGGTGGACATGCGATACAGGCCGATGCACGGCCCAACGTGGCGGACGACGCTCGCATGTCGGTCGAGCGCGGCTGGGGAGAGGTGGGCGTGGTTGCGTCGAAACTCGCGGGGCGAGGCGCCCATGTGCGAGCGAAATGCCCGCGTGAATCCTTCGTGGCTTTCGAATCCAACCTCCAGCGCGATGTCCAACACCGCCGTGTCGCTGCAGATGAGCAGCATCGCGGCGGCTTCGAGCCGTAGGCGCGTGTCGTAGCGCTTGGGAGACTCGCCGACGAGCTTGGCGAACGTTCGCTGGAAGTGTGTCGGGGAGCGCTGGGCATCTGCGGCAAGCTCGGCGAGCGGCGACGCTCGACCACGATCGGAGGCGATCGCGTTGATCGTGGGCAGCAGGTCCTCGAGCGTTGTGGCCACGAAAGGACCCTATCAGGGGCACGCGGGCGGTTCTTGACCGAACTTGCGATCGCGAGAAAACCGCTGATGTGCACGAACGAGACGATGCGGCGGAGCTCGACGCCGAGGTCGGAGAGCGCCTCCGGTATGCTGTGGCTCCGTGCGCCGTACTTGCTTGCTTGTCTCCCTCTTCAGCCTCGGCTGTTTCGCGGATCCTGTCGACGAGGGAGAGGTGGGCGAGGGGTCCACCGGAGCGGACGAGAGTGGTTCGACACAGGCGGCGGCGGAGTCCTCCAGTGGGTCCACCTCGGGAAGCACGGATGGTTCGAGTGGGGGGTCCGTGGGGACGACCGGTACGACCGCGGCCGACGGCAGTACGACCGCGACCGAGCCCAGCTGCGGCGACGGGAACACGGATGCCGGGGAGGATTGCGACGACGCCAACGACGTCGATGGGGACGGCTGCAACCGCGACTGCCGGGAGTCCGGCACGCTACTGTGGGTTGAAACCCTTCCAAACGTCCCGGGTACAGACACGAACACGCTCAACGCCGTGGTCGTCCTCGAAGGTGGGACCATCGTGGCGGGCGGGAGCCGGTTTGTCGGAAAAGAAGGTGCGTTTCAGAGCGAGGCGAACCTGGTTCGCTTCTCGCCCGACGGGGCGCCTGAGTTGAACGTTGACCTGGTTACGACCGAACGCGACGACAGTGTTCGTGGCCTTGACGTCGACGCGATGGGGCGCATCTACGTCGTTGGAGATCAGGACGCGATCAACAACGTTCAGTCGAGCGGCTGGGTGGCGCAGGTCGACGCGGATGGCGTGCCCATTGGGGATATCGTGGTCTCATCCACCGGGGAACGCAGCGGTTTTCGGGCCGTCACGACGAGTCCAGGGGTGGTCACGGTCGCCGGTTTTCAGGGCGACGGGTCCGGGGTCAGTACACACGCCTTGACGTACTCCCCCCTGCTTGCCCTGGCGGGCACCGACGACAGTGTCGGCAGCGACCCCGTGCAGACCCAGTCCTACCTCCGCGATGTGGTCACGGACGAACACGGGACGTACGTCGCTGGGTACGGCCGAGATGGTGCGACGCTCCGGGGCTTTACGACAACCTCACCGCTGACCTCTGTCGCTCACGTCCCGCCGGACCCCGTGAACAACACCTACCTTGCGGGGGTCGCGATCGCCGATCCGGGCAACGAGGATTCGGTGCTCTGGTCGGTAGGTTGGAACGATGGGGAGGACTTTCCCCTGCTCGCGCAGCTGTACCGGGTCAGTCGGGACGGCCAGCTCGAGGACTCGAGACCCAGCTACCTGGGCGCGGAGTCGCAGGGAGCCTTCTACAGCTCGATTATCGTCGATCCCTCAGGGGATCTCATCGTGGCGGGCGGCAGTCTCATCGGCGATCTTCCGAATCAATTCGTTCCCCTCGTTCGCAGGCTCGATGCGTCTGGCGACGAGCTTTGGACTCGGGTGTTCAACGCCCGAGACTCGGTGCGTGGGGGAGTTTCGGAGCTGTCGGTGGATGCGGATGGCAGCATCGTCGTCTGCGGTTTCGCTGCCGACATCGCCGGTGAGCGGCGACAGATGGTCGCAAAGCTGCGGCCGTAGCCGGCTACGTCCGCGCAGGCGGGACCGCGACGAGCGACACCACGCGGGTCGTCGGGTCGTAGTCGAAGACCGAGGGGGCCCGTTCGCACTCCCATGTGGTCACGTTGGCGTAGCAGATCCGCGGGCCTTGCCAGGCCCCGCCGTCCTGGTGAATGTGGCCGAACATATGCAGCGCGGGCTCGATGGCGTCCGCGCGTTGTCGGAGGTCGTGGCAGCCATGTCGTCCGTGGACTGGCCCACGGTCTCCAACACCCGCCGGGGGGCTGTGGGTGATGAGCACATCGGTGGTGTCCGGGATGAGGGCCCACTTCCGCGCGAGCGCGTCTCCTCGCGGGAGGTTGTAGGCCCAATCGTTGTAGGCGGGCTGCCACGGGCTGCCCCAGAAATCCACGCCTTCGATGCGATGGCCGGAGTCTTCGAGGTAGTGAGCATCGCCAAGCAGCGCCAAGGCCTCGCTTCGTTGGCGTGAAAAACACCAGTCGTGGTTTCCGGCGACGATCACTTTGTGTCGATGCGGAAGCCCGCGGATCCAGCTCGCTACACCTCGGAGTTCCTCGAGCGTGCCGCCGCGCAGCATGTCGCCCGCGTGCACGAAGACATCGCCTTCGGGCACCGGGCCGAGGTCGCCCTCAAACGTGTGCGTATCAGCGACGGCCACGATTCGCATCGCTCGAGCTTAGCGCGTCTCGCATGACTGAGGCGCGAGCGTTCGATGACAAGGATCGGCGGACAACGCTACCCTTGCGCGGATGCGACCATTCTGGCTCGGGCTCACTCTGGCTTTGGCATGCGATGGCGGCACGACGCCTGCGGCGACCCCGGACCGTCCAGAGACTCCGGACAGCCCAGCTGCCCCCGAGGCAACTCCGAGCGAGACGCCGCCGTCTGCCGAGCCGGAGATGCCGACGGTGGCCCTGCCGGAGCTGAGCCGACCGACCAACACGGGAATCTCCAGTGGTCTTGTCGCCATCTGGATGACCACGGATGCGCTCTGGGTTGGCCGCACAGGTGGAGCGACCACGAAGCTGATGGCGCTGTCGGAAGGCGAACTCGACAAGGGGGGACCCGAACTCGTGGAGGAGCTCGCGGTCGCTCTGACGGACCAGTGGGCCTCTTCCGAACCGCCGATGTTTGGCGGCGTTCACCGCGGGCTCGTCCTGTTTGCAGATGCCAACGTCAGCCTCACAACCCTGCGACGCGTGCTTACGACCGCGCGCGCGACGGGGTTCCGGGAGCTCGACTATGCCGTGACGAATGCTGGAGAGACGCAGGCCGTTCATCTCCTTGCAGGCGAGCCGGTGGACCTCGAGACCGGAGTCCGCGAGCCGCCGCCGACCCTGCGTTGGAACAAGGACTCTCTGACGGTCAACCACCGCCCGTTCGAGCGGGCAGAGGCGGTCCGGGAGGTCGCCCAGCGCATTGGATTCGCCAGCAACACGTGTGCGCTGTTGCAGCCGGACGAAGACGTTCGGTATCGGGAATGGATCTCGCTCGCTGCCTCGCTCGCCGATGCGGGGGTCGAGTGCGTGTCGGCGTTCAGCCCTGCCGCGAGCGCGGATGTCTTCGCTCCGCCGCCGCCGCCACCCCCACCGCCTGAAGGGGAGCTCGAGGACGAAGGCCTGGCGCCAGCAGCCGCAGCACCGCCGCCGCCGGTACCCGAGGCGAAGAGCCCACTACCGCCGAGGGGCACCGATCGGGTGGAGCACTGGTGGAAAGCGACGCGTGCCGAGCAGGAGCGGGTCAGCACCGCGCGGTGCAAGAAGAACCTCGGCGACTACAAGACCAAGTTCGACGCCGAGGACCCGAAGACGAGCGAGACGATCACGATTCTCGGTCGTTTCGAAGGCTCGTGCGGCGACCCGGCTCGACGGCGCGAACTGCAGCGGCTCCAAACGGAGCTGTTCCCCGAGGACGTCGCAGGTTGGCTCCGCCTTGGCCAAGCTCAGTTCGAGCCGCTGTTTCCTGACCCGGCCACGGCGGATCCGTTCCGGCGAGATGTGGAGGTGGGGACCCGGTTCTCGATCGCCACTGAGGCCATCGGGACGTTTGATACTGCGCTCAAACTCGCCCCAGAAAACCGAGATCTGCATGTGTGGGCGTCGATGGCACATCTCCAACGCAAGCTTGCGGCCGAAGGCGCCACCTCGGGCGCCCCGGCGCTATGGGCCCGCGTCGATACGATGAAGACGTGGCAGCACCAGAAGTGGCTGTGCGACCACGACGACTCCGCGAGGCTGTGTACCGACGCGCCGCAAACCGAAGCCGAGCATGCGGCCGACGTGGCGGCGCTGGCCAAGCTTGCGAAGTAGCCCACGAGCGATCCGAGCGAGGGGCAGCTTACGCTCATGCCTGTTGTCGACCTGATTGCCTGCAGCGGGGCCCGGTCCTCGGCGAGCACGTCGCGTTGCCGCGATACCCTGTCCACATGCGAACCGGTTGGATTCTTTGTGCGGCGGTGGTCGCTGGGTGCGGCGGAGGCGGAGGGACCGACACTGAGGTCTCGGACTCCAGCGGCGCCATGACCTCGCCGAGCAATACCGGGCAGCCGAGCACCAACGGAGGGTCGACCAGCACCAGCGAAGGGTCGACCACCACCGAGTCGACTACGAACGAAACCACGGTCCCGACCACGACCGACCCTTCAGGAGACACGAGCAGCAGTAGCAGCGGCGGTGACCCCGATTTTCCCGACGTCGACCTCACCGACCCCCAGCTCTACGAGTTCGAGCTCGACCCCGCCGAACTCGACCCCACTGTTGAGGACGCGATCGCGCTGCAATACGCGCATCTGGATACCCGCGCCGAACCACAAGGCAAACTCGTCTTCTTCTTGTCGGGCTTCACCAACACGCCCGCGGCCTGGCGCAACTTCGGTGCTCATCTCGCTGGCTACGGCTTCCATGTGGTCGAACCCCACTACGCCAACGACTGGAGCTGTGATGGCAGCCCCGATTGCAACACCAACACCCGGTGGGAGGCGCTCATCGGCGAAGACCACTCCCCCGTGATCGACATCAGCCGGGCCGACAGCGCCGAGGGTCGCGTGGTCACCATCCTCGAGCACCTCGACGAAGTGCATCCCGGCGGAGACTGGGGCTTCTACCTCGATGGCGCGGGGGGAATCCGCTACGAACACGTCATCATCGCCGGCATCTCGCACGGTGCCTCGAGCAGCGGTTTGTTTGCGACCCGGCGACCCTTCCACCGCGCAGCCATGCACTCGGGCGGGTGGGGCAACGTCGACGACTCGACGATGACTCCGGTCGATGTGATGTACGGGCTTTCGCATGTGGCCGATGAGCAGCACGCCGGCCACCTGGGGGCGTGGGAGTCCGCCGGACTGCCGGGAATGCCCGTCATCGCGGACACGATGGCCCCGCCGTACGGCGACTCGCATCGCCTCATCGTGCAGACACCCAACGGCTACCCGCACTGCTCGGTGGTCGTGTCTGGGGACTCCCCGATCGTGGATGATGAGTACGTCTTCGATCCGGCTTGGCGCACGATGTACGGCGCTCCCCAGTTGTAGAGCCCCGCATGAGGGGGCTCGTCGAATCCGGCAAATTTGACTGCCCCGGCCGCCCGGTTCGTCGTCTCGGACGCAAGTTTTGCTGACAACGAGCCGGCCGGCGTGACGACCTTCATGGCGCTGCTTCAGCGGCCGCCTCGCATGAAAAACCTCGTGATTCTCGGTGCCGGAACCGGCGGCACCCTCATGGCCAACAAGCTGCGGGCGCGGGTTCCCGACTCGTGGCGCATCACGGTCGTCGACCGCGACAACGATCACATCTACCAGCCAGGCCTGCTGTTCCTGCCGTTTGGCCTCTATCGCCCCACCGAGGTGGTGCGGCCCAGGGACGAGTTCCTCCCGGACGGCGTGGACTTTCGTGTCGCAGAGGTCGACACCGTCGACGCGAGCGCAAAGAAGATCGTGTTCTGTGACGGCAGCCGGTTGGCCTACGACGTGCTCGTGGTCGCCACCGGGGCCAAGACGGTTCCCGCGAAGACCGAGGGCATGCTCGGCGCGGGCTGGAACGAGACGGTCTTCGACTTCTACACCCTCGAAGGCGCGACCGCACTGGGCCGTGCGCTGGAGGGATGGAAGGGCGGACGGTTCGTCATCAACCCCATCGAGATGCCGATCAAGTGCCCGGTGGCGCCGCTCGAACTTGCGTTTCTCGCGGACCACTTCTTCCACGAACGCAACATGCGAGACGCGGTCGAGATCGTCTATGCGACCCCTCTGGATGCCGCGTTCACCAAGCCCCGCGCCGCGGCCGAACTCGGCGCCCTGCTCGAGCGGAAGAACATCACCCTGGAGACCAACTGGAACACCAGCAAGGTGGACGGCGAAAAGGGGGTGATGGAGGCTTACGACGGCCGAACCCTCGACTTCGACATCTTGGTCGCTGTGCCGCTGCACTACGGCAGTGACTGGGTCGAGAAGAGCAGCTTGGGCGACGGCAACGGATTCCTACCTACCGACAAACACAGCCTCCAGGTCGAGGGGCAGCCGGACATCTTCGCGCTGGGCGACACCACCAACGTTCCCGCATCCAAGGCCGGTTCCGTCGCGCACTTTCAGGGAGAGGTCGTCGTGGAGAACGTGGTTCGACACATCGAGGGGCTGCTTCCGTTGCCGGCGTTCGACGGGCACACCAACTGTTTCATCGAGACTGGGTTCGGCAAGGCGATCTTGATCGACTTCAACTACGACACGGAGCCTCTGCCGGGGCGGTATCCCTTTCCCGGAGTCGGCCCGTTCTCGCTGCTGGAGGAGACCGCGATCAACCACTGGGGCAAGCTGGGGTTCAAGTGGGTCTACTGGAACCTGCTGCTCAAAGGCGAAGACATGGGGCTGGACCACCGGATGCTCATGGCGGGGAAACAGGCATGAGCACAGCTTCAGCCAACGACCGGCTCGACGCAGTCGAAGCCAAGCTCGACGACATCTCGCGCCAGCTGCAGATCCTGGTCGACGCGCAGCGTCCGCTCGTGGAGCTGCGCGACGAAGCGGGGGCGATGGCAGGTGATGTCCTGCGCACCAGCATCGAGCAACTGGAGTTCCTCGAGAAGCGCGGCTACTTCGCGTTTCTGCGGGAGCTCAAGTACCTCGTCGAGCGGGTGGTCGAGGACTACGACCCTGGCGACCTGCACGAACTCGCGGACAACGCCGCGAACATCCTCGACACCGTGCGCGGTCTGACCCAGCCCTCGGTGATGGCCGCCGCCCGAGCTGCCGCCGACACGTTCTCGAGTGCAGAGCGTCGAGACCCGGTGGGGGTGCTCGGGTTGATGCGAGCTGTCAGCGGCGACAAGAACGTGCAACGCGGGCTTGCGTTCGGTCTCGACCTTCTCAGTCAGGTGGGGCGTGCCGTGGCTCGGGCGCCCCGAATGTCCCGAAAACAGCTCGCGCCCGTAAAGCGTCCCCAGCCCAATGGCAAGCCCCAGCCCGCACCGGTGCCTCGAACCCCCGCGGCGGAGATCCCCGATGACTGTCGGTTCTTGCCCGATGCTGAGTGGACTCCGGAGGTTGCCCACGGCGCTGCGTCCGAGCTCGGGCTGTCGTTGAGTGAGGCGCACATGAGTCTCGTCAAGCGCGTGCGGTCCGAGTATCTGGAGTCCGGATCGACCCCGAACATTCGCAAGATCACCGGGGTCACGGGCCTGTCGACCCGAGAGGTCTATGCCCTCTTTCCTCAGGCACCCGGCAAGACCATCGCTCGCCTCGCCGGTGTCCCCAAACCCGTCGGATGCCTCTAACAGGAGCCCTAAGAATGCCGCAGAAGAAAATGTCCATCATCGTGGCCAAAGGTGGCCTCGATGAGATCTATCCCGCCTTCATCCTGGCCAGTGGTGCCCGGCAGTCCGGCATCGAAGCCAACATGTTCTTCACCTTCTATGGTCTCAACGCAGTCCACGATCAGAAGGTCGATCATCTGCACGTCAACCTCGCAGGGAATGCCGCCAACCCTCTGCCCACGGTCGTGGCGGGGCTCCCGGGGATGGAGGCCATCGCGGCCAAGATGATGACCAAGAAGATGAAGGACTTGGACATCCCCGCGCCCAGGGAAATGTTGAAGATGCTCGACGAGTCAGGCGTCGACATGTACGCGTGCAAGCTGGCGATGGAGATGTTTGGGTTCGGCAAGGACGACCTCGTCCCGCAGATCCGCAACGTGCTGACCGTCGGCGAGTTCTACGATGTCTCCGATGGCGGCCAGGTGATCTTCACGTAGCTGGTGCGTCGACGAAACGCCGTTCGGGTGGCGGTGAAAAAGCGGCCCGCGCATGACACAATCCAGGCGCGTGAGTGGCTCGAGCAATCCAGCAGGACTCCAGGCGCTCGAGTCGGCGCTCGAGCGAGACTTTGACCGCTTGCAGTACCCCAAGGGGGATTGGCTGAAGCCGCGCCGGAGTTCGAGTGGAGAGGTGGTGCTCGACGTGCTGGTCGTCGGGGCGGGGCAGGGCGGTCTGGCGATTGCGAGCGCCCTTCGTCGGGAACGGGTCGAGTCCGTTCTGCTCGTCGATCGGAATCCTCTCGATCGTGCCGGTCCGTGGTTGAGCTTCGCAAGGATGCGGACCCTGCGAACGCCCAAACACGTGACCGGGCCAGACCTCGGACTCCCGAACCTCACGATTCAGGCCTGGTACGAGGCGCAGCACGGCGAGGGAGCGTGGGAGGAGCTGGGGCTCATTCCCAAGGAGACCTGGGCGGCGTATCTCAGCTGGTATCGACGGTTTCTGAAGCTACCGGTGCTTCCCGACACAACCGTCGAAGCGCTGACCTGGAATGAAGAGGAAGCCGCGTTCGAGGTGGGTCTGCGCGGCTCCGACGGCACGGCGCAGACCCGGTTTGCTCGGCGGGTGGTTCTCGCCACGGGCATCGAGGGCTCGGGAGATTGGTGCGTACCGTCGTTCATCAAGGACGCCCTGCCTCGCACCTGCTACGCCCACACCCGCTGGGACATCGACTTCGACGCGCTCGCTGGGAAACGAGTCGCGGTCCTGGGCGCCGGCGCCTCTGCGTTCGACAACGCCTCCGTTGCGCTGGAGCATGGTGCCGCGTCGGTGGACCTGTTCTTTCGGCGTCCCAAGCTGGTCGACATCAACCCCTACCGGTGGGCGGAGTTCGTCGGCTTCCTCAAGCACCACGGCGACCTCCCCGATGCCGACCGATGGAAGTTCATCCACAAGATCGTGGAGATGGGCCAACTACCGCCTGCGGACACACTGGCCCGAGCCCGAGACAACGCCGGCTTCACGCTTCATCCGGGAGCCCCGTGGACGCAGGTGCAGCCCGCGGGCAAGGGGCTCGCTGTCACCACGCCGAAGGGCACCTCTGAGTTCGACTTTGCGATCATCGGGACCGGCTTCGTGACCAATCTGAAGCTCCGCCCGGAGTTGGCTGGATTCGCCGAGCACATCGCCACGTGGGCGGACCGGTACACCCCGCCTGCTGAGCAGGCTCACGCTGACCTTCTGCGTCATCCATACCTCGGCCCCGCATTCCAGTTCACCGAGCGAGAGTCGGGGGCCGCGCCCTATCTGCGGCACCTGTACAACTTCACGTTCGGCGGTCTGGTCTCCATGGGAATGGGCGGCTCTTCGATCTCCGGGATGAAGTACGCGGTCCCGCGGATCGTGGCTGGAATCACGGCGTCGCTGTTCCTCGAAGACAAGGACGTCCACTTCAACACCCTGCAGGCGTTCGACACCAAGGAGTTCTAAAGATGCGCGCGATTCAAAGCACTCGTGTCGTTCGCGACGGCGTTGTCGGCCCTGGCCGAGTCGTCATCGACGGAGAAACAATCAAGGCGGTCACGGCCCCGGATGGTGACACCGCGGGACTCCAGATCGAAGACGTCGGCGACGCCGTCGTGATGCCGGGGATCGTCGACCCCCATGTCCATGTCAACGAGCCGGGGAGGACCGAGTGGGAGGGCTTCGCGACCGCGACCCGGGCCGCGGCGGCAGGAGGCGTGACGACGTTTGTCGACATGCCGCTCAACTGCATCCCCGTCACCACGACGGCTGAGGCGCTACGGATCAAGCTCGAAGCCTGTGCGTCGTCGCTGCACGTCGATGTTGGGTTTTGGGGGGGCGTGGTTCCTGGAAACGCGCACGAGATAGCGGGCCTGGCTCGGGGCGGTGCGCTGGGGTGCAAGGCGTTCATGGTCGACTCTGGCATCCCCGAGTTCGAGTGGAGCCGTAAGGCCGACCTGCTCGTGGCGATGCCGCACCTGCGCGACGCCGGTCTGCCGCTGCTCGCTCATGCCGAGCTCGATCTCGGCGCCGTCGATGTCAGCGGCGACGACCCTCGCTCCTACGCCAGCTACCTTCGCTCGCGACCCCGCGCGTGGGAGGACGCTGCCATCGCGCTCTTGCTGGAGTTGTGTGAGGAGACAGGCTGTCCGGTGCATGTCGTGCACCTGTCATCCGCGGATGCTCTGGACGCTCTCCGCGACGCGAAACATCGCGGACTTCCGATGACTGTCGAGACCTGCGCGCACTACCTGTGCCTGCGGGCCGAGGACGTCCCCGACGGCGAGACGTGCTTCAAGTGTGCACCACCCATCCGGGAGGATGAGAACCGCTTGCGGCTGTGGTCGGCGCTCGAGGAGGGGTTGATCGACTTCGTCGTCACGGATCACTCGCCGTGTACTCCCCACCTCAAGCTGCCCGAGCGCGGTGACTTTCATGCGGCGTGGGGTGGCATCGCCTCCTTGCAACTGGGTCTCCCGAGCGTGTGGTCGCAAGCCCGGGCCCGCGGCGCCACGCTGCCAGACCTCTCTCGCTGGCTCAGTGCCGGTGGTGCCTCGTTTGCCGGTCTGGGCCGTCGCAAGGGGCAGTTGGCGCCTGGATTCGACGCCGACATCGTCGTTTGGGACCCCGACGCCGCGTGGACGGTCCGAACGGACGATCTCCGCTTTCGGCACCCGGTCTCGCCCTATGTCGGTGAGGGGTTGTTTGGGCGCGTGCTTCAAACGATCCTCCGCGGCACCACCATCTTCTCGGATAGCGAAACCGCAGATCCCGGCCCGGCGCCGGCAGGTCGCCCGCTGCTCGGACGAGACTCCGCATGAAACACAACGCCACCGCGCACTTCGCCCATCTCATCAACCTCGCCGACGAAGCCTTGGGCGCAGAAGCCCTCGCGTGCAGCGACGACTTCTTCGCCTCGATGCACCACCTCGTGAAGCCTGGCCGAGGCGAGTTCGACCCCGACGCATACGGCGAGCGCGGGAAGATCATGGATGGGTGGGAGAGCCGCCGAAAGCGAGAAGATGGCTACGACTGGTGCGTTCTCAAGCTCGGTGCGCCGGGCGTCGTGCGCCTGCTCGACATCGACACCAACCACTTCCTGGGCAACCACCCGCCGTATGCGTCGGTCGAAGGTACCCACGCGCCGATGGACGCGACCCCCGAGCAACTCGCCTCGGCGACGTGGTCGTCGGTCCTCCAGCAAGTCCCGCTGCGTGCCGGCTCTCAGAACATCTTCGCCTCCCACAGCGCCGAGACCTTCACGCATCTGCGCCTCAACATCTTTCCCGATGGTGGGGTCGCTCGCTTCCGGGCGTATGGCGATGTGGCGGCCCAGTGGGACGCGCCGAGCGAACCCGAGCTCGCCAAACACGCGCAGGCAGGCGAAGTGGACTTGGCCGCTGTCCGCAACGGCGGACTGGCGCTCGCGTGCTCCGACAGCTTCTTCGGTCCGATGAACAACCTGCTGCTTCCCGGCCGGTCGGTGAACATGGGCGGCGGCTGGGAGACACGTCGCCGTCGCAGCCCAGGGAGCGATTGGATCGTTGTACGACTTGGCGCCCCCGGTACGCCTGCTGCGTTGGAGTTGGACACCAACCACTTCAAGGGGAACTTTCCGGCCCGCGCTTCGGTTGAACTCGCGAATGCGCCGGGGGCCTCGCTCACCGAGCTGGTCGCCCCGGAGTTTGTGTGGACGCCGCTGCTTGGCGAGACCGCTCTGACGGCGCACACCCGCCACTTTTTCCGGGACGAGCTGTCCGCCGCCGGTCTGGCAACGCACGTGCGGCTGAGCATCTATCCCGACGGTGGCATCAGCCGGATGCGGGTGCTCGGAGCCCGGGGATGACCGCGGCTGCGTACCTCAACGCGCTCGAAGAAGACGACGCGCGGGCTGCCCTCACGCGGTGTTGCGGATCCACCGCCTGGGTCACCGGGATGCTCCAAGCCCGCCCGTTCGTGGACGAGGCTGAACTCCTCCAAGCCGCGGACCGAGTCTGGCTGGCTGCGAGCCCGGCCGACGTTCGTGAAGCGCTGACGCACCACCCCGAGATCGGCGCGGATGTGGAGGCATTGCGCGCCAAGTTTCAGAGCACCGCCGGCTGGTCGGAGGGCGAGCAGGCCGGTGTGGAGGCTGCGGACGAAACGACGCTCTTGCAGCTGCGCGATGGCAACGTCGAATACAAGGCGAAGTTCGGGCACATCTTCGTGGTCTGTGCGACGGGCAAGTCCGCCGCGCAGATGCTGGAGCTCCTGCGCGCCCGCCTGCCGAACGAGCCCGAGCGAGAGCTTCTCAACGCCGCGCAGGAGCAGGGCAAGATCACCAAGCTGCGCCTGGCCAAGTTGGCCACTGACGCTTCCTCTTGAGTTCGAGCGACGACCGCGACGAACACCTCTCGTTTCTCTCTTCGAAAGCCAGCTGATGAGCCCGATCACGACCCATGTTCTCGACACCGCAAAAGGCTGCCCCGCAGGCGGTCTTCCGATTCGCCTCGAACTGCGCGAGGACGATGGCTCCTTCACCGTGCTGGCGGAGAAGACCACCGACGCCGACGGCCGGGTCAAAGACCTGATGGAGCCGGGCGCGCTTCAGGCCGAGACCTACCGGATCACCTTCGACACCGGTGCGTACTACCGGGCGATGGGGGAGAGCACGTTCTATCCGTCGGTCACCGTGCTGTTCGAGATCACGGCGCCAAGCGAGCACCATCATGTGCCGCTGTTGTTGAGCCCCTTCGGGTACTCGACCTACCGCGGGTCCTGATGGCCCTGCTCGACCACGCCCAGGTTTGGCTGACGAAGGTGGCAGCGGATTGCGCTGCCCAAGAACAACCCTTCGGCTGCCCCTCGCGCCCCGCCGACCCGGTGCAGACGCTGTACTGGGGCGCGCACCGGTTCTCGCCAGACACGTTGGCCTCGATGCACACCCAGGCTCGTGCCGCGTTCGCCGAGTATGCCGCAGGACCGGTCGACTTGGCGGAGGCACTGCACATCGCAGACCCCGCGCTGGCCGCACGGGTGCACACCCGCGTTGCGCAGAAGCTGGAGCGTGAGCCGATCGAGGACATCCGCCTCGACTTCGAAGACGGATACGGAAAACGCGACGACCTCGAGGAAGATGCTCATGCCGATGCTTGTGGTCAGGCTGTCCGTGCTGCCCATGCGTCCGGAACGCTGCCGCGGCGGTACGGCATCCGCATCAAGGCTCTGACCGCCGACCTCGGACCCCGGAGCCTTCGCACGCTCGAGCGGTACGTCATCGCGGCGGGGGGGCGCGACATACCGCCAGGCTTCGTCGTCACACTGCCCAAGGTCACCGTCGTCACGCAGGTTGAGGCGCTCGTCGACCTTCTGGGCGCCCTCGAAACCGACGTGGGTCTGTCCCCAGGGACAATCGGGCTGGAGTTCATGTTGGAGGTCCCCCAGGCGGTGTTCGACGGCCAGGGGCGGCTGCTTCTCCCACGACTGCTTGCTGCCGGCGGGGAGCGCCTCATCGGCATCCATCTGGGCGTCTACGACTACACCGCCGCGCACGAAATCATCGCCCTGCACCAAGCGATGGACCATCCCGCCTGCGACTTGATCCGCGGACTCATGCGCATGGCGTACAGCGGGTCAGGACGCACGCTGTCCGCCGGCTCCACCAACGTGTTGCCTCGAGAGCCCCATCCGGAGGCGACGACGCAGGCGCAGCGTACGGAGAACAGAGTCGCCGTCCATGCGGGGTGGAGACTTGCCCACGATCAGATCCGACACACGCTCGTCCGCGGCTACTACCACGGCTGGGATCTGGATCCGCTGCAGCTGCCCGCACGCTACGCCGCTTGCTACCGTTTCTATCTCGAGGGACATGCCGCGGCCGCCGGACGACTCAGCGGCTACATTGCCCAAGCTACCGCCGCGACCGAGGGGGCAGGTGTTCTCGACGATGTCGCGACCGGGCAGGCGTTACTCAACATCTTCATTCGAGGGCGGGCCTGTGGTGCTTTCGATGCGCAGGAGGTCGCTGCCGCTGGGGTCACGGATGCTGACCTCGACGACGGGTCCTTTGCCCGGCTTCTTGCCCGGCGGTCCTCGGCGTCCTGAATCCTCGAGGACCGCACGAGGGCGGGTGCTGGGAGGGATTCGACATTGTTCGTGATCATTGTGCTCGGTCGCGGGACAGTCCCTGTATGCAAGGCAAACCGGCGATGCTGGCGTACGGCCTGTCCGTCCTCCTCGGCTGCGATTTGATCGGCGGCGAGACCACCCCCGATCCCCAGCCGACCGGCGACAAGTCAGCGCCGGAGAGTTCTGCGCCCCCGGAAAAGGGCGATGCCCCCGGAAAGCCTGCAGTGGCGGACACGGGGGTGGCGCTGGGGGATGTCGAGCGCCGACCCGAGTCAAGCGCTGTCGACCAAGCGGGCCAGCCCGTGAAGGGACCGATTCGTGGCCCCATCGCGTGGAAACCGCCCGCGCACTGGACGGTCCGCCGCGATACCGGCAAGCCGTTCATCCTTGGAGAGTACGGGCTGGATGGGCACACCGATGAGCGTCCCGCACTGTGCCGTCTCACTCACAACTCGAGCTACTCCTCGACGAAGACCGACACCGAGCAAGCCACCTCCGAGGCCAAGCGGACGCGCCTGCGAGACGACAACGGGAAGTCGCTGCTCTCGAAGCTGACCCCCAAGGTGGAGACGATCGGCGCGCTGAAGTGGCACGTTGTTTTTGCCGAGGGGCGCTACAAGCTCCCGGGAACCTTTGGTGCGTCCGCGCCCGAAGACATGCTTCCCGGATACGCCCAGATGAACCTCATTCCCGCGATCAAGGGAACGCGGGTCTCGTTGCGCTGCTGGGCGCCGGTGGAGACGATGAAGGGCGAGGTCGAGGCCATGCGCGCTTGGGCTGCCAGCGTCGAGTATCCGGCCAAGGGTTGAGCACGCTGGGCGCCTGGGAGCGTGCGTCGGTACGCGGCGCAGCGTGGAGACGAGTTGTGCGCCATACTGCGGGGGCGAAGATGGAGCGCCAACATCCCAACGACCCTCTGCATGGCATCACGCTCAAGGCGCTGCTCGAGGAACTCCTCGCGCGCCACGGCTGGCCGGGTCTCGCGTCCCGCATCGAGATTCGTTGCTTCAGCGTGGACCCCAGCATCAAGTCCAGCCTGGTCTTCCTCCGCCGCAATCGCTGGGCCCGGGATCTGGTCGAGCAGCTGTACCTCGAGGACGCCGAAAAACCATCGCCGCAGTAGTGCACCCCGGCGCAGGTGCTCCCATGGGGAGCGCTACTTTGCGTCTTCGCTGGCCGCGTGCTTGTCGGGCGCGAGCGTCCGACTCGTCTTGAGGTGGCCCCGAGCCGCACGAAGGCCCACCAGCAGCGCGACCGGGTCCGTCTTGGCCAACAACGCCTTGCCCTCCGCGGCGGACGTCTCGGTTTCACATCCCGGTGCGGCGAGCAGCGCAGGAAGACGCAAAGACACCACAAGTCGCGGGGACCCCGGTCGCAGGATCGAGGGCAAGAGGGCGGAGGAGGGGCGTCTGGTGTGGTCCACGATGACCACAACGCGTCGCAGCCGCCAATGCCTCAGTTCTCGAACCCACACGGGCACCCGTGATAAGACGATCTCGTGGTGAGGTCCTCGACTTCCGTATCGTTCTTCTCCGGCGTTCTCGCCCTCGCGTTCGTCGTCTCGGGCTGTTACGAGGAATCGCCGGCGGGCGTGGATACGGACTCGTCGGATACCGACGCCACGACGGGCGGCCCGGTCGGGACGACGACCGGCGCATCCGAGACCGAGGAGACCGGCGTGGTCGACAGCACCGGGACGGAATCGGGGAATCCCCCTCTGGGTGTCGACGCGGCTCGGATGCTGCTCGAGCCGCTGGTGGCGGCGCAATGCGAGAACACTTTCGCGTGTTGCGATGCGGACGAGGTCGCGTTTCAGCTCGGGTCGGCCGTGGTGGACGCCGCGGACTGCACCGAACGTACGCTGGACGTGATGGAGGCGGGCGGGAATCCGCCGTACCTGCGATCGGGGTCGCTCTACCTCGGAGGTTTGCTCGGGTTCTTCGCCTACGGGATCGACCCGTCCGTCGTCGAAGTGGACGATGCTGCCATCGCCGCGTGTGTCGCCGCGCTGAGTTCGAAGCCGTGCGCTCCATCCACGGCGGGTGGTGCCAGCTGCACTCCGGCCGAGGATGCGTACCTCGTGCAGTGCGACCTCAGAACGCTCTTCATCGGGAGCAAGGCCGCCGGGGAGAGTTGCTCGAGCTACAACGGGCTGGAGTGCGGACCCGGGCTTCAGTGCGACTTCTTCGGAGGCACGGGTGGGGTCTGCGTTCAGATGCTGAGTCAAGGCGACAGCTGCTTTGACGACTACAACTGCGCCGAGTCTCTGATCTGCGACTACGCGACGGGCCAATGCAGCGTTCCGGCGGAGTCCGGGGAGGCCTGCGCCTACGCGGACCCCGAAAACCCAACGTTCGGCACGGAGACGACTCGGTGTCGGTCCGGGCTGGTGTGCAACCCGATCACCGAGACGTGTGGCGCCGCCGACTGCAACTTCGGCGACTACTGCAACGATGACGATGCAGCCTGCCCCGCAGGGTTGGCGTGTGTCGCCGGACGCTGTGACCTCCTCGGCCTCGAAGGCGATTCCTGCTACCAGGACGGCGACTGCGCCCAGGGCCGCTGCAACTACGTCGAAGGGACATCGCTGTGCCAGAACCTCGTCCCCAACGGTGGCAGCTGCAGCGGTCACTCAGATTGCGAGTCCAGCTTCTGTGACCCGACGCAGTCGGAGTGCGCCGCCCAAACCGCGAACGGTGATGCGTGTGACGCGGGGCTCCCCGACAACCAATGCAACGGCGGCTACTGCGACGGTGTCAGCTGCGTTGCCTTCACGGCGATCGGCCAGGACTGCACTGCATCGCAGTGCAACTACATCGAGGGGGACCAGTGCTTGGAAAACGTCTGCCAGCCGTACCCGCTGCCCAACGGACAAACCTGTACCTCCGACTTCGAGTGCCAGAGCGAGTCCTGCGATGAGACCTGTCAGCCCCCACCGGGGATCGGCGACGAGTGTGTGCCGGATGGGTGCGAAGAAGGAGCCTATTGCAACGCGTTGACCAACGGCATCTGCGCAGCGAAACAGGGCTGGGGAGCTCCGTGCTCGAGCAGCATCGAGTGCTGGGGAAGCTGCGAGAGCGCGTACGGTGAACTGCGTTGCTACGGACAGGGCCCCGGCGAAGCTCTTTGCGACGGCACCTGACTCCGCGGCGCGCCGAGCTCCGTTCGTTCACCCGCGCGGAGTGCCCAGGATCTCGATGTTCTCGATGTACCAGCCGCCGGAAACATCGTCGTCATCGCTGCCAAAGACGAAGCGGATGTAGAAGTCTTCTTCCCCGGCGTAGTCGGTGAGGTCGAAGACTGCGTCGACCCACGTCTGTTCCGCGGGGTCGAAGGTGGAGAAGGCCGGATTCCCGGCGACGGGCGGATGGTTCGAAGCGACGGTGGCGCTGTAGAAGGATCCAGACACCGGCTCGATGGTCGTCCAGGAGGACTCGGCATCGGGGTTGGCGGTGGCGACCTGAACGATGCCTCCGTCGCCGAGCCCGAAGTTGAACCAGTGGTTCACGGTCATCGTGACGTTCTGGCTCGTGCACCCGCCGAGGTCGAGCCCCGGAGACACGAAGTATCCGCTCGCGTTACTCGGGTAGGCGCCGGTGAGGCTCGTTCCCCATTTGCGACTCGGTCCGAAGCCGGGCCCGTCTGCGAACCCGTTGGACACGCCGCACTCCCAACTCGTCGTGGCCGCGGCATCTGTCGTGCGTCCGGTGCTCCAGTCCCCGGGGCAATCGCCGCTGTCGAAGTCGAAGATGAAGCCACACGCGTTGCAGTCGCTGGTGTCGAGTTGGCAGTCGTCTCCGCATGTCACCTCGCCCAGGCCGATGCCGAGCGAACTGCAGGTGTCCTCGATCTCAAAGCCGTCCTCGCAGGTCTCGTTGCCATTGAGATAGCCGTCTCCGCAGTAGAAGCACGACGACGTGTCGTATCGGCACGAACTCCCATTGCACAGCAGGACGCCGCCGGTCACCACGCCACCAAGATCTGGGGGATCGAGCGCGACACACCCGATTCCACCGAGCTCCTTTTCCGCGCAGATGTTGCCCTCGCCGCAGTCGCACTCCTCTTGCCCCTGGATGACGCCATCGCCACACAGCGCGCCGCCTCCATCACTCGAGCTGCTGCCTGGCGCGCCGCCGCTGCTCTCTTCGCCCGACGAACTCCCCGCTTCATCCACCGTCCCTGTCGAGTCACCGCCCGGAACTGAAGGCCCCGATGTTGGCTGGCTGCTCGTCATGCCAACGGGGGCGGCCTGATCGTCGTCGTCCTCAACGCGAATCGTTTGCGTGCAACCGAACACGGCGCTGGACACCAGGAGTGTGGCGCCGAGGGCGAGAGCTTGTCTGGGCTCCAACATCGGCCGGAAGGTATCACCGGTCGTTGACCCGGATCTGAGCGCTGCCGCACGCAAAAAAGCGGGCGCCCAGAATGGGGCGCCCGCGGAGGTGACGGACAACGAATGGAAACTGTGGCTACTGCCGCTTGGCCAACGTGGGGTCGCTCTTCTGGATGCTCTTGGCCTTTTTGACCAGGGCGAGGAACGCCTTGCGGTGCCCGTGGGGGTCGGAGCCGAGCGATTCGCCGGCAAGCTTGAGGACGTCGTCGTAGCTGGCGGAGCCCTTGTACTTGCTGTGGCGAAGAATCATGCCGAACTGGGCGACGGCGGCGGCGAAGCGGTAGTCCTTGGTCGTGTTGCGAATGCCGCGATCGTCGCCGGAGACGGGCAGGCTGATGAGCTTGCTCTTGTTTCCGTCGGGCTTCTTGTAGCGAACCTTCACGGTGAGCAGCTCGCCAGACTTGGCGGCCGCGGAGGGCTCGGCCTCGTCCTGGTATTTGAGCTTGTCGGTGGTGCTCTTGGTCTTGCTGCCCTTGGGCGTGACCTCGTACAGGGCGGTGACCGAGTGGCCGGCACCGATCTCGCCGGCGTCCTTGGTGTCGTCGTTGAAGTCGGCGTGGGCGAGCTTCCGGTTCTCGTAGCCGATCAGTCGGTAGCTCTCGACTTCGGCCGGGTTGAACTCGACCTGAATCTTGACGTCCTTGGCGATGGTGACGAGCGTGCCGCCCGCTTCTTCGACCAAGACCTTGCGCGCTTCGGCCTTGTTGTCGATGTATGCGTAGTTGCCGTTGCCCTTGTCGGCCAGCATCTCCATGGTGGAGTCCTGCATGTTGCCGGTGCCGAAGCCGAGGACGGACAGGAACACGCCGCTCTTGCGCTTGTCCTCGATGAGCTCGACCAACTCGGTGCGGTTGGTGACACCCACGTTGAAGTCGCCGTCGGTCGCCAGGATGACTCGGTTGACGCCACCTTTCTCGAAGTTCTTGGCGGCCATCTTGTAGGCCAGCTTGATGCCATCACCACCGTTGGTGGATCCGCCGGCCTCGAGCCGCTGCAGGGCCTCCATGATGCGGGGCTTGTCGCTGCCCATCGTGGGCTGGAGCACCACACCCGAGGCGCCGGCGTACACGACGATGGAGACGCGGTCGTTGTTGCGGAGGTTGTTGACGAGCATACCCAGGCCCTGCTTCAGCAAGGGCAACTTGTCGGGGTCGTTCATCGATCCGGACACGTCGAGCAGGAAGACCAAGTTGCGAGCGCCGACTTCACTCATGTCGATGCGCTGGCCTTGGAGACCGACAGAGACGAGCAACGAGTCCTGGTTCCAGGGCGTGCCGCTGACCTCGGTGTTGATCGAGAACGGGCCGGTGCCGATCGGGCTCTCGTAGTTGTACGAGAAGTAGTTGATCATCTCCTCGACGCGAACCGCTTCGGGTGGGGGCATCGAGCCGCCCTCGAGGTAGCGGCGGATGTTCGAGTAGCTCGCGGTGTCGACGTCGATGGAGAACGTCGAGCGAGGGTCGTCGGCGACCGCGATGAAATCGTTCTCCTGGACGTGGTCGTACCCCTCGCCGGTCGTGTCCTTCGGCGTGGCCTCTGGTTTGGGAGGCGGCGGCGGGGCTTCGGCCCACTTTCCCGGAGGGGGGCGTCGGGCTGTCTCTTATACACATCTGACGCTGCCG
>CAJXVA010000026.1 GCA_913061055.1 uncultured Pseudomonadota bacterium
GGACGGTGGGCCCGACGACGACTTCTCGGATGGGATCGACCTCGACTTTGGAGGCGCGTCCGAGTCCGAGATTCTTCCCGCTCGATCCGAGCCGGACCCGGCTGCCAGCACGTCGATGACCGACCACGTGCTCGAGGAGGTCAGCCAGAGCAGCGCTCGTGGACAGGACCTGGGTGCGGAGGGCGAGCTTCTCGATGCCTCAGGCCTGACCGACTCGGACAAGCTTCTGTTCGAGGCGCGGGTCTACGTAAAGTACCGGTTGTTCGACCACGCGCTCGAACACCTCAACCCGTTGTTGGCCGACCACCCCGAGCACGTCCCGGCGCTCTCGTTGAGCGCGCGGTCACTCACCGAACTGGAGCGTCTCGACGAGGCCGCATCGATGCACGCACGCATCGCCGTTCTGGTCGAGGGCGGGGATCCGAAGCTCGCGCGGGAGCATGTCCAGGCGGCTCTCGCGGTCTCTCCACGCCACCCCGAAGCGCTCGCGGTTCAGTCGCGGCTCGAAGATGGGGGCGCGGGGCAGCCCGACGGCATCCTCGACTTCGATGCTGGGGTGGCCGAGGATGCGCTCGAACTCGACGACATCGCGATCGATGTGGCCGAGCCCGATGCGGAGCTGGAGCTGGACACCAACCCCATCGTGGTCGAGAACCGGTTCGGGATCAGCGAAGCAGGTCCGCTTCCCGAGGCCGACCCGAACGCAGGCCTGGCGCTCAGCATTGCGCCGACCGAGCAGATGCAGGCCCTGCAGCGTGCTCGGACCAGCGAAGACACCCCTCCGACGGCCTTCATTCCGCGCCACCCCACCGTCGAAATGGACGCGGGTCCGCCGGAGCGGTCTCCGACTGCGGTGGATATCGAAGCCGATGCACCGGTCGTGACACCGGTCGAGGTCGCGAGCAGCAGCGAGGCGATCGCGGAGCTCCTCGACGACGAGGACAGCTCGCTGCTCCGGCTCGAACCCGAACCGCCCGAGGCCGAAGAGACGTCGTTCGCCGACCTCGAGGTCGAAGCGGACGAACCGGAGCTGACGGACACACCGACCCCGATTCGAGAGCCAGAGCCAGAGCCAGAGCCAGAGCCAGAGCCCACGCCGGACTTCGATGCCGAGTTTGACGCTGCTTTCGAAGACGGCTTCGACGAGCTGCTCGACGTCAACGCGCCGGAGCCGGTGCTGACCCCATCGGAGTCCGCTCCGGTTGCTGCGTCGGCTCCCGAGCCAGCTTCCGAACCAGCTGGGCCTGTCGCGGAACCGCTCGCCGAGGTGGCGCCCGAGCCGCCCGGGGGATGGCCCGATCTGTCCGACGACTTGGCCGAGATTCGCTTCTACCTCGACCAGGGGCTGGACGAGGACGCCGATGCGGCGCTGAATGAGCTCGCCGACGACCATCCCGGACACCCCGAAATCGCCAAGATGCGGGGCGAGGTGTCGGGTGCTCAATCGCCTCCACCAGCGGAGTCCGCGGGCGCCATGCCTCTGGTCGATCTCGACCGCAGTCATGACGAGGCCCTCGCCGACGACACGGACGACGAGGCAGACGAGGATGCCTATCTCTCGGCCATCTTCGGGGGAGGTGATGAGAAATCCCCCAAGGGCGCCGCGAAGACCTCGACCTCGGTCGGTGTCTCAGCCAAGGCCCAGGACGTCGCCGGCGCCAACGCGCGCGATCGGTTCGATCTGGGCATGGCGTACCGGGAGATGGGCCTCGTCGACTCGGCCGTCGCGGAGTTCGAAGGGGCCTGCTCTGATCCCGAGTGGGAGTCCCGGTCGCGGGTGATGTTGGGGGCCCTTCGGGTGTTGCAGGGCGACATCGATGCGGCGGTCAGCGACCTGCGGCGCGCGTCCGAGACCGCCAGCAACGACGAGGAACAGAGCTCCGCCGCCTATGAGCTGGCGATCGTCTACGAGAAGACTGGCGACAACGCAGCGGCCATCGAGTTGTTCGAGGGGATCGCCGCCGGGTTCCGCGAACGCGACGCCAAGCTCGCCCAACTCCGAGGCTGACCATGTCCGACTCTGACGAGCGGGGCCCCTCGACGCGATCCGTTCACGACGGAGAGCCGAGGGTTCGCGCGGATCGGAGCATCGCGGCCCCGGTCGTGCATTCGAGCACGTTTCCCTTCGAGAACACCGCCGAGCTGATGTCGTTCATGCGCGGCGAGCAGGAGCGGCCCCAGGAGTATGGCCGCTACGGCAACCCTACCGTCGCGGCCTGTGAAGCCAAGCTCGCCGCGCTGGAAGGGGGGCAGGCGGCCGTGCTCACCAGCTCTGGGATGTCCGCGATCACCACGACGCTGTTCGCGATGCTCAAGGCTGGCGCGCACGTGGTGTTCACCAGCGACGTCTACCGAAAAACGCGTCACTTCGCGTTGTCGGTTCTGCAGCGGTACGGAGTCGACGTCGACATCGTTCCGCCCTCGCTGGATGCTCTGCGCGCGGCCATGCGGCCCAGCACGAAGGTCGTCTTCACCGAGGCCCCAACCAACCCCTACGGTCGCTTGGTGGACCTCGAGGGGTTGGTTGCGCTGGCCAAGGAGCATCGCGCCAAGACGATCATCGACGCGACGTTCGCGACCCCGCTCAACATGCGTCCGCTGGAGTACGGCATCGACCTGGTGATCCACTCCACGACCAAGTACCTCGGCGGTCACAACGATCTGCTCGGTGGGGTGGTCGTCGGCAAGGGGCCGATGCTCGAGGCGATCCGGGAGCAGCACGGGACGTTGGGTGCGGTTGCCGATCCACAGACCGCGTTCCTCACGATGCGCGGCATCAAGACGCTGGGGTTGCGAGTCTCGCAGCAGAACAAGACTGCGCTTCGGCTCGCGTCCATGTTGGAGGAGCATCCCGCGGTGGCTCAGGTCTGGTATCCGATGCTGGAGAGTCACCCCGACCACGCGCTGGCGCGTCGCTACCTGCGAGGCGGCGGCGGGGTGTTGTCGTTCGAGGTTTGCGGGGGACTCGAGGCGGGGAGCCGGCTCGTCGACGCCGTGCGAATCCCCAAGTTGGCGGCATCACTCGGCGGGGTCGAGAGCCTGATCGAGCAGCCGCCGCTGATGAGCTTCTTCGAGCTCTCCCCGGAGCAGCGGGCCGCATTGGGCATCAAAGAGGGCCTGATCCGGATGAGCGTGGGCATCGAGGACGCGCAGGACCTCGAAGCGGACCTGCGGTGCGCACTCGACGGGCTGTAGACCGACAGTCTGCGCGAGATGCGCTGGAGAGCGCGGGGGCGGGAGCAGGGCACTGAGGCCTTTGTCACGGGGCTGGGACTTTGCTATGCAGCCGTCCTCCCGCGACGCGAGGACCAAGAAATATGGAAAGTAGCATCGAGCGCATCAGTCCCGTCGAGTGTCGAGTCAAGGTGGAGATTCCGTGGACGGATGTCTCGAGCCGACTCACTGACAAGATGCGCGACCTTCGTCGTCAAGCGCGTCTGCCCGGCTTCCGTGCGGGCAAGGTGCCGGACAAGGTTCTCGAGCAGCGCTTCGGAAAGGGCGTCCGCCAAGAGCTCGCCGGAGAGCTGGTTCAGGAGACCTTCCAGACCGCGATGACCGAGCACGAGACGCAGCCGCTCACGCAGCCGGTCGTCGAGGAAAGCTCGCTCGAGAAGCAGCAGCCGTTCCGCTACCAGGCACGTTTCGAGGTCCGCCCTGAGATCGAGCCCAAGGACTACACCGGTGTCGAGGTCCGTCGTCGCCCCGCCGTTGTCGATCCCGCAAAGGTCGAGGCTGACCTCGAAGAGCGCCGCAAGAAGCTGATCGAGCTGCGGCCGCTGCCCGAGGATGAGAAGCGTGAAGACACCGCCGCCGGCGACGTGTGGACCATCGATGTCGAGGGAACCCTCGGTGAGCAACGTGTCGCTCGCAAGGATGTCCGCGTCGACATTGGCGAGACCGAGAGCGAGTTCATTCCGGGTCTCAGCGCCGCGCTCGAGAGCCTGAAGCTCTCCGAGGTTGGCTCGATCAAAACGATCAGCTTCACGCCTCCCGAGGACCGGATCCGTGCCGAGCTCAAGGGCCAGGAAGCCAAGCTCGAGCTTGGGCTCCGTGAGGTCCGGCTCAAGTACATCCCCGAGCTCGACGACGAGTTCGCCAAGGACACCGGCGACGCCGAGACGCTCGATGAGCTCAAGGCCAAGATCTCCGAGGACATCAAGAAGGCCGACGGAGACGAGGCCGAGCGCGAAGCCCGACGTCGACTCCTCACCTCGCTGCTCGAAGGCAACGAGTTTGAGCCCGCCCCCTCGATGGTCGCCCGTGAGGTTGCCGCACAGCTCGACCAGACCAAGCGTCAGCTCGCCCAGCAGGGCATGCGTCTGGAGCACATGGGGACGAACGAGCAGCAGTACGCAGCGCGTATCCGCCCCGAGGCCCTGTTCAACGTCAAAGCCTTCCTCCTGCTCGATGCGATCGGCAAGAAGGAGACCATCGAGGTCAGCGACGAGGACGTGCAGGCTCGTGTGAACGAGATTGCCGAAGAGTCCGGGCAGAATGTGGACCGCATGCGCGCCTCCATGGAGAAGAGCGGCCAACTGATGATGATTCAGGCCGGCCTTCGCGAGGAGCGAATCTTCGACTTCCTCATGGAGAAGGCCAAGGTCACCGAGGCTCCCGACCCGGAGCCCGAGGCCACCGAAGGCGCCGACAACGGCTGACCCATCGGGTCCTGCGGGCTTCGGGCCCGCCTCGATCAGCCTCGAAGGGGCGTCTCACGGAGGCGTCCCTTTTTGCGTTCCGGGCTCCGGGGCGTCTTGCCCCAGGCCGAGCCATGCCCAATCTGGGACGGTCCCCGGTCAGGCGGGTCGGGGGCCTACCGTTTTGGACCGCCGCAGGGCCTCAAAACCCGCGTTTGGGCGCCGATGACGGCACTTGCATCGTGCGGCTCTGCCGGCCACCATTGCTTCAGGACGATGTCCTCGTGTCGTTCTCGTGCCGTTCTCGGCGCGAGCCCTTGCACCCGACCTCCGGGCGTCGCAAAGGAGACGCTGACAGCGTTCTCGCCGCGAGACTGCTTCACCCCATCCGACCTCCGACGTTCATGGCCGACCACAATCCATTCGGTGCTCCCTCGATGTTCCCCTCTTCCGTGACCCAGCCGACGTCTCAGTCGATGTCCCAAATGTCATGGGGCGGTGAGCCCTCCGCCAACATTCCGTTTGTCATCGAGCAGACGGTTCGTGGTGAGCGCTCGTGGGACATCTACTCCCGCCTGCTCAAGGACCGGATCATCCTCCTGGGCACCCCGATCAACGACCAGGTCGCCAACTCGATCGTCTCGCAGCTGCTCTATCTCGAGTCCGACGATCCCGACAAAGAGATTCGGCTGTACGTCAACAGCCCCGGCGGCGTGGTCACCGCGGGCCTTGCCATCTACGACACCATGCAGCTGATCCGCCCCAAGGTGGCGACCTACTGCATGGGGCAAGCCGCGTCGATGGCGGCGGTCATTGTCGCCGCTGGCGCGCCCGGCAAGCGCCTCGCGTTGCCGAACGCACGCATCATGATTCACCAGCCTCACGGTGGGTCCCAAGGCCAAGCCACCGACATCGAGATTCAGGCGAAGGAAATCCTTCGTTTGAAAGCGCGACTCAACGAAATCCTCGCCACGCACTGCGGGCGGGGTGTCGAAGACATTTTGCGCGACACGGAACGGGACATGTTCATGGACGCCGATACGGCCAAACGGTACGGTTTGGTTGACGAGGTCATCCAGAAACGGTCCGACGACGGGGACGAGACCTAGTCTCGACCCGACCAAGCCCTGACCAAGCCCTGACCAAGCATCGATGACGGATCGCGGACGAGTAGGATCGAAGGACAGCAGATGAGCACCTCGAAACGAGACAACGGCCACGGAAACCTGAGCTGTTCCTTTTGCGGAAAGTCGCAGAAGGAAGTCAAAAAGCTCATTGCTGGGCCTTCTGTGTACATCTGCGACGAGTGCATTTCCTTGTGCAACGACATCCTCGCGGAGGAGGTTCAGAAGGAAGAGCGCCAACAGGGAGTCGGCAAGGTTCCGAAGCCCAAGGAGATCCGCGAGATCCTCGATGACTACGTGATCGGTCAGGACTCCGCGAAGAAGATCATCTCGGTCGCGGTCTACAACCACTACAAGCGGATCAACGCGACGAGGAAGGCCGACGAGGCCGAGCTCCAAAAGAGCAACATCCTGCTGATCGGCCCGACCGGATCCGGCAAGACACTTCTCGCTCAGACGTTGGCCCGTATTCTCGATGTGCCCTTCGCGATCGCTGACGCGACCAGCCTCACCGAGGCGGGCTACGTCGGAGAGGACGTCGAGAACATCATTGTCAGCCTGCTTCAGAACGCCGACCACGATGTCGAACGAGCGCAGCGCGGCATCATCTACGTCGACGAGATCGACAAGATCGCTCGTAAGGGCGACAACCCTTCGATCACCCGCGACGTCTCGGGTGAGGGCGTTCAGCAAGCGCTGCTCAAGATCCTCGAGGGGACCGTGGCTTCGGTGCCCCCCAAGGGAGGCCGCAAGCATCCTCAGCAGGACTTCTTGCAGGTCGACACGACCAACATCCTCTTCATCTGCGGCGGTGCGTTCGCAGGCATCGAGGACATCATCGAGCACCGGGTCTCTGCCAAGAGCATGGGCTTCGGGGCCAAGGTCGAGTCCAAGAAAGAGATGCGCAGCTGGGAGCTGATGCAGGAGGTCCAAAACGCCGACCTCCACAAGTTCGGGCTCATCCCCGAGTTTATCGGTCGCTTGCCGGTGGTCGCCCCGCTGCAAGAGCTGGACGAGGACGCGCTGGTCAAGATCCTCACCGAGCCCAAGAACGCGCTGGTCAAGCAGTACGTTCGGTTGCTCGAGATGGACGAGGTCGAGCTCAAGTTCACCGACGAAGCGCTGGTGGCCGTTGCGGCCAAGGCCAAGAAGCAGCGCTCCGGCGCTCGTGGGCTGCGCTCGATCCTCGAGAAGGCGATGCTGGAAGTCATGTACGACATCCCCAGCGTCGAGAACATCGCCGAGGTTGTGGTGAGCGAAGAGTGCATCGCCGAAGACAAGCGCCCCACGCTCATCTACAAACACGAGAAGAAAGAAGCCTCGTAGGCCTCACGCTCTCGCGCACGAGAAACGCCTCGCACCACTGGTGACGAGGCGTTCTTCGTTTCCGGACGCGGCGACGGACGCCCGCGGGGTTCGAATCATCCGCAGATCAGCTCGAACGTTTCGACCGAGACCTGGACAGCCTCGGCGAGCTCGACGTTGTTGTGACCCACGAAGCCGACCCGTACGTCGTCGAGGCCGATGGGGTTCGGGATCTGGAAGACGGTGTCGAACGCCACACCGTCTTGTGAGGCCTCGAAGTAGGTCGTACCCGAGTCCTCTCGGAGTTGCAGCCACGGCTGGGTCGCGGGGTTCCAGTCGGTCTCGTCGAAGATCGCTCCGGGGGGACCGGCCTCGCTGGTGATCCGAGCTTCGAGTCGCAGGTCCGTGCCGTGCTGGGCGAGGTTGAACGCAATCCGACCTTCACCATCCTGCTGCTCGATCCACAGGATGAGGAGGACCCCATCGTCGGCGGGAGGGGTGCCGACCTCGACCCGCATCGTGGCGCCCGTGAACGGTCCGGGCGCGACCATCATGCGCGCGAACTCGTCGTCCGGTGCGGGGGTGATGTTGATGATGCTCTGTCCGCCTTCTTCGAACGTCGATGCTGGGTTCGTCTGAATCCACAGCGCGTTCTCGGCTCCGTCGTCGAAGGTATCGAACAGAACGGGGCACACCGATGGCACGCCCCCCGTGCTCGAGCCTGACGAAGAGTCGCCCTCTGAGGTGGAGCCGGTTCCGCTGGACGAGTCATCCCCGAAGGTTGTGGAGCCTGAACCGGTGCTTCCCGGACCACTTGTTGAGGTGGACAGCACGTCGCCGCTGCTGCTGCTCGCGCTGGCGACCGTTGGGTCGGTAGGCCCCGATCCCCCCGGGCCTGTGGAGGAGGTGCCGGCACCGTCGGTGTCGAGATCGACCAGCTCTTCGAAGCAGCCGGGGAGCACGAGAAGCGAGGTGGCGAGCAGCGTTCGGACCATACGTCCGGCTCTTGTAGCAAACACGGTGCCAGCTCCCAAGCCCGCCGGCCGCGGCAGTATTCCTGGTGCTCTAGGGCCCAGCGCGAGACACAGCGCAACGGCGTGTCTGCGCACGAGCGGTAGGGACCGTTGCCCAACAAGCGCAGCGGCATTGCTCATGTCGGAGCCGGGTCAGAAACAAGGAGCGCGAGGGGTGACGTCGAACGGTTCCGAGGAGGGCAGTGTCTGCCGCAAGTACTCGTACTCCTCGATGCAGAAACGCGACGGGCCTGCGCCCTCCAGTTCGGCGCGCTCCTCGAAGGGTCGGTCGGCGTCCATCAGGCGGTCGTCTTGGTCGCCCTCGTTGTGGATGCTCGGCCCGTAGGGATCCGCGAGACCGAGGCTATGGCCCAGCTCGTGCGAGATGGTGCTGCCCACCAGCGTCCCGAGCGCATGAACAGCGCACGCGAGCTGCTCGGGCCGGGAGGTTGTGGCGACGGGGCACTGTGTGGGGTCCACCTGCGGGAGATCGCTGGCGAGGTCGGCGGCAAGCACGGGCTGCCCGCCTGCATCCGGCCGGAAGGGATCGAAGAGCAGGTCAAAGCGCACGTCCGGGCGGACGGGTTCGGCCAGCTCTCCGGGATGCTCGGAGTAGCCGAACAGGGATTCGATGAAGACCCCTCCGTAGCCAGGAAAGCCGTCCTCCTGGGTTTGCGCGTTGGTCCCCCCGATGCGGTCGTACAGCCGCCGGTTGTCGGTGTCCTTTCCGGGCGTGTTGTCGTAGCCAAGCAGGCCGAGTCCGTTGGGATCGCGACCGCCGATGTCGACTTCGGCGAAGAGGGCGAAGTCGTCGGGGCGAGCCTCGCGGACCTCGAGGTTGAGGGTGGCGAAGTCTCGGTTGATCACCTCCACGGCTCGGGCCCGGATCCGCGAATCGACGGCGCGGAGTCCAAAGGCCCGCAGCCCTTCCTTGTAGGCTGGTGTGAAGTTCACCCAGACCACCTGACGCACGGGCTCGAGGCGAAAGGCGAGGGCGGTGGCGCTTCCTTCGACCTCCGCCCCCTCGTAGGCGATGATCGGCGTGACCAATCCTTCGAACAGGCCCGCCTCTGTTCGGACGTCATTCACGGCTGCGGCCAATCCGTCTTCTTCGTTCACGACGTAGCGGACCTGCCGGCCACCGACGAACTCGGGGAACAACAACTCGTTGAGTTCGACCGGAACGCCCGAGAGATCGGGGGTGAAGATGCCGTCGAAACGAAGGACCGTGTCGCCTTGCGCGTCCCCGCCGAGGAATCCCGCGCCCTCGATCGTCACGTAGCGGCCCAGGCTCGCGGCAGTCGTATCGACTCCGTACAGCGCGGGTTCGACGAGGTCCCAGGTGACTGGGGTCGCCGGCGAAGAGACAAGGTCACCACCGGAATGCTCGTTCACAAACGAGACGGTCCCCTCGAACCGGCCGGGTTCAATTCCGGCAACCCGGGGCTCAAATGCGAACACGCCCTCGGTGCGGCTCTGGCTCGTGGCCGGCTCGATTGCCACGGCCGCGCTGGGCGTGGCCATGCACTCTGAGGCATCGGAGCGGGTGAAACAGCCGTCGAGAATCGCGTACGAGGTCCCCTCGTCTCCCAGGAGAATTCCGTCTCCTGCGACCTCGAGGGGCTCGTTGGGGAAGATGACGCTGCTCGGCGTGAGCAGGACGAGCTGCGGAACAAGCGTCTTTGCGACGGTGAACTCGATCTCCGAAGCCGCGGAGCGATACAGGCGCCCATCCACGGTGCTGCGGACCTCGATCTGAGCGGTGCCCTCGAACACCGCGGAGTCGCCGTCGCTGAGCAGGTCGATGGCATCACGGTCGAGATCAACCTCCAGGCGGGTGAAGTCCACGAACCGGGCAGGGAGCCGGACGATACGTCCGTCGGTGTCGGTTCCCGTGTCGATCTCGCCGTCGAGGACGAGAGTGGATTCGCCCCATGGGTCATCGACGAAGGCATCGCCGGTGACGACCAGGGTCGAGCCGACGAGGACCGTGGCGGGGGAGACAGACTGAAGCTCGAGGTCGACCAGCGCGGTGTCCAACGTGGCACGCCCGCTGGGCTCGTTGCTGCATTGCCCAAGGGCAAGCAGGCCGAGCAACGGCAACCCCCGCCTCATCGGGGAGGGGCTCCGCCGAGCGCCGGCTGTGGAGGAACGTGGGCCTGGCCCGGGTTGTGGGCGTGGGGTGCAGCCGCCGGATGCATTCCCGGAGGCACCCCCACCGGCGGGGGGGCGGGGCCCTGCATCGCCTTGAGCTTGGCGTCTTCTTCGAGCCCGCGGACCAAGCCGAGCAGCGCCCCTCCGAAGAAGAACGGCAGCTTGGTGAAGAGGCTGTTGGGCAGCAGGTCGACCGCAAACAAGGCGCAGATGATCGCGAGGGCATCGACGTAGATCCGCCCCTCCTTGGGGATTCGATGCGCGCGCCGCCACGCGATGAAGATGGGGGTGAGGATGAGTCCGAAGGTGGCGATGAAGCCGACCACACCACGGCCCCCAATCCGAATGATCCACTCGCCGTCGGTCAGACAGATGTCATTGCCACGCTCGTCATAGACACGGTTGCGACCGTAGCCGCCCCACCCAAACGTCAGGCGTTCCGAGGCGCGCTCGTAGAGGATGTCTTCGTTGTAGAAGCGAACGTGCAGCGAGTCGGCGCGCTCCGGCGATATCTCGGTGAGCCATTCGATGAACGAATAGACGTCGAACACCTGCCAGGCGCGGATCGGTGGATACAGCAGGACCAGGATGGCGAGGGCGATGGCTGCGGTGATCGCTAGCTTGCCCCGCGAGATGAGAATGATCGGCACCGCGACGAGCGTGTAGAGCAACGCCGCGAGGTTGTGCGAGAGCGCCAAGGTGACCATCAAGATCACCACCGCACCGATCGCCGGTAAGCCGAATATGCTCTCCTTGCGCTTGGCCAACACCGCGGCGCAGGCGGTCGCGCAGAAGAGGAACGTCGCGACGGCGAGGCCGGAGTTCTGAAACAGGACCGGCTTGAATCCATCGCCACGAACGACACCCGCGATGCCCGTGGATGCGTAGCCGTAGACCCACTTGTGGACCTGCGGCGAGATGCGGGCCTCGAGCAGGCACCCCGGCGCGTAGATCAGCGCCAAGATCACGATGCCTCGCATCAGAACCCGCCCGTCTGCCGCGTTGCGGAAGGCGACGCGGCCCATCAAGAACGGGATGTACATCGACAGCGTATCCCGCACCGTGACCGCGACGATGTCTTTCGAGCTGTGCCCCGAGAGGATGCGCGGCTCGGCCACCAGGTTGCCGGCCTTGTCCCACCAGTACACGCCAAAGCTCAGCGTGTCCTGGTTGGTCATCACCGTGCCGATGTTGCCGAGGAGCAGCAGGACGAAGAAGAGGTCGACGCCGCGAAAGGGCTTGGAGCGAAGGAGTCGATCCTTGTGCACCAAGTAGGCCGCGGTCAGGCTCATCAGCCCTGAGAACTCGTACTTGCTCAGCGGGGGCACGAGCGGGGCGTCGAAGGCCACCAGCTCAGGCAGAAACATCACGCCGATGAAGAAGATGTAGAAGACTGTCCGCGTCGCGTTCTGCTTGGCTGCGGTCACCGCGTAGCCGAGGGCCGCGGGCACGTACAGGAGCAGGGCCACGAAAGGCCTCACGTCGGGCGGGGATGCCACGTCGGAAGGATATCAACGCAGGGCGCGAGGTTCGATTGCCAGGCAAATCGGACCTGCGCTAGCGTCCCCCCCGAGCGCATGGGCGACGAGCCGACGAACCCTTCCGACGCGTCGTCCGACGACCTTCCCGAGCACGCCGAACCAGCCGAGGATCGCGCCGCGTCGGATGCACCGTCCGCTGCGGAGGACACCGCTGATCCCGGGGGCGGGAGCCGGCTCCAGCGGGCGGCCGCCAAGGGCGCGCTTTGGGTGTTTGGCGCGTTTGCTCTGGGCCAGGTCGTTCGACTGGGCAGCAGCCTCGTGCTCTCCCGCCTCCTCTTCCCCGAGGCGTTCGGCATCATGCGCGTGCTGATGGTCGTGGTCGGCATCGTCGGGATGCTGTCCGACGCCGGGCTGCGTGGAAGCATCATCGCGCACAAGCGTGGCAACGAGCCTGACTTCTACAACACGGCCTGGACGCTGCAGTGCCTGCGCGGGGTTGCCGTGGCGGCGGTCGTGTCGGCACTCGCCGCCCCGCTCGCGAGCTACTACGCGCTTCCCGAGCTGTCGTTCTTGTTGCCCGCGGTCGGGTTGTCGCTGGTGTTTCGCGGGCTGCAGTCCACCGCGGTCTTCACCCTCTCCCGGCAGGTCAACCCGAAACCGGGCGCGCTGCTCGACCTCGCGGTCCGCGTCAGCTCGGTCGCGATCATGGTGGGCTTGGCGTTCGTCTGGAAGAGCGTCTGGGTCCTCGCGTTGGGGATGATCCTCTCCAACATGGGCTCCGGCCTGGCGACGCACTTCCTCATCAAGGGCTATCGAAACCGATGGCGATGGGACAAGGAGGCGGTCCGAGCTCAGCTTCGGTTCGGCAAGTGGGTGTTCCTCAGCTCCGCCCTCGCGGCGCTCCTGGGGCAGGGCGGCTCCGCGGTTGTCGCGAAGCTGCTGACCGACAACATGCTGGGCGTCTACTCCATCGCTCTGCTTCTGTCGGAGGCCGTCACGCAGGCGATGCAGACCGTCGCGACCAAGGTCCTGCAGCCGCTGTACGCAAAGTTTGTGCTCGGGAACCGCAAGCGTTTGCGTGGCCGGATGTTCAAAGTCCGGGGCGCGTTGCTTGCCTTGGCACTGCCGCCTTTGTGGGTTCTGGGCATCTTCGGCCAGGAGATCGTGGATCTGCTGTTCGATGAGCGCTACGTCCAGGCAGGCTGGATGCTGCGGATCCTCGCTGCCGGGTCGATCGGCACGCTGATCATCGGCACCGCCGAGATGCTGTTCGTCGCCTCGGGAGACTCGAGGTCCCACCTCATCCACAAGGCAACGGGGGCGACCTTCTTCGTGCTGTGCATGGCGGTGGGCTACTCGCTCGGCGAGTTCCAAGGCGTCCTGATCGGGATGTCGGTCGGACGCATTCTGGGCTACTTGCCCATGGCCTTCTTGCTGCGTCGCCGCGGTGCGTGGCTTCCCAAGCTCGACGCGCTCGCGTTCGCAGCTTCGGGGGGCGTTCTTGCACTCGGCTATTGGCTGCACCCTCTGGAGATTCTCTGATGACCGACGCACCCACTGGCCGCATGCCGGACTTCCTCCTCATCGGCGGGATGAAGTGCGGTAGCACGACGCTGCACGACTACCTCACGGGCCACCCCCAACTGGCCGAACCTCAGTACAAGGAGCCCGGGTTCTTCAGCCGCGACGAGCGGTTCTCACTGGGACTGGACTGGTATCGCAGCGTGTTTGCGTCGGCGAAGGAAGGCCAGCTCGCCTTCGAATCGTCCACTTGCTACACGCGTCACCCGCACTTCGGCGAGGTCGCGGCCCGTATCCACGAGCATCTGCCAGGCATCAAGCTCGTCTACATCATGCGGCATCCGGTCGACCGCCTCTACTCGCACTATCGCCACGCGATGCTGGAGAGGCAGAAGAAGAACGAGGGGCCCGTGGTCTCGCTCGAGGCCGCGATGTCGGAGAGCTCAGAGTACTTCGACGCGGGTTGTTACCTTCGGCAGATCGAGCAGTTCACGGCCCACTACGATCGGGACCGCTTTTTCTTCCTCACCCTCGAGGAACTCAAGGCCGACCCCGACGCGATGCTGGGGTCGCTGCAGGAATTCTTGGGTGTTGATCGGGTGCCTACGCTCTCGGCGTCGCTCAAGGGCGCATCCAATGCTGCGAGCGCCCGGGCGGTGGGCACGACCACGGCCTCCGCCCGCGACAAGCTTCGCCGCAATCCACTGGTCCGCGTCGCGAAACGGCTCATTCCCAAACAGGCCCGCGGCCTCCTGATGAAGGCGGTCATGAACTCGCCAGTCGTGAAGGCGCGCGCCAAGGCCAAAGCCGACGCGTTTGCTGCGCAACTCTCGAAGCTGACCGATGCCAAGCGTCAGGAGTTGTTGAAGCGATACGAGGAACCTAACGCCGCGCTTGCAGAGTTCCTCGGGCGTCCGCTCCCGGACTCGTGGACCTCGTAGCACCCCGCTGTTCGGTCACGCGCAGCGTTTGCTGGGGCGCCTGCCAGCGCCGCGGCGCATGATGAACTGCGTGATATCTTCCGCGTCGAGGTCGCACGACATGCTCATCAACCCGCTCGACAAGGACGCACTGCGAGAGCAGTTCCGCTCTGCCAAGCCCTTTCCACACCTGGTCGTGGAGAACTTCTTGGAGCCCACGTTTCTCAAAGAGGTGGTCGAGGCATACCCGACGTTCGACAGCGCGTGGAAGGAAGCCAAGGGCACACGGGACGCTTTCAACGCGCTCAACGAGAAGCTCAAGGTCCAGGTTTCGGACTCCTCGCGGTTCCCCGGACCGGTCAAGCGACTCCATGATGCGATCACATCCAAGGCGTTTCTCGAGGATCTCTCCGAGATCACAGGCATCGAGAACTTGCAGGCGGACCCCGCGATGCGGGGAGGTGGCATGCACCTCACCGGTCCCAGCGGTCGTCTGGATGTGCACATCGACTTCAACTACTCCGACGAACTCAAGATGCATCGTCGGCTCAACATCCTCATCTACCTCAACGAGGGGTGGGACCCGGCGTGGGGAGGGGCGGTCGAGCTGTGGGATACGGAGGTGAAGAACTGCGAGGTTTCGGTCTCGCCGCTCATCAACCGCTGCGTGTTGTTCGAGACCAGCGACATCAGCTATCACGGCGTGGAGCCGGTGACCTGCCCACCGGGCGTCGGCCGGATCTCGTTCGCTGGCTACTACTACACCGAAGACGCGCCGGTGCAGTGGGACGGCCAGCACCACAGCACCGTGTTCAAAGCACGGCCGGACGAAGCGCTGCGTGATCTGGTGTTGGGCAACTTCGACCGGCTCGGCCGGGCGGCCTACAAGAAACTGCAGCGGGGTCGCCGGCTGGTGAACATGCTTCGCGGCCGCTAGCGCGACCGAGCCCGACGCGGCAACGAAGAAGGGCCCGCTCGGAGACTCCGGCGGGCCCTCTTGCATGGTTGGCCGGCTGCGCTACTGGAACGTATCGACGCGGAGCTTGCCGCCGGCGGAGTACTCGTGGTCCGCGGCGCGAGCTGCCGCGAGTCCGCTGGTGCGAAGAACCCACATCCGCCGGATGGCCACGACGTCGTCATTTTGGCGCGCGTGGACCTCGATGATGTTGTTGCCCGGCGTCAGCGGGACCTCGGCGGAGAACTTCAGCTCTCCGGTGGTGGGGTCGGGGCTGGCCACGTAGTAGACCTTTTCGCGGTCGCCGAAGAGGTTGCGCGATGGGTTGTAGACGGTCACGAAGACGTCGCGCAGGGCCTGCTCGTCGGTCGCCACGCCCGAGAGGGTGACCGACTCGGAGTCGGTTTTGGACAGCGCCGCGTCCAGGGTCACCTTGGGAGGGGAGACCTCGAAGCTTGCGGTCACGACGGGCGCCTTGGCGCTCCCGGTTCCGCGGTCGACATCGGAGCTCTTGGCGAACGCCATCTGACCTCCATCGAGGTGGACACGGACCCAGCCGTCCCCTTCGGCAACCGCCGGCATGACGGTGCCTTTGGCGACTCGGCCGATGGTTCGGTCAGGCGTGAGCGGGCTGGCGTACAGGTCGATGGCACCGGTGGCGGTCGCCGTGCCTTTGGCCTTGGAGAGCGAGACGCCGCGCTCGGGTACCGGAAGGTGGATCCGCTCGGACAGGGCTTCGGCGATCTTGTTGTCGGAGACGGTGAGCTGCAGCTGCACGTCTCCATCCTCTGGGCGCTCCTTGAGCTCGAAGTCCAGGTCGACGGCGCGGGAGTTTCCGGTCGCGACCTTGCCGAGATCCTTGCGGCCCTCGTGCAGGAACACCGACTCTCCGGCCCGGTTGCGCAGCGTGACCCAGGTGTCGAGCGCATCGCCCTCGCCCTGGTTGGCCAGCGAGACCCTCAGCCGGACGCGTTCGCCGACTTGAAGGGCACCATCGCCGTTGCCGACGATGGATTCACCCAGCGCCGGGTCGTCGATGACCTGGTAGCCGTAGACGAACTGCGGTCGGGGCAGGCCCTCGGCGCTGACGTCGATCGAGGTGGTCGAGCCTTTGGCGAGCTTGGCCCCGTGCGCCTCAAACAAGTGGACGTCGATACGGTCGGTGCGGCTGAGTTCGTGTTCGGAGACCGAGAGCTTGAGGCTGTAGGTGCGTGACTCGCCCGGCGCGACCTTGCCGAACAGCATCTCCCGCTCGTCGAAGTAGCGGTAGTCGGAGTCGGTGATGGCGCGGACCTGGTAGGCGGTCGCGTCGCCGATGTTCTTCACGACGGCGGTCACGGTGCCCCGCTCACCCCCGCGGATCTTGTTGCCCGGCTTGTCGGTGGTGATCGACACCTGGAGCTTGGCCGAGCCCGACGCGGGTTTGGTGCCGAGGGTCCAGTCGACGTCGCGCGCCGAGAGGCTCTTGGTGATGCGGCCTTGCTGCTTCTGCTCCTGTTGCTCGACAAACGAGCCCATCTTGCGCAGCAGGACGTCCCGGTCGGAGGAGGGGGCCCAGGCCACGAACTCGGCCGCCATCCGAATCTCGGGGTCGTCCAGGAAGGACGGGACCGCGCTCGCGCCCTTCTTGCCCTTCTTCCTGTCTGGCTTCTTGCCCGTCTTCTCGTCCGACGTCTTGTCCGACTTCTTGTCCGACTTCTTGTCGCTCTTCCCGGGCATGACCGAACCGGCGTCGAGGAAGTGCAGCGAGCCGTGGGCGATCTTCTGGGTCTTGGCGTTGGAGGTGAGGTGGGAGGCGAGGGACTCTTCGCGGAGCAGGTCGAACCGACCGCGCCCGAAGTAGTAGATCTGCTCCTTGCCGATCCAGACGGGGACGGTCTCGATGTCTGGGCTGACGCCCACCGATTGAATCGAGACATCCCCGGGGGTGAGGTACTGAGCGATGGTGAGCTTGAGGGCCAGTTCTTTGTCGCCGGCCTTGCGCTCGTGCAGGACTTGGACGCTGCCCTTGCCAAAGCTTCGGCGGCCCATCAGGACCCCGCGGCCCAGGTTGCGCAGCGCGCCCGCGACGATCTCCGATGCGCTGGCGGAGCCCTGGTCGATCAGCACGACCAGGGGGAGGTCGGGGAAGTCGTAGCGGTCGTTGGCGCGGTTCTCCTCGCGAGGGGAGCTGACGCCGACGGTGGACACGATGGTCCCAGAGTCGAGGAATGCGTCGGCGACCTCGACAGCGGCGTTGAGTAGGCCACCGGGGTTGTCGCGCAAGTCGAGCACGATGCCCTCGACCCCGGCCTTCTCAAACTCGCCGAGCTTGGCGCGGAGCTCTTTGCCGGTGGTCTGGGCGAAGTTTCGCGGGATCTGAACGAGCCCGACGTTGTGCTTCTCGCCATCGAGGCCGGTGACCTCGAGCTTCTCGCCGATGACCGAGTCGAGCTTGATGGTGGCGCGGGTGATGGACAGCCGCTTGGGCTTGGCCATGCCTTCGCGCATCACGTAGAGGATGACGTCGGTGCCGGCGGGCCCTCGGAGACGGTCGACCGCCTCGTTGAGGGTCATCGTGACGGTGGACTCCGAGCCGATCTGGGCGATGCGGTCGCCGGGCTGCATGTCGACGGCCGAGGCCGGGTTGCCATCGATGACGCGGATCACGGTGATCTTGCCATCGCGCATGCCGACCTCGATTCCCAAGCCGCCGAAGCTGCCCTTGGTGCTGGCCTTCATGTCGCTGAAGTCGGAGGGCCGCAGCAGGTTGGTGTGGGGATCGAGGGTGCTGAGGACACCGGCGACGATGGCGTACTCGGCCTCGCGCTGTTCGTCCTCGGTGAGGTCGGTGTGCTCGGTGACGAAGCGAAACACTTCGCGGACGTGCGGGCCGACGGCCCAAAGCGCCTCGATTTCGCCGAGCTCGAAGACCTTCTCGTGGGTGGCGACGCGGACGCGAACGCGCTCGCCTTTGCCGATCGGTTGGACCAGTACCTGCGCGACGCGCCGCTCGAGCGCTTCGAGACCGGCGAGGGTCATCGCGCGAGGGTCGACCCGCTCGGGTTCGACGTAGTATTTGGAGACATTCCACAGGGTCCAGTCGAGGACCCGCAACTCGGTCGCGTCGTGGTTGGGGACGAGTCGGGAGTGTTTGCGCGGATCGCTGCGCTGGGCCTGGGCTTGGCGGTCTCCGACGGCGGTCAGGCCGAGGGAGAGGGCGAGCGACCCCACAATCACCGCGGAAGTTCCGAATCGGGACCAAACCTGAGACCGCCAAACCGCAGGGCGGTTGCTGGCACGGCCGCGTGGAGGCGTCAGTCGACTCACGTCGGCAGTCTAGCAGGCGAGATGGCCCGCGCTTGCGGTCAGGGACCGTCAGATCGGACCGATTTCCGGCTACGGTGCCGGGGTCGCGTCGCGTCCGGCGACCGGCGTAGACTCCGCGTGCCCGCGATGGCGAAACCCAAGTCCCAGAAGCGGTCCAAGTCGGCCAGCTCCGAACCCATCGACGTCGAAGTGGTCGACGGATATCCGGAGCCCGAGGAGGCACTCCCCAAGTCAACCAAGGCGCCCGTCGAGGAGCAGGACGAAGCCGCGGCTGAAGCGCTGGCCGAGGTCGATCCCGTCTCCGACGAGGAGCTGGAGGCGATCGCCAAGAGCATCGGGCGTCCGAAGGCTGCGCCCGAGGGCACCACGGCGCTGGCGCGTCGAGATCCGATGGCCGCCTACATGGCGGAGGTTCGGCGCCACCCGCTGCTCACCCGCGAGGAGGAGCACGAGCTGGCGGTGCGCTGGGTCGAAGAAGATGACAAGGAGGCGGGGCGAAAGCTGGTGACCTCCAACCTTCGCCTCGTGGTGAAGATCGCCCACGAGTATCGACGCGCCTATCACAACCTCTTGGACTTGGTGCAAGAGGGGAACGTGGGCCTGGTGAAGGCGGTTCAGAAGTTCGACCCCTATCGCGGGGTCAAGCTCAGCACCTACTCGGGCTGGTGGATTCGGGCGTACATCCTCAAGTACATCCTCAACAACTGGCGACTGGTCAAGATCGGGACCACCCAGAACCAGCGGAAGCTGTTCTTCAACCTTCGCAAGCAGCGAGCCGCGCTCGAGGCTGCGGGCATTGAACCCTCCGCCGAAAACATCGCCAAGGAACTCGACGTCTCGGAGAAAGAGGTGGTCGAGATGGAGCGCCGGATGGCGGCACCCGACATGTCCCTCGACGCCCCGCTCTCGGGCGATGACGGCGACGGCAGTCGAACGCGCCTCGACATGATCGAGGACGACTACGCCGATCCGGAAGACAACGTCGACGCGGCGGGATTCAAGTCGTTGATGCAATCCAAGCTGCTTGCGTTCGGCGCGGACCTCGAAGGCCGCGAACTCGAGATTTTCTCGGACCGCCTGATGTCGGAGGAGCCAGTGACCCTGCAAGAACTCGGTGACCGCTGGGGCGTGAGTCGGGAGCGGGCACGCCAGGTCGAAAAGCGGATGATCCTGAGGCTACGGGCGTATCTACAGCAAGAGCTGGGCGACGCGGTCCAGGTCGCGCTGGGGCACGACGCGTGAGCGGGACGCTGGTTCTCGTCGGCACGCCGCTGGGCAACCGAGGAGACCTCAGCCCCCGAGCTCGCGAGGCGCTGCTGTCGGCGGATCTTCTGCTGTGCGAGGACACGCGCAGTCCGGTGCGGCTGCTGGGCAATGACGTCACGCTGCCGCCGCGACGAAGCTGTTTCGTCGGCAATGAACACGAGCGATGCGGCGAGCTGCTCCAGGCCCTGGCAGAAGGGAAGACCGTGGCGTTTTGCTCCGAGGCCGGGATGCCGGGATGGAGCGACCCCGGGCAGTTCTTGGTCACCGCAGCGACCGAGGCAGGCTACGCCGTCGACGTCGTACCGGGGCCGACCGCGGCCTCGGCAGCGCTGTCGATCAGCGGGTTTGATGCCGGAGGTTCGTGCTTTCTCGGCTTCATCCCACGGGACGGAAAAGGCAGGACGCGGGCGCTCGAGACCATCGCGGTCTCTGTCGGCCCCTGCCTGCTGTATGAGGCCGGGAACCGCACGCCGGCGCTGCTCCGGGACCTTGCGAAGGTCCTGCCCGACGCCCAGGTCCGCCGCGTGGTCGTCTGCCGCGAGCTGACGAAGCTTCACCAGGAGACCCTTCGTGGGACCGTCGCGACGCTGCATGGCGAGATTCGGGAGGCGCTTCGCGGCGAGGTCACCGTGGTGGTCGAGGGCAACACCGCCCAAGCCGATGCCGAGTCGCAGGATGCTGCGCGCGCTGTGCTGGATGTGATGCTCGACGCGTCGCTGAAGCCTCGGCCGCGTGCCCGTGCGCTGGCCGACTTGACCGGGCTCGACGCGCGCGAGCTCTACGAACGCCTCCGCGCGGCGCGCGACGCCCCACCGGACGCTTGAGATCTGGCTCTGCGGAGCGGGGCGCTGAGGTTCGCTCGACCCGGCTCGCGGATCGGTGCGTTCGAACGGTCCCGGTCTGGGCGGCTCTGCTATGCTCCGGCCGCTTTCGCGGCATGTCCGCGGGCCCCGAGTCTGATGAGCACACGTTCAAACTTGATTGGTCTTGGCGTTGGAGTCGCTGCCGTAGGAGGGCTGATCGCCCTGCTGATGGGCACCGGCGTGGTGTCGCTCAAGAAAAACTCCGACGAGGCGGCGGAGGCCGACGCCGACCCCGACGAGGACGCGGAAGAGGTCGCGAAGGGGAAGGGGAAGTCCCGCGGCAAGAAGCGGAAAGGCCGCCGCAAAGGCAAAAAGGGTCGCAAGCAGAGCGACACGGTCAAGAAGCTCTCCTCCATGGGCTACGTGGACGGAACCGTCGATGCCAACGTCGATCGGTCCGGGGTGCTCGTGAACATCGAGGGGGAGGCGCAAGAGGGCGTCAACTTCTATGCCTCTCGCAAGCAGTCTCGTGCCCAGTTACTCGACATGAAAGGCGTCGTGCTTCACGAGTGGAACGTCCGGGGCATGGGCGGATGGCAGCATGTGTCCTTGCTGCCCGATGGCAGCGTCATCGGTCTGGTCAAGAACAAGGAGGTCTTCAAGATCGACAAGGACTCCAAGCTCTTGTGGACCTACAAGGCGCGCGTACACCACGACCTCGACGTCACGGCGGACGGGCGCGTGTTTGTGCTTTCGCGGACCGCGAGGATGATGCCGAAGTACGACAAGAATCACCCCACGGTCGACGACGTGGTCGTGGAGCTGTCGCCCGAGGGTGAAGAACTCAGCCAATTCTCGATCCTGAAGATGATCGAGGACTCCCGGTATTCCTTCTTGCTAGGGGACGCCGAGTCGCTGACCGCCCTGAAGACCCGCCGCGCCAACCCGCGCCGCAACAAGGAGTACGACATCCTGCACTCCAACCACGTGGAGGTCTTCGATGGGTCGCTCGCACAGAAGAGTCCCATCTTTGCGAAGGGCAACATGCTGCTCTCGCCGCGCAACACCCACACGCTGATGATCGTCGACCCCAAGACGAAGGAGATTGTGTGGCTGTGGGGCTCGTCGAAGCTCATCTACCCGCACCACCCAACGGTCACCAAGGCGGGCACCATCTTGGTCTTCAACAACGGAACCGAGGCCACCCGTTCGCAGGTCGCCGAGGTCGATCCGCTGACCAACGACATCGTCTGGACGTATGGTCCGACCGAGGAGTTCTTCTCGGAGACCCGCGGCAGCAACTTCCGGCTCGACAACGGAAACACGCTGATCACCGAGTCCGACACCGGCTACGTCTTCGAGGTCACCCCCGAAGGCAAGACCGTCTGGGAGTTCGCAAACCCCCACGTCGAGAAGAAGAAGGGTCTCCGCATGGCCATCTGGCGCATGACCCGATTCAACCGCGACGACCTCAAGTTCGAGTTTTAGTGCATTGGCTGTTGGGCTCGGGGGGACCCGAACCCGGCTCGGGCCCCGTGGAGCAAGCCCGACAGCGCGTCCGCGTCCGGCAGTGCCGTTTCAATCGAGGGAGCGAGCACCCGCGAGCGAGCAAGCCCGACAGGGCGTCCGCGAGGGAGGGGCGGCGAAGCCCCTCCCTACAGACTAGAACACAAGAGTCAGGCGGAGGTACGCGTGCATGTCGAACACGTCGTCGACCGCGTAGCGCCGTCCGACGTTGTCGACCACGTCGCGGCGGATCGGGTTGACCTCTCGCGTGCCGGCTTCGACCTCGTCGGGGTTGCTGCCACCTGAACCGGGCAGGTCTGCATCACCACGGCCTGCGGCGGTGATGAAGTGACGGGTGTCGGTGTTGGCGGTGACGCCGAGGCCCAGGTGGGCGATCTTTCCGAGCGTGAAGTTGAGACCGCCGGTGAATCCGAAGGACGCGTAGTCCTGCAGGTCCGTGACGCCTTCGAACTTCTGGCAGCCGCTGCCGCCCGCGGCGAGGTAGCCGGGGTCGCCGGGGTTCTGCTGCGCGTACGCGAGGGCTGCACCGCGGTCACAGAAGCTGTTGTTCGTCGGGTTCCCGTTGTCGTCGACGGCCTGCGACGTCGGATCGTACGAACCAACCATCGACGGGCTGTCCGCGAGGAGCTCCCAGATCTCGGAGTAGCCGCGCCCTCCATAGTGGAGGACCGAGCCGCCCTGAAGCACGACCGCGACCTTCAGGTTCTTGGCCTTGCGCTCCCAGGGAACGATCTCGGTGCCGACCGTCAATCCCGCCTGGGACTGCGGAAGGACGGTGTCTTGGGCACCTTCACTCGAGAAGTCTTGGAAGATGCTGCCCGAGGCCCGAAGCGACTGCCGCCAGTGAGCGGTGAAGTAGGGATCGAGGAAACGGTAGCGCCGGGACAGGGCCGTCCACACACCGAGCTCGTGAATCCGGCGGCCGACGCGGCTGTTGCCATCGGGCTCGCGGCCCTGAATGTCGCGGCTGAAGGTCATCGCGCGACCGACCGCGAAGCGGCCTTCGAACGCGATGAGCCACGTCGGCATGTGCGAACGCTTGTCCTGGTTCAGCAGGGCGTACTTCAGGCCGATGTTGAGTTGATCCAGGCCGCGACGTACCGGGCCCTTGAAGATCAGCTCGCTGTCGGGACCGCCGAAGGGGAGGCTCGGGTTGCCGGTGTTCGTGGCGTCGAAGCCCGAGGTCGGCAGGATCTCGTCGCGAAGGGTGGTGCTGTTGCCCTTGTTGGTACAGGACGCGACGGGAGAGCCGCCGGGGCTGCCGAACACGCAGTCGTCGGCGCGCTGGTCGAAGCTGTACTGACGGCTGTCCGAAAGAACGATCGGCAGCTGGAAGTACAGGCCGAGGTCGCGGAACAGCCCGAACTCGAGCGTCGGCGTCAGCGTGTGACGGAACTGCTCGTAGATCAGGTCCTTGACCAGGCGGTTCTCGTTGTCGCCGGGTCGTCCGCTGTTCCATTCACGAAGAATGGCGGCTCGCTTGTAGTTGAAGTCGTATGCGACGCCCAGGTGCACATCGAAGACGTTGTCGTCTTCGAAGGCCGTGGCGACGCGCGTGACGTCAGCGGCTTGGGCCTCGTTTGCAGCTCCGAAGACGCCGCCTGCGATGGCGAGCGCGGCGACGAGCTGGCGCCCGCCGCGGCGACGAAGAACGTCCCTGGCGGTGCGAGTCGAGCCGGAGAGGTTGCGCTGGGAAGTGGAGCGCGTACGCATGGTTCGATCGAGGTGTGAGCGGGCCAATAGGACCCGTTCAAGCGAGGGCACGCTACCAGCGCATACCGCAGAACGTCAATGTTTGTCGGCACCTGCAGGTCGCCGTGTGGGGGGGCGTGGGACGTCGGCCGCGTGTGTGGACGTTCAGCACCCTGGGCCAACACAAGCTCGCAGATGCCGCAGCGCAGCGGTGTGCCTCACACACCTCTTCCGAGGCCGTTTAGCTCTCGCGCAAGCCGAGCTCTTTCATCTTCGACTGCAGGCTGCGGCGGCTGATGCCCAGCAGGCGGGCCGACCGAGTCACGTTGCTCTGGGTCTGCTCCAGCGCCTCGGTGATCAAAGCCTCCTCGACAAGCCGCGATCCGGCCCGAACCGCTTCCTTGAGATCCAAGCCCAGCGCCTTGAGAGGCAATCGGAGCAACCGCTCTCCGGGGTCCTCGCCGTCCTCGTCGGCCTGGGGATCGTCGGGTCCGTCGGCGGGATCGGGATCGTCCACGGCAGGGCGCTCCCGGGGGCCATCGGCAAACGCGTCGGGCAAGGCGTCCGGGAGGATCTCGTCCGCGGAGGCAAACAACACCATGCGTTCGACGAGGTTCTCGAGCTCGCGAATGTTGCCAGGCCATCCGTATTGGGCGAGGACCTCGAGCGCGCCGGCCGAAAAGCCTCTCACCTGTTTGCCGAGCCGCTCGTTGCAGCGCTCGACGAAGTGGCTGATGAGGCGCGGCAAGTCCTCGATGCGCTCACGGAGGGCCGGCAGTGGCACCGGAACCACGTTGAGGCGGTAGTACAGGTCCTCGCGGAATCGCTTCTCTTTGATGTCTTGTTCGAGGTTGCGGTTGCTGGCCGCGATGATGCGAACGTCGACCTGAAGGGTTTTCACGCCGCCCACGCGCTCGAACTCCGACTCCTGGATCGCGCGCAGCAGCTTGACCTGGATCTCCATCGGGATCTCGGAGACCTCGTCGAGGAACAGCGTGCCGCCATGCGCCAACTCGAAGCGGCCCGCACGAGAGGAGACCGCCCCAGTGAACGCCCCGCGCTCGTGGCCGAACAGCTCGCTCTCGACGAGCGTGGCGGGAATGGCCGCGCAGTTGACCCGGATGAACGGCTGGTCGCGCCGTGGAGAACCCAGGTGCAGGGCGCGGGCGACCAGCTCCTTGCCGGTGCCGCTCTCGCCCGTGATGAGGACGGTCGAGGGGCTCGCGGCAGCCGTCCGCACGATCTCGCGGACCTCGTCGATCTTGGGCGAGTTCCCGATCATGCCGACCTCGACGCTCGGGTCGAGGGTGTCGCTGCTGGTCGCAGCGTCGGAGGTCTTTGGTGGGGACTCCCCCTGTCCGAGGGACGCGCCACTGCGCGCACGTCGGGCCACGGCGCGGGCGAGCACGGAGCGAATCTGATCGCGCTCGAAGGGCTTCTCCAGATAGTCGAACGCGCCGAGTTTGACGGCTTCGACGGCGTTGTCGACGGTTCCGTGGGCGGTGAGGATGACCACCGGGAGGTCCGGGTCCTCATCGCTGAGCGCTTCGAGCAGGCCCATGCCGTCGAGCCTTGGCATGCGCAGGTCGGAGAGCACGACGTCAAACGTTCCCGAGGGAACGGTCCGGACCTTCTCGAGCGCCGCTTGTCCGTCGGGCTCGGCGTGGACTTCGTAGCCCTCCTGCCGAAGCAGCGCGCCCAAGACCTTGCGCAGGTTGGGCTCGTCGTCGACGAGGAGCACGCGTGGAAACGACACGCCCTACGGTCCCACACCCTCGGGCGGGTTGGCCACCTCGGCCTGGGGCAGGTCATCGCCCGAGTCACGGTCGGGATCTTCGTCTTCCGGTGCTTCGGCGAGCTGTGGGCGTCCGACCGCACTGGCGGCCGCATCGGCTTCGGTGACCGGCAGCAGGACGGTGAACCGCGCACCACCATCGGGCTGGTTACCGACCTCGATCACCCCCCGGTGGTTCTCGACGATGCGCTGGCTGATCGGCAGTCCCAGCCCGGTGCCGCCACTCTTCGTGGTGTGGAACGGGACGAACAGGTTGGTGATCGTCTGGTGGGACAGGCCGTGTCCGTTGTCCCAGACGGTGACCGCGATCGCGTCCGCCCGGAGCAAGCCGCGGCGGCGGAAGTCGATGTCGACCCCGATCCGACCCTCGCCCTCCTGGTGCTCGATCGCGTCGAACGCGTTGAGCATCAGGTTGTGCAGCACTTGCCGCAACGCGTCCCCGTCACCGCGGACGGGCGGAAGGTCGGTGGGTTCGTCAAAACTGACCTTCTCGCGCTGTTCTTCGGAGAGCAGTCGCAACGTCGCCTTGACCACGTCTCGCATCCGCACCTTGCCGAGCTCGCCGGCGAACGGCCGTGAGTAGGTCAGGAACTGAGATACGACCCGGTTGAGCCGGTCGACCTCTTCGACGATGATCTCGAGGTACTCCTGCACGTCCTCGTCGAACTGGTCCTTGCTCGGCTCGACGACCAGCACGGCCCCTTTGATCGCGCCCAGCGGGTTGCGGATCTCATGTGCGAGGCCGGCGGCCATCTCTCCGAGCGCGGCCAGGCGGTCCCGCTCCTTTCGCGCCTCGTAGACCTCGGAGTTCTGCAGCGTCGTCGCGGCCTGAGCGACGACGCCCTCGAACAGCCGAACCTCTTCGCGGGAGAACGGCTCCAGCAGGCGCTCGTCGTCGACGAACAGCGCGCCCAGCAGCTGAGGCGCGGCACCGGGATCGTCGATATCGAGTCGGGCCCGCCCAACGATCGGCAACGCCAAGGACGCCTTGAGCTCCTCGAGGGTCTCGAGCACCTGGTTGTGCTCCGCGAGGTCCTCAGGGCGTTCGCGCTGGCGTGAACGCTGAAGCACGTCGCGGAGCATCGGGCCCTCGTGCAGAAGTCGGTCCAACAGCGGTCGCCGGGCGGCGAGGTCGAGGCGGGGCAGGGAGGTTGGCCCGAGGTGGCTCGCCAACGTGAGCGAGGTGCCCTGACGATCGATGAGGTACAGCGACGCCCGGGTCACCCGATGGGATGCCTCGAGTTCTTCCATCACCACGCGGGCCATCTCATCGGAGTCGATGACTCCGGTGAGCTTGTGGCGCAGCTGCACCAAGATGCTGCGAAGGATCGGTCGGTCGCGGAGGAACCAGCCTTCGATGCGGCTCTCGATCTCGGTGCGAACCGGCTCCATCAGCACGATCACCGCGAACGAGGCGACCGCGGTGTTGAAGACGAACAGCGACCGGGTGCCTTTGTCCGCGGTGGGGATCCACAACAGAAGCAGCGCGTACAACCCGGTGACGATGGCGATGAGGAACGCCATCGATCCGATGCGCAGCGCGACCTCGGGCAGGTCGAGCAGTCGCTCGCGCACGAGCGTTTGGGCGACGAAGTAGAGGTAGACCGCCGTGACGATGGGCCCGACCGCGGGGACGAACGGCGAGCCGAGCGCGAGCGCGATCACGGTCGCGTAGAAGAGGTAGCGCAGGCGGGGGGCGGCCGCGGTGCCCTCGGCGGCCCGGGCCGCACGCCAGACGCGGGTGGCGGCAAACAGAAGCCCACCCATCACGAACACGACGAGGACGAACGGGACGACGTCCCAAAGCGGGTGCTCCTCCAGCGCGGGGAAGAACAACGACACCGTCTGCGCAACGACGAGGAACAGACCCGTGAACCGCTGGATCCGGCCGCCGCGGTGGTCGACCGCCGGAACGAAGCTGGACAGGGCCCGATCCGCGCTCCACGGGAGCAGCAGCGAGATCGTCTGGGCGAACCATCCGAACAGGTGGACACCCGAGAAGCCGAAGAAGAACCGGCCGAGGTGGTACAGGCCCAGGTTGAAGCAGAAGAACGCGTAGAGCACGAACTGCTCCCGCTTGCGGTCCCGGAGCACCACGGAGGTGCCGATGGCGAACGCGACCGTGGCGGCCAGCAGCGAGCTCAGACTCTCGCTGAGGGTGGTCAGGGACGGATCCACGCCGGGGGAGTCTGCCACGACCCGCGGGCGCACATGTATGCCCGAAGCTGGTTGCCCCGGCCGGACTCTGGCATTCTGATCGCGATGGCCGCCATCATCGACAATGAGAAGCGTGCGCAACAAAAAGCGCGCGCGATCGCTTCGGACATCTATCTCTACAACAAGGCCAAGATCGAGGAATCGCTCAAGAACGACTCGTTCTTCGACGAGCCGGACCTGTCCGAGCTGATCACCGAAGGCCGCGATCTGTTTCGCAGCGGCGTGACGCCCGAGATGTTCAAGCAGAACTTCTACGATCGGGCGATCGTCGATCGGGTCATCAAGCCGATGGCCGCGCTCGAGAGCAAGATCTGGTAGCACCGCTGACCATCGCGTTGGGGCAGGACGCGCTCGGGCAGCGGCTCGATCGGGTGCTCGTCGCAGCGCTGCGCGAGGCGGGCCATGTGATGTCCCGGAACGCGCTGCGGGCTTCGTTCGACGCGGGCGAAGTGACGCTGGACGGCCGCCGCCTCAAGCCTTCGCTCGAGGTTGTGCGGCCGATGGTCGTTTCGGTGGTGCTCCACCCTCCGGCACCGCTGCGGGCAGTCCCCGAGCCGGTGCCACTGTCGATTCTCCATGAAGACGCGGACCTGCTGGTGATCGACAAGCCCGCGGGCATCGTCGTCCATCCTTCGGCCGGGCACGCCGGCGGCACGTTGGTCAACGGCGTCTTGCATCACCTCGGCGTGGGCGCGGACGGTCTGCCGGTTCTGCCCGGGAACGACGCCACGCGACCCGGCGTCGTGCATCGACTCGATCGCGACACCTCGGGCGCGATGGTCTTCACCAAGACCCCCGCCGCCGCCGCCTCGTTGGCCGCCCAGTTTCAGGCCCACAGCATCGAGCGGCGATACATCGGGGTCCTCAGCGCGGTCCCCGAACTCGACGAGCAGACGCTGGAGACGCCGCACAACCGCGACCCCGCCGAGCGCAAGCGTTTTGCCCCGGTCGAGGGCAGCTCGTCGCGTCGCGCGGTCACGCACGTGAAGGTCGTCGAGCGGATGCCGACGGCGGCGATCGCCCACTTCACGCTCGAGACGGGCCGGACCCATCAGATCCGGATGCACGCTCGCCACCTCGGGGCGCCGATCTTTGGCGACACGCTCTACGGCAAGCCCCCGCGGGACGAGGTGCGTCGCGGCCTGTGGACCGGTCTTGGCCGGCATGCTCTGCACGCCGAGCTCTTGGGGTTCGAGCACCCGCAGACGGGGGCCATGGTGCGTTTCACCTCCGCGCTGCCGCCAGAGCTGGAGACGCTCGTCACGGTGCTGCGAACCACACCTTGAAACCGTGCTGCGATCCGCGATCATCGGGGCGCGATGAAGCTCTCGTTGCCGCTCCCTGTGCTCGACCCGCGGCGGCGTTGGGCGGAGGTCATCGAGCCCATCGTCGCCGTCGAGGCACCGCAGCGCTCGATCGCCCACGGCATCTCTGCGGATCTGCTGGAGCGCTGGTCCGACGCACCGAGCCGAAGGGCACTCGAGCGAGACCCCTCCTTCTCCCGACACAAGCCCACTGTGCAGCGGGTCCTCGGGGGCTTCGACTGGGACCTGGGGTCAACCGAAGCGCGGCCGGGGGCCAACTCCACGCGCGCGGTCCAGTGGAACATCGAGCGTGGCAAGCGGTTCGAAGCGCTGACCCAGGTGTTGCGCGGTGGCGCGTCGCTGGCGAATGCCGATCTGTATCTGTTGTGTGAGGCGGACTGGGGGATGGGGCGCTCGGGGAACCGACGCGTGCCGCAGGCGGTCGCCGAAGCGTTGGGGATGGGCTACGTGTTTGCCCCGAGCCACCTGGTCCTTTCTCCGGGCGACCTCGCAGAGCGCGACCACGGAGAAGCGAACACCGACGCGCTTCATGGCGTTGCGTTGCTCACCCGCTATCCGGTGCGTCGGGTGTGCGGCGTCCCTGTGCCGGAGTATGTCGACAAGTTCGGCGTCACCGAACGGAGGTTGGGTTGGAAGCGGGCTCTGGTCTGCGAGCTCGAGTTCCCGCAAGGATTGGTGACCGTCGCCGTTGCACATCTCGACCCGTTCTCTCCGCCGCGACACCGGGCCCGGCAGATGCGAATCCTGCTGCGTGCGATCGAACGCTTCGGGAACCATCAGGTGTTGCTCGGCGGCGACCTCAACACCAGCACCTACGACTTCGGCAGTGCACCGGGTCTCGCCTTCAATGTTGCGAGCAAGCTCGCGCGCCTCGGGTTCGACCGAAGCATCGATGCCTACATGATCCCCGAGCAGACCTACGAACGCGGCATGTTCCGAGCCCTGCATGAGGCAGGATTTCGCAGCGATGGCTACATCGATCCGTCCAAGGGGACGAGCTACTTCGATCTCAACGACCCCGAGGTCGTGGCCAAGACCCTCGAGTACCTCCCGCGGTCTGTGTTCGACTGGCTGCAGCGCCGGCTCGAGCCGTGGAACGGTTGCGTGCCGCTGCGGCTGGACTGGTTTGTGGGTCGTGGCCTTTCGCCGCGCGGCGCAGAGGTCATCGAGCGCCCCACGGCTGATGGCGGGCATGTGGCCGACCACAACCCGATCTGCGTCGAGTTGAGCAGCGCCCGCGTCTGACGACCTCGAGGCGCGGGCCCAAAGAGCTGCAACAGGGCGTGGCGAGGGCGTGAGATGTGCTCTAGCCTTGCGGCGTGCTTGAACGCAGCGCCAAGCTCTCCGCGATTCCCGGCCTCAAGCATGGGTTCACCGATCGGCACGGCGGGGCGAGCACGGGCCGGTACGCCTCGCTCAATCTCGGTTTGAAATGGGGGGACGACCCCGAGGTGGTCGCCGAGAACCTGAGACGGGTCGCGGAAGCCGGCGGGTACCCGCCGCAGACGTTGCGGCGTGTGAACCAGGTCCATCGCGGCGATGTGTTACGCGCGGTCGCGTTGACCGATTTGTCGGAGGCGGACGGACTGTGGTGCACGCGCGAGGACCGAGTCACCGTGGCGGTGTCGACGGCGGACTGCGTGCCGATTCTCATCGCGGATGTCTCCGGCACGGTTGCGGCGGCGGTGCACAGCGGCTGGCGCAGTACGGTCGCCGGCATTGCAGGGGCCGCCGTCGATTCGCTCGGTGTTGATCCGGCCACCCTCGTTGCCGCGATTGGCCCGTGTATCGAGCTGGCGCGGTTCGAGGTTGGACCGGAGGTTGCCGCGCAGTTCGATGCGGCGTTTGTGGACACGACCTCGTACGCCAAGCCGCACATCGATCTGGTCGGGGTGGTCCGCAAGCAGCTTCGAGACGCAGGGGTTCCGGCGGAGAACATCGAGCGCGTCGGCGCGTGCACGCACACCCATGAGGACCGCTACTTCTCGTATCGGCGGGACGGGGCGGGCACCGGTCAGATGATGTCGTTCGTCGGGTTCGCCTGAGCAGGCGAGGGAGCAACCAACGCAAAAGCCCCACCGAAAGGATTGTCGGCGGGGCTCGATCGTCGAGCCGGCGAACGTACGAGGGGAGACACGGCGTCTCACCCGAGGCTCAGCCGGTTCGAATCGACGCAGTGGGCAGCTATTCGACGGCGGCGGGCGCTTCGGCTTCGCCGCTGCCCTGCTGCTGGTTCAGGTTCTTGTACTCGCCCGCGAGTCCCTCGGTCTTGGGCATGATCATGCCCTGGACGGAACCAACCAGAATCCACACGAAGAACAGGCCAAAGCCGCTCATCAGGATGAGCATGCTGATGCCAGCTGCGGACGTGATCGGGGGCTTGCTAGCTGAGGTTTCCCAGCGGTTGTCGGCGATTTCGGCTGCAGACATGTGTGTTCTCCGTCTCCGTAGTCCCGTTTCCGGGGGCCCTGCTTCCAGGACGTTTTGGGCCGTTCTCAGGCCAGGTGTGGGCACCGCGTAGCGGCCTCATCCACGTTGCGTGAAGCTATCACGCGCCGCGGAACTCCGACAACTGGGACAAGCGAGAAGCGTGCGGGGTTCCCGCGGCCGGGGCGCGAGGCTCATTTTTCTGCGGCGAGGCCGTACGCGGGCAGGATCTCACCGTTGAGGGCCTGCAGCTGGGCGAGCGCCTTGAGGTAGTTGATCTGGGCGTTGAGGGCGGATGCCGCGGCCCCGTCGATGTCGTCGAGGCGCTCCAACACGTCGAAGTTGGTCGCGCGGCCGACGTCGAAGCGGGCCTGCTCGGCTTCGAGGTTGTCCTGGGCCAGCTCCAACGAGACCTCCGCCACTTCGATCGACTTGCCCGCAGTGCGGAGTCCGCTGGCCGCTCGGATGACGCCGGCGGAGATCTGCTGCCGAACCTGCCGAATCTGCTCCTCGTTGCGGCGCATCTGGAGCTTGGCGGCCTGGTGCTGGGCCTTCGGCGTCCGGTTCTGCACGTCCCACGTGAGGGTGAGGGATCCGTTGACGGTCCAGTCGGCGAGCACCCCGTCTTGAGCGATGTCATCGCTGAACACGTTGCGGAACGCTTCGCCCCAGCCACCGGTCGCACCGGGGTCGCCGGTCTGCGCGGTGGGCAGCGAGTCGACCGAGCGGCCTTGCGGGGTGATCGACCCGCGAAAATCGAGCTGCGGCAGCCGGTTGTTGGCCGCGACCATTTCATCGATGCGCAGGCTGGCGCGGGCGAGTTCGAGCTGCCGCACCTGCGGGTTGGCCTGCAGCGCGTGGTCGATCTCTTCCTTCATGTCGATCTTGCGGGGAACGACGGTGGGGTCGGTCGCCGGCAAGACGCCCAGAACGTCGCGGTCGGCGAAGTCTTGGCCCAGTAGCGTGCGCAGGCTGAGGCTGGTGTCCAGCAGGGAGTTCTCGGCCGCGAGCACGTCGGCTTCGCGGGTCGCGATGGCTTGCTCGACAGCTTTGATGTCCACGGGGGACAGTCGCCCGGCGGAGACGAGCGCGCGGGTGCGCTCGAGTTGCCGCTCGACCTGAACGACGCTGCGCCGCTTGTTGTCGAGGTCGCGGTGGGCGAACAGGACATCCCAGTAGGCACTGATGATGTCGCGGGCGAGGTTCTGCGCCGTGAGCTGTCGCCCCGCTTGAGCCTGCGTGACGGCGATCTCTGCCTTGTCGCGGTTGGCACGGTTGACCTCGAGTCCGGCCCCGCGCAGCAGGGGGTGGTTGATCGTCAGCGTGGGAACGAGGGAGTAGGCTGCGAGGGTCGTCGCGCCCTGACTGGAGTCGAAGAAGTTGACCGGCTGATCGGTGAGGGTCCGATTCACCCCGAGGGTCAGGGACACGTCTCCGCCGGTTTCGAGTGCGCGCTGGAAGCCGAAGTCCGCGCCCACGGAGCGTGAACCGAGGGCAAAGGCGAACGACGAACCACGCTGAGGACTCTCGCTGAACGCGGCGTTGAGGCCGGCGGTCAGGAACACGTCGTACGCGCCGATCGCCGCCAGAATCTGGGTCTCGGCAATCTCGATATCCGTCTGGCCGAGCACGAGATCGAGGTTGGTGTTGGCCGCTTCGGTGAGCACGCTGCTGAGTTCGAGCGGCTCGGAGGGGAAGGGCGGCTCGTAGTCATCGCGCAGTCCCACGGTGGGCGCCTCTCGGACCGGTCCTTCCGGCACCGGCGCGGCGGAGGGGGGCGGAGGCTGCGTGGAGTCCGCAGTCGCCGGAGCGTCGGGATCTCCCGTCTGGGCGGGGTCATCCGCCGACGTCTCGGGAGCCAGAGCGAGGAACAGCGCGGGAAGCAGGAAAGGGGACACAGCAGGGGACTCGCGGGTGGGGGGCGACGGCGGAGCGACCGAAGGGGCGATACCGCCGGGGAACGCCGTGGTCAATGCCCGGGCGCTGAAAACGCCCTCGTGGGCACTTGGACGTCATGGGTCGCTCTAGGGTTTCGACAGAACCAACGTTTTCCGGGCCGGTCGGCACGATGTAAGGTCCCCCCCCGGCGCACGTTGAGGGGGGCGAAGGAGCTTCCGTCGCCAGTGACGCCCATTCCTGCGGTCATACCCCAGGGCACACCCGCCCTGACTCGCGCAAACGATGCGCAACGCCGCGAACGCAGTGGGAAATCGGTGACGGACCCAAACAACGATGAGTCCAAGGACGACGAGCGAGAGCTGGTGGAACGTGCCCAGGCGGGAGACCGGGCCGCGTTCCGCGCTCTGTATCAACGGTTCGCCCCACAGGTGTACCGGTACGCGATCGTGCCGACCGTGCACGACCGGACCCTCGCCGAGGATCTCCTGGCCGACACCTTCGTGCGGGCCCTCGAGAATCTCCACCGCTTTAAATGGCAAGGACGGGGGCTGCTGCCGTGGCTCATCCGCATCGCCAAGAACCTGTGCCTCGACCACCTCCGCAAGAGCGGGCGGATGGGAGCGTGGCCGGTCGGGTTCGAAAACCTCCTTCCGGATCCCGGGGACATCGGCAGTGAAGCCGCCGTCTCCCGCCAGCAGATGGCAGAGGTCATGCGAGGCCGCATCGACGCGTGCCTCGAGGGCATCAATCCTCGCTATCGCAAGGTCGTGGAGTTTCGGCTCATGCAGCAGATGCCCCGTGAGCAGGCCGCAGCCGAAATGGACGTCTCCATCGGAACGCTCGACGTCCTGCTCTTCCGAGCATGCAAAGCGTTCCGCAAGGTTTATGTGCAACGCTTCGGTGAGTCGCCGCAGCAAGACTTCGAGGGGGCATCATGAGCGGTCCTGACCGAGACGCATCCCAGGACTCCGAGTCCAATCCAGACCCGGCTTCGAATCCGGTCCGCGAACGTATCGCGCTGGAGCTGGCCGCACTGGGCGAAGACCCGCTGGACGATTCGCCCGAGGCCGACCTCGCGGTGGAGTTCGCGCTCGCGGATGGTGACCTCCACGCCGACATCGACGTGGCCACCCTCCACACGCTCGCCGGTTGGGCCGAGCCCGCCGATGGACAGGCCGACGCGTTGTCCGAGCTCGCCCAGGCCCGGGTCTGGCGCACCATCGAGCTTCGCGGAAAAGCGGGCGGAAAAGCGGACCGTGCCGGACAGGCCGCGCAGGAGCGGACTACGACGGAAGAGGTCTCGACGTCCCGTTCTGCGCGTCCGGTCTTGTTTGCAGTTGTTGCGCTGTTCGCGGTCGCGGCTGGGGTTGTCCTGGTCCCGGTCCTCACCGCGGACACGCCTGAGCTCTCTGAGCAATCTCCGGTGGCTCAGGCGCCGACACCCTCATCCATCACCGCCGAGGAGCTGGACGTGCTCTCGACCCAGGCGCAAGCCGGTCTGGCAGCGCTAGACCGACTCAGCGGGGGACCCACAGGAACCGCACGGGTCGAAGCGATGGCTTCGGACTATGCTGGACGCCTCGAAGCCTTGGGGGACTCCCCAGGCCGCGGCGCCGGTCCGCAAGGAAGTCAGGGATGAGCATGAAGTTCGGTCGAATCAAGGTCGCCATGGTGGCGGCGGTCGTCGGGCTGAGTGCGCTCGCCGGTTGTGACGACAGCGCACCGCAGGGGGAGGTTGCCCTTCACGACGCTGAGGCGGCTGAAGCCCGGCAGGCCCAGCCCGATGCTCGGCTCCAGACCCACGAGATCGTCGCGAGTACGCCGACGGCCGCGGGCCTGGCCTACATTCAAGCCGTGGCGGCCGCCCATCGTGAGGCCGACGCGCACCAAGGTGCGGACCAGGGCGATGCTCGGATGGCGGCTCTGCAGGGAGGACTGGACCTCGCCGTCCCCTCCGGCCTGCCCGAGGCGGAGATCTTGCGACTCGAGTTGGCATCGCGCATCGCATCCGAGTGGCTCGAGCGCGGCAAGGCCGACAAGGCTCGGGCGCTACTGGTACCCATGCTCGACCCTGGGCACTCCGTACCGCTGGACCGCTCCAGTGCAAAAGCATTGGTCTTGCTCGGTGACGCGGCGGCGCGAACCGGCGATGATGCGCTGGCTGCTGGCACCTACGCCCGCTCGATTCGGATGATGTCGATTCTGCGACAGGAGATCGAACGATGACCCTGCCAAGCCTTCCCCGAACCGCAATCGCTGGGATGCTGTGGGTCGTGGTCTCGATCGCGACCGGCTGCGGCCCCACTGCGGGCGGCACCGTCACCCCCACCTCGCGAGCCCCTGGAACTCGCGAAGGCCCCGAGCCGCTCGGGGATCAAGAGGGCGACAGTGTTCCCGAGTTGGAGAAGCGGCTCCAGCGGTTGTCCGGCGAACAAGCGGCGCGCATGGACGACGCGATGACCGACACCCAGGCCTGCCACGATCTGTGCAGCCTCTCGGCCAGCATCTGTGAGGTCGAGGTGAAGCTCTGCGACATCGCGGACCGCCAGCCACAAGAGGGCAGCTACCAGGAGCTGTGCCGCGAGGCCCAGCAGGAGTGCCGGGAAGCCCAGAGCAGCTGTGAGGACTGCGTCGGTGAACACACCGACAACAGCCCCGAGGCTCCGGTCACCCAGCCGACCGAACCGACCGAGACGACTCCCGCCCCGGGGTCGTAGCGTCGGGCTTCGGACACAACAAAGCCCGCCGCGAACCCCCCGCCAGGCTTGGGGGGTTGGGCGGGCTTCGTGTTGTGACGTGCGGGCCTGCGTCAGCAGGCGCCGAAGTTGGGGTCGTCTTGGCAGTCTCGCGCCGGGTCGCCCGGCGGCCTCGCGCCTTCGGTGCAGCTGAGCACGTACTCGTGGTCTCCGCCGTTGCAGCTGAACTTGATCACCGTTTCACCGGCCCGAAGCGCCTCGTAGTCCGCCGGAGTCATGATGACCTCGTGGCAGTGGCCGGCCGCTCCGCTCGCGTCGTAGCGAGTCTCGACACCGGCGTCGATGTCGGCGAGCGGGATCTCCAGCACGTGGCCGTGGTTGTTCGAGATGGCGGCCGCGACGATGCCTTCGATGCACACGCTCGCTTCGCCCCCGGTGCTGGACCCGGACGAGCTGCCGCTCCCGCTGCCAGAGCTCGAGCCCGTCTCTGCGCCGCTCGAGCTGCTGCTTCCTTCACCGGAGGTCGTCCCATCCGTTGGGTCGGTCGTTCCCGAAGTTGTGGTGCCGGGGTCGGTTGTCGTCGTCCCCGGGTCGGTCGACCCGGTCGGATCGGTGGTTGCGTCGGTGTCGGTGTCGTCTCCGTCCGAGTCGTCGCTGTCGCAACCGACCGCAAACGCGGCCAGTCCACACGAGAGCTGCAGAAGGAAGGTCTTTCGGGTCAGCGTATGGTCAGTCATCGTCCCTGGCCGGACGCTAGCACTGGCGCTGAGGCAGGCGAGGCCGGTCGTGAGGGTCTGTTGGTAGGACAGCCTACGTTTGCTGCGTGGCGGGGTGAGATGATGGGGCCGGCCTCGGTGGTGGCCCGATGAGGTCGGGACTCGGGCCTCCCGCGTACGCTTCGGACGCCCCTCGCGCGGCCGAGCCGGAAGCAGCACCGTCGGCCCGCCATCGAGGCGTTGGTGTCGTCTGGCGGAGCCCTGTGGGAGGCGCCCTTGACAGCGCGGTGCAGGTGCGACAACTTGTCGCATGATGCAGGCGGCACTCATGCGAGGCCAGCGCGGGCCGGTGCTGATCGCGGCCTTGATGGCGCTTGTGCTGCTCTTGAGCGCCGGCTGGGCAGGATCGTTGTCGTGCGACCCGGACCGTTCGAGCGGTTGTGCATGTCCCTGTGAGAGCGGGGAGGGTGCGTCCGAAGGACAGGCCCCTGAGGTCGCTCGCCGGCCGGACTGCTGCGCATCACAGGACCCCACCCGCATGCTGGTTGCGGGCGTGGTGGGCGATCCGCCCGAAGCGTGGGCGTGGGATGTGTCTCGCCCTCCCGCGCCGCGCGATGTGTTCTCGGTGCTGCGCTCGGGTCTGCCACGTCAGGGCATGAGCCGAGGTCCGCCGTCGAAGCTGCGGATGTTTCTGCGTCATCAGGCGTTCCTGATCTGAGCTGCGTCGTCGCTGAACCTCGCGACTGCGGCGACCTTGGGTCGTCTGCACCAAGACGTCTTCTCGTGTCTTCAAGGACCCTCCATGACCTTCTTTGGCCACAGCTGTGGCCTGTACATTCTCGGATCGCTCGCCGTGAGCCTGTCCGCGTGCGCTCCGAACTCGCCTCACTTGGCTCGAGACCTCGAGTCGGTCGAGGCGACGCTTTCGGAACCTGTGTCCCCAAAGGACATTGCTGATCCCGCTGCCGACTTCGACGGCACGCTCGGCGGATATCTCGCGTACGCGTATGCCCACAGCCCGGCACTCCGGGCGAGTTTTGAGACCTGGCGTGCGGCGACGTTTCGCCCGGACCAGGAACGCCGGCTGCCCGAACCGACGATCTCCTACGCGGTCTTTGTGCGCAGCGTGGAGACTGTCTCTTATACACATCTGACGCTGCCGACGAGCGATCTAGTGTAGAT
>CAJXVA010000027.1 GCA_913061055.1 uncultured Pseudomonadota bacterium
GGGGCGTGGATGTGATCGCCGGCGACGCGCAGTTCATCGGGCCCAACGCCGTGAAGGTCGGCGACGCGACGATTCGGTTCAAGCGCGCGCTCATCGGTACCGGGAGCCGGCCCCGCATGCCCGACATCGAAGGGCTCACCCAACACGACCCGCTGACGAACGAGACGGTCTTCGAACTCACCGAGCGACCCGACCGACTGCTGGTGCTCGGCGGCGGCCCGATCGGATGCGAGCTGTCCCAGGCGCTCCAGCGACTGGGTTGCCAGGTCACGCTCGTACAGCGCGACGAACGGCTGCTCCCGCGCGAGGATCCGGAAGCCAGCGAGCTGATCGCCAAGACGCTGCGGGCTGAGGGGGTCACCGTGCTGTTGGCTGCGGCCGTCGAGCACGTGCGCGATCACGTCGCCTCGGTTCGCACCACCGGCAAGACCACCGAGGTCGCCTTCGACCGCATCCTGGTCGCGACGGGCCGCATTGCGAACACCGAGTCTCTCGGGCTCGAGGCGGCAGGTGTCGAGTTCGAGCGCGCCGGGATCACCGTCAACGACCGCCTGCGAACCTCGAACCGGCGGATCTATGCCGCTGGGGATGTCGTAGCGGGCATGCCCAGCTTCACTCACTCCGCGTGGGCCGGGGCCGAGTACGCGGCGCTCAACGCCTTCTTCCCGGTGTTTCTCGGTGCCAAGCGGCGGGTCATCCCGCGAGCGACGTTTACCGACCCCGAGGTCGCGCATGTCGGCCCGAGTGCGGAAGAACTTCGAGCCCAGGGGGTTGCGTTCGATACGGTGACGACTCCGGTGGCACACAACGATCGCGCGACGGTCGAGGGAGAGTCCTTCGGGTTTGCTCGCGTGCACCTCGTTCGCGGGAAAGACAAGATCCTCGCGGCGACCGTCGTTGGACGCGGCGCCTCGGAGCAGATCGTCACAGCTGCACACGCGATGACGCATGGGCAAGGCCTGGCGGCGTTCGCGAAGACGGTGCGGCCCTACCCCACGCGCTCGGAGATGCTGCGCGATGTCGCCTACGACCGATCGATCGAGCGGATTACGCCGACGATCAAGCGGATGGCAAAGTGGTGGGCCGGTCTTCGGCGCTGATCGTGGGCACATCCCTGTCGCGAGCCCCTCGGGCCTGAGCGACGGCCCGAAGCCGAACCGAGGTCACCGATCGAGGCACGGATCGGGCCCAGGACGCGATGTTGCGTTTCGAGGACGAGGCTCTTACGAGTACTAGCGAGACGTCGACGCTCCCGACTGAGAGGACGTCGGCGGCTCATGAATCGGAGGAACTGACCGTGAAAGGAATCGTTTTCAACCTGTTGGAGGACTTCATCATCGACGGATGGGGAGATGAAGCGTTCGAAGACATTCTGTCCCTGTGCCCCTTGGAAACGAAGGAGCCCTTTGTCGGGCCTGGTACGTACCCCGACACAGATCTGTTCACGATCGCAACCCAGGCCGCCAACAAGCTCGGGGTCCCGCTGAGCGATGCACTGCGTGCCTTCGGGAAATACGCCCTGCCGAAGCTGCTCAAGAAGTATCCGACCTTCCTCGAAGGTCACACCGACGCAAGGAGCTTCTTGGAGAGCGTCGACGGGGTGATCCATGTGGAGGTCCGCAAACTCATGCCCAAGGCGATCACGCCACAGTTCACGTACGAGGACAGCGGGCCCGACGGGCTCATCATCCGCTACGCATCGGCGCGGAAGCTGTGCCACCTGATGGAAGGCATGCTCGAGGCGGTCGGCGAGCATTTTGGACAAGACCTCGAGTACCAGCAGAACCGCTGTCTCCACTCGGGAGATGACCACTGCGAGTTCGTGTTGAAGTTTGGGTCCGTCAAAGCTCGGGTGGCATGACCACCGCACTTCTCGAGCGAAAGCTCGCGCGCGCACAGGCCAAGATAGAGATCCTCGAGTCGATGATCGAGGACAAGACACGCGAACTGTTCATCGCCAACCAGGGGCTGGCCGCCTCGCTCGACTACCAACGCCAGATCTCCCGGATCCTGCCCGAGTCGTTGCTGATCATTCGAAGCGACGGCACGATCAAGGACACCAACATCTCCGCAACGAAGCTCCTTCGCTACTCCGCGGAGCAATGCGGAGGAATGCCACTGGACAAGGTGTGGCCCACATCGGACCAGACCCTGCCACGCGTCCAGGACGAAGGCGTCATCGCCGGGATGGAACACACGTGGATGACCGCGGACGGCACCGCGGTCCCCGTACTGCTCTCGATTAGCGCGCTGCAGGCGGGCGAAACCGAGCTCGAGTATGTCTGCGTCGCTTCCGATCTGCGGGAGCGCAAGCAGCTGGAGAGCGAGACGCGACACGCCCAGAAGCTACAGTCCGTCGGCCAGCTTGCGGCCGGTGTTGCCCACGAGATCAACACGCCGATGCAGTTCATCGGTGACAACGTCCACTTCCTGCGCGAGTCGTTCACGAACCTGGTGGATCTGATCGACGTCTTCGAAGAGGTGCTCGAAGCGGTACCCGAGGAGACTGTCGCGAAGTCTCTGGTCACCCGACTCGAGGACGCGCAAGAGGACGCTGACGTCGACTATCTTCGAGACCGGGGGCCCCAGGCCTTCCTGCGAACCCTGGACGGCGTTGAGCGCGTGAGCAAGATCGTCGCCGCGATGAAGTCGTTCTCGCATCCCGGCCACGACAAAGCTCCGCTCGACCTCAATCAGGCGATCGAGACAACCCTGACCGTCGCCGCAAACGAGTACAAATACATCGCCGACGTCGAGCTCCAGCTGGGCGACGTTCCAGCCGTGATGTGCCACTCCGGGGACATCAATCAAGTGCTTCTGAACCTGATCGTGAACGCGGCTCATGCGATCGAGGGCCAGGACACCAACGACGAGAAAGGCACGATCGTCATCCGGTCCGAGCTTCAGGGCAACGACGCGGTGATCTCGGTGAGCGATTCGGGGTGCGGAATCCCAGAGGCCGTCCGGCCCAGGATCTTCGAGCCATTCTTCACCACCAAGGAAGTGGGTCGCGGCACCGGGCAAGGACTCGCGTTGTGCCACACCATCATCACCGACAAACACGGCGGCAGCCTCACTTTCGAGACCGAGGTGGGTCGAGGCACGACGTTCTTCGTGCGGATCCCGACCGCGGAGTCCGCGTCCAGTCCGGATGCTGGAGCGGCGGCATGATTCGCGCGCTATTCGTCGACGACGAACCGGCCGTCCTCGAGGGCCTCGAGAACCGTCTTCGCCGTCTTCGACGACGCTGGACGATGTCCTTCGCGGTAGGCGGCGAGCGAGCCCTCGAAGCCCTGGATCAGGGTCCGATAGACGTCGTGGTCAGCGACATGCGGATGCCGGGAATGGATGGCGCAGAGTTTCTGACCAGGGTTCGCGACAAGTACCCGCACGTGGTTCGGATCATCTTGTCGGGCCAGACGAGCCACGAACAGGTTCTGCGTGCGCTGCCGGTCGCCCACCGGTTCCTGAGCAAACCTTGCGACTCCGTACTCCTGGAGGCCGCGGTCGAGCGTGCAAGCACGCTCCACTCCCTGTTGCACGATGAACGCATCCGCGCGGTTGTAGGCGGGGTGACGAAGCTTCCCTCGGCGCCCGACCTCTACGTCCGACTCACCGAGATGACCGGAAGGGTAGACGCATCGGCGAGCGAAATCGCCGAGGTCGTCGCCCAGGACGTGACGATGACCGGGCGCATCCTGCAGCTGGTGAACTCTTCGTACTTTGGCCTCTCGCGCGAGATGGTCACGGCAAGAGAGGCGGTCGCGTACCTTGGTGCCAACACGGTACGTGCGCTGGTACTCACCGTCGGGCTGTTTGCCGCATTCGAGAAGAGGGGGGCCCTCGAGGGCTTTTCCCTGGAGCGACTCCAGCAACATGCGCTCCGGACCGCCGGCATCGCGTCCTCGCTGGTCAGTGACCCCGATGAGACCAAGGTCGCGTTTACGGCGGCGGTACTCCACGATGTTGGTGCACTCGTGATGGCGACGTTGAGCCCCGAGCGGTGCGTGCAGGCGACCAACCTCGCAACGTCGACGGACCGGGCTCTCGAGGAGTGTGAGCGCGAGCTCCACGGCTTCGGCCACGCGGAGGTCGGGGCTGCGCTGCTCTCCCTTTGGGGCCTACCCTACTCCGTGGTGGAAGCGGTCGCATTCCACCACCGACCGAACGCCTTCCGTGGCGACGAGTTCGGGGCTGTTGGTGCGGTTCATGTGGCCGACCGTCTCGTGCATGAGTTCGACGCCGAGCGAGGAGAACGACCCCCCGCACGCGCAGAACTCGACGTCGACTACCTCGAGCGCATGAACGTGGAGCACCGAGTGACCGCGTGGCGCAACGCCGCTCGGACCCTCGACGACCGGGCGAAACGATGAAGACCAAAAGCAAACGCGGCCCCAAGCCACTCGTGTTGTGCGTGGATGACGAACCCGGGATTCTCGAGGGGGTCGAACTCCACCTCCGTCGTCGTTTCCGCGTGCGCACGGCTTTGGGAGGCGACGCTGGCCTGCAAGTGCTCGACGAGGAGCCGCAATGCTGCGTGGTCATGTCGGACATGCGGATGCCGAAGATGAATGGCGCCGAGTTTCTGACGAAGGCACGCACCGTGGCCCCCAACGCGACCCGCATGCTTCTCACCGGCCAGACCGACATCGACTCTGCGATCGCGGCGGTGAACGAGGGGCAGATCTTTCGTTTTCTGACCAAGCCGTGTCCGCCCGATCGACTGCTGGCGACGTTCGAGGCGGCGATGGAGCAGCACCGCTTGGTCACCGCGGAGAAGGAGCTGCTGGAGAAGACCGTGCACGGCAGCGTGAAGGCCCTGACCGGGGTCCTCGGGCTCACGCACCCACTGAGCTTTGGGCGAAGCGTGCGCTTGCAGCAGTACGTCGGAGAGATGTGCGAGGAGCTTTCGGTCGAGCCACGCTGGCCCGTGGAGATCGCAGCGATGGTGCTGCAACTGGGCAGCGTGACGCTGTCCGAATCGTTGGCCGAGAAGGTGTACTACGGGCGGGAGCTCTCCAAACCCGAGCAAGAACTCGTGGACCAAGGTCCTTCCTCCGTCCGGACGCTGCTTGGCAACATCCCCAGGCTCGAGCCGGTCATGGAGATCCTCGAGGCGATCGAGGCGCGGCCTCGCGACGTCGCACCTCGTCTGAAACGGTCCGTAAACATGCTCAGGATCGCGCTCGACTTCGACGTGCTCACCGCCCGGGGTCTCGCGGCCGACGACGCGGTCGCAACCCTGCGTAACCGCGGAAAGACCTACCCGCGCAAGCTTCTCGATGCGCTCGCTCTGCACCGCGCCAGCGAGGAAAGCCGCGACGTTCGAGAGGTACCCATCGCAGCCGTGCGCGAAGGGATGGTGTTTGCAGAGGATGTGCACACCGCAGGGGGTGTGCTGCTGGTGGCTCGAGGGTTCGAGATCACCGCAGGCTTCGTCACCAAGGCGCGAGGTTTTCGTCCCGGCTACGTCGCGGAACCGGTCCGTGTGCTCGCTCCAGAGTGTGCTGAGGCCGTGGCGTCCTGAACGCGCGATACCGGCCGTCTCGCATTCCGACGCAACCGATCGCCGGCTGCGGAAACTCAGTCTCGTGAGCGCTCCGCGAGGCGGGCGCCTGAGGACGCGAGTTCATGCCCAAGGCCACCAATCTCGAGACTTTCCTGCCCCTTCTTCTCTTCGTGGGCGCCTGCCAAGCCGCGGAGGACGACCCGGTGCTCGACTGCTTCTCCCGCTAGCCAGTCGCCAGCGTCCGACGGGCGTGTTGGGCCAGGGCGCCTGGGGAGTTCAACTCCCCGCGTTCGCGCCCGGGCGCACGTCCACGATCAATCCATCCACCAGCTTGAAGATCCGATCGCATCGCTCGGCCAGCGCGGGATCGTGCGTGACGAACAGACACGCGATCCCACTCTCCTGGCTCTTGGCGCGGATCATCTTGAACACATCGTCGGCCGTCTCGGTGTCGAGGTTTCCGGTGGGCTCGTCGGCGAGCAACAACGGCGGGCGCTTGATGAGGGCTCGGGCGATCGCAACCCGCTGCTGCTGACCACCCGAGAGCTTCGTAATCTGCTCGCCGGCTCGGTCGGCCAATCCCACCTCTCCCAGCGCCTCCACCGCCCGAGCCTCCTGCTCGGAGGTCATGCGCCCCACTTGGATGCCGAGCGGAAGCATGACGTTCTGGGCCGCCGTGAGTGCAGAGATCAGGTGATGGAACTGAAATACGAACCCGAGCGCTTCACCTCGCAGCGCGGTCCGTTGGGCTTCGGTGAGTTCGGTCGTCTCTTTGCCAGCCACCCGGACGGAGCCGGACGTGGGCCGGTCCAGCAGGCCCAAGATGTTGAGCAGCGTGCTCTTGCCCGAGCCCGAGGGGCCAACCAACGCGGCGAACTCCCCTGCGTGCACGCGCATGTCGACACCATGCAGAACCCGGGTAACGACCTCGTCCCCGAACTCTTTGATCACACCTTCGAGTTCGAGAACGTCAGTCATGGCGAATCGCGTCCGCGGGATCGAGTTGGGCAGCCCGCAGCGCAGGGAGGAGCGCAGCGATGAGTCCCGTGCTGATCGCGACCACGCTCGCGGTCACCATCAGCTGGGTGTCGAGTAGGATCGGAAACAGTGGTTCTCCGGCGTCATCGACCGCAACGCTTCGGAAGAGGTTGGCAACGCCGGCCCCCAGCGCCACGCCCACGACCGAGCCCAGCACGCCGAGCATGCCGCCCTGAAACAAGAAGATGCGGGCGATATCCCCACGGGATGAACCCATGGCCCGCAGGATCCCGATCTGCCGCCGTTTCTGAACCACCGAAACGACCAGCACGCTGGCGATGCCGATAGTGACCGACAAGATCACGAACACCTGGATCATCGTGCTGGAGCTGCTCTGCGAACGGAGCGCAGCGAGCAGCTGCCCGTTGGTTTGCATCCAGCTCTCGGTCTCCAGACCCGTGCGCCCCGAAAGCGCCTTCGCGACCTCGTCGGCCTCGAACGGATCCGGCAGACGGACTTCGATTCGGGTGATCGCTCCGACCTGCCCCAGCAGCGTTTGGCCGGCGCGCATCGGGGTCAAGACCCATCGCTCGTTGACCTCGCGGTTGCCCATGTCGAACAACCCGACCACCGTGAACAGTTCAGTACGACCTCCGGCCGCCTGAACCCGGAGCTTGGATCCCAGGCTGAGCCCCAACGAGTCCGCCAGCTCCACACCGATTGCAGCCTCGGCACCGCCTCGAACCATCCGCCCCTCCACCAGCCGGCTGCGCACATCGATGACCTTGTCGTAGCGCAGCGGGTCGATGCCGATCAGGTTGATCGCCTTGGACACGGTCCCGCGGACCGCGAACCCGGGCCCTGCAACCACCGGGGAGCAGGCCTCCACCCCCGAAGCGCGCTCGATGTCTTCGAGCGTCTGCTGCCAACCCGTGAGACCCCGTTGACGCTGGGCTGCCTGCTCGAGGCGGGTGAGCACGATGGCCCCGTCCTCCTGGTCGGCCCAGAGCGCACGTGGCTGCTCCTCGGGTCGGCTCACGGTGACGTGGGGTTGCGTGCCCAACGTCTTCGCCAGCAGATCGACTTGAAGGCCGCCGATGAGCGCCGATAGAAACACGATCACGGCGACGCCCATCCCCACCGCGGCGCTGATCAACGCCGACTGGGTCCGCCCCTCCCGCAGGAAGCTCAAGGCCAGGAACAGGGTGGTTGGCATCAGCCCTCCACCACCCGAACCCGGTCACCGGCTTCGAGCGCACCGCTGGGCTTGACCACGACCCGGTCCTGCGCCGTGACGCCATCGGTGATCTCGACCTGCTGGCCTCCGCGGCGCCCAACCGTCACGTCGCGACGCTCGAGTTTCTCTGCCGCGACGACGTAGATCCACGGAGCACCCGAGGCCAGGTCCATGACCGCGGACGCTGGCAGCGTGAACGCATCGGCGCTCTCGCCGACGACGATGTCCACCGAGATCGTCATGTCCGTCCGCAAGGCCTCGGGCGGGTTGGGAACCGCGAGCCGGACCTCAATCGTCCCTCGCGTGGCGTCCACCGCGGGCGCGATGTAGTCGAGCGTGGCGTCGAACCTCTGGTCGGGAAACGCTTCCGCCGACGCCATCGCGACTTGGCCAATGGAGAGCAGCGCCAAGTTCTTCTCGTCGGGCTCGATGACGAGCTCCTTGGGCCCGTCGAGCACCAACGTCATCAACGACGTGCCAGGCTGGATGACATCGCCGACCTCGACGGACCGACTCGTCACCACTCCGGCGGCGGGAGCACGAAGGCTCAGTCGCTCCATCCGAGCCTTCGCGATGAGCAAGCCCGCCTCGGCAAACGTCTCCGCTGCGAGGGCGGCTTGCCACTGGGCTCCGCGCGACGATGTGGCTGCGGCCGCGAGGTCGGCCGATCGCTTCCGCGAGCGCGCCACGGTCAACGCCGTGCGGGCCCGGTCGACGTCGGCCGCCGTCAGAACGCCCTTGGCGAACAGGCCTTCTTCACGCTCCGCGGTTCGCTGAGCCTTGGCCAGCTCGGCCCGGGTCTCGGCCTGTCTCGCGGCGGCCGTCTTCGAAGTCACCGTCTGCACCTCGCGGGTGCGCGCCTTGGCCTGCGCGAGTGCGGCTTCGGCTTGCGCGACCAGAGCCGAAGCTTCCGCATCGTCCATGTGCAACAGCAACTGACCGGCCGCAACGACGTCGCCCGCTTGGACCGGCGCCTGGGTCACAGACGTACCTTCGCGCGCTGCAAACCGCACCTCGGACTGTGGCGCGACCCGACCGATGATGGCGAGCGTCTCGACCACCCGGCCGCGCTCGACGGACACCACGGTCACCTCGGGGATCCGGGACCTCGACCACAGGAGTCCTGCCCCGACGAGCACGGCCGTCGTGACGAGTGCTCCCACAATCCGCCGTCGTTTGACCGACATCCGCGAACACTATCAGCCACCGGGCTTGGAGCGCCGGGTTCTGCGCGACGAGAAACAGCAGACTTTGCCGGACCAATCTGGGCAGCTCTTGGGTCCCCGGTGTCGGTCCCCTGAGTCGTTGTGGCCCCACGCGTCGTCGCACCCACCGGGTCGAGACTCTATAGTCGAGCAATGCGTTGGCTTCTCTGGGTTCTGGTCGCGAGTTTCGGGTGCGGGTCCTCGGTCCCGGCCGACCCCGGTTCAGACGGCGCGACGAGCACGACCGGGAGCACCGGCGGCTCGACGGGGAGTGACAGCACGGCCACCAGCGGCGATTCGTCGGAGTCCGGCGCCGCGACGAGCAGCTCGACCAGTGCCCCCGAGATCTGCGAGGTGGAAGTGCCCTGCGAAGGCTGCGAGTCGTGGCGCGACGAGTTCGATGGCCGTGCGGGCGACTTCGACGGCTTCAACGGCTTGTCGGTTGCGCCCAATGGAGACCTGGTCGCGTTCGGCCACCAAGACCGAGGAATACTCATCGCCAGCAGCGGCGCCGCGAGAATCGTCCGGTATTCCGCCTCCGGAGAGTTGCTGTGGGCTCGGCTCCTGGAACCGGACGAAGGGAGCCTCTCCGCGGTCTCCGGCGTGTTCGAGGACGAAGACACGCTCGTGGTCGCCCTGGATTTGAACGCCAGCAGCAGTCCAGGCCAGGAGAGTCAGACCTCGATCGTGCGCCTCACCGGGGAGGGCGAACCCCTTGGTGAACCCGAAGTCGTCAATACAGCGCGACCGGAGGCACTCATCCGCGCCGGGGACTCGATCCTGCTTCACTCCTACAACCGCCTGGATTCCAGCAACACGATTCGGCTTCAGCGGCTGGAGGGCACCACGCTCGAGTCCATCTTTCCACCGGAAGCGTTCGACGACCTCGATGCACGGGACCACACCATGGTCGCGGGCCCGGATGACACGGTCCTCGTCGCCGCCCGCACGCGAGAGGACACACCCTACCTCGCCCGACTGGCGCAAGGGGAGGATGGGGCCTGGACCACGCAGTGGATCCTCCAAGACTTCGACACGATCGACGGAGAGGGCAGCGTCGTCGCGGCCGCCGGCCTTGCCGATGGTTCGACGGTTTACATCTCGCAGACCAGCGAGTCCTCGACCATCGGACTGCTCGACCCAACACAACAACCGGTCTGGAAAAATGCGTTGGACCTCCGGTCATGCTGCACTGGTCCCCAACTGACCACCGACCCGGCGGGCCGAGTCTTCGTCGTCGGAGAAGCCCCTGCCACCGAAAGGCCCCCTCGGATGTTCGCGTTCTCAGGCTGTGACGGGACGGAACTGTGGAGAGGTGACCTGGGCGAGGCAGCCGGGTTTGGGTCGGGGATTGCGGTCGTCGACGACCGCTTGTTCGCCGCCGGGAATATCGTCCTGGGCCCAGGCGACAGCAGCGCCTGGATTGCGGCCCTCGACCTGTGAGGGCCGTCAGCACAACCCGGACCGCAGCGAGCGGCCGACCTTCGAAAGTCACGCTTCGGACGCCACTTGAAATATGGCACAGGATGACAGACGTTACACTTCCATGTACCGCTTCATCCTGCTGATGCCTCTGCTTGGGCTACTCGCGTGCGACTCGAGTGAGGACAAGGCCGCTTCACCGACCGATGCCGCGAAGCCAGCGGTACCGGAACCCAACGATGGACAGGGTGTTCCAACAGCCAGCCCTGCGAAGCCGGTCTCACCCGGAGCCAAGGCGATCGCCAAGACCGATTGCAAGGACTTCAGCTTCGAACTCGACCCGCCGACCGACAAGACGCTGGCCAAGCCCAACCGGGACGATCCAGTCGGCCGAGCCACCCACACACAGAACCTTTCCCTGAAGTTCACCTGCGGGGACGATGAGCGGATCGAGGACATCGACAGCCTCAACTTCGACTGCCACGGAGCCTCCTGTGGCTGCGCCTATGCGATCGATCGTGAGGGTGTCGTCGAGCCCGCAGAGAACCCAGAGGAATGCGGCGTCTCCTCAGACGACGAGACCTCCGCATTCTTGAAAGCGGGCGCAGCTGAAGATGTCCTCACGTCTTGGGCGGTCATCACGGCCGTGGAGCGAGCGCTCATCGTCGAGACCCTGCGATACGATATCAAGACCGTCGAGGGCGGATTCGACGTCGTTCGGACAAGCTCCACCGAGGAGACCAAGACCGTCTTCAAGCACCGCTGAGCCCTGTGCCCAGCCCGCCCTCACACCATGATGTCGGACAACACCGAGTTCGACATCATCGCCCCGGACCCGATGCTCGGGATCGCCGGGTCAAACGCCCGGGCCAACGTCAGCAGCACGTCGGTCGTATTGCCCGCCGCGGACTGGTCGTCGTTCTCGTTCATCTGCGGCGTCGCCTGGTAGTGTACGCCGGGGTACCGGATGTGGTTGCGGCCGTGGCCACCGATGATCATAGGCTGACGCTGCCAGCTGTGGGAATACCCCTGTGACAGCTCACTGCTGCCGAACACCAGCGTGGACTCCAGCAAGCTCTCGCCAGCGGCATCCTCGGTGTCGCGCAACGTGACCAAGAGCTGCGCAAAGCAGCTCATGACGAATTGGATGTTCTGGTTGTAGCCCTCGTCGTTGGCGTGACTGTGGCCGTGGTGGGTGCTCGACGAGATATCGACGTCGCCGAACACCGCCTCGCTGGCGACGCTGCAGAACAGATTCGAGGCGACCCTCGTGATGTCGCAGACGAACGCGTACGCCATCAGCTCGGACATGATCCGGTTGGTCTCGAACAGCTGCTCGAGGCCATTGTCCTCGGCGTTGTCGAACAAGGGATCTCCGGGCAACACGCAGCTCGGCGGCAACGCGCTGATCTTGTTCTCCAGCTCGTTGATGCTGTCCAGGTGCGCCTCGAGCCGCTGCCTGTCCTGGTTGCCGAGGCGCATGTTGAGCGAAGAGATGTCCTCCTTCGCAGCGTCCAGCACCGAAAGCCGAAGATCGCGATCGTCCTTCGGCGCCTCGAACTCGCCGAACAGGCTGGACCACACGGTCCGCGGGTTCTGCTGCGGGAACAGTGCCGTGACGGCTCCCTTCGTGCCGCGAGCGGACAACGACTTGGCCGCGGTCCCGTTGTCGACCGGGCTGTCGAACTTGGTCACGCCCACCTGCATCGAGCGCACCGGCGTGGGCGACTGCTCGGCGATGATGTCGGCGATCACCTGATCGATCGTCGGGCCCCCCCAGTCGGACGCAAACCCGCCCGCGTTGGACGGGATGTAGTCGTGCCCCGACATGATGGTGATGCCCTCATGGTGGGTGATCGGCTGCGACTCGGTGCGGTTGCGCATCCCGCTGCAGATCGTCACGAAGTCTTTGACCCCGGCGTCGGCAAACGGCTGGAGCTGAACGCTGGGCGTCCACCCAGCGCCCGGAGAGTCGGGCTCGAAGTTGCGGAGTTGGACCCCGTTGCCAAAGAAGAACGAGATGAAGCGCTTGGGCAACTCGCCGCCCGCAGAAGCGCTGCGACTGCGGCCCATCATCGCCTCGAGGGGTGGCAGGCCAATGGCCACCGCGCTCCCCCCGAGGAGTCCGCGAAGCATGTGACGGCGGCTGAGCTTGAACTTGTCGAGTACGTGCATCGCGGCCTCCTACTTGGCTTGATCGACCTGGCGGAAGATGGGGCTGGTGGTGAGTTCGATGAGCATTCGCTTCATGCGGTGCCCCTCTTCCGTAAAGGTGTTCGTGACCGCGTCGAGTCCGGGCTGCTGCCCTTCTTCGGGCACGAAGCCCAAGGTCTGCGTGAAGAGGTTGTCCACGATGCAGCCGGGCACGCGTTCGTCCGCGGCGATGATGCTCGCCAGTTCGGCCGCACCATCGAAGCTTCCGATTCCAGCGACCTCGCCCGAGGCATCGATCGGCTGACCGTTGTCCAGGGTCCGGTACGCCCCGGTGGCGTCGTAGTTCTCAAATGCGAACCCAATGGGATCCATCAACGCATGGCAGGCCGCACACCCAGGATCGGTCATGTGCTGGCTCAGAGTCTCCCGCAGCGTCTGCCCCTCTTGCGGCAGAATCGGCTCGGGGTTGACCCGCGGGGGAGGCAGCGGGATCTCGTTGCAGAGCAGCTTCTCCATCACGAACAACCCGCGACGAGTCGGCGAGTTCACATTGGGGTGGCTCATCATCGCCAGCCACCCCGCGTGAGTCAGCACGCCCAGGCGCCCCTGTGAGGCCGGAAGGGTGACCCGCTCCCAACCTCCACCAGGCGCGTCCACGCCGTAGAGCGCGGCGAGGTCGTCGTTGACGAACGTGGTGTCGCTATCGAAGAGCGTCAGTACGCTTCCGTCCTCTTCGAAGACCACGTCGTCGATCAGACGCATCGTCTCCTCGAGCATGGCGTCCTTGATGGCGTCACCGAACTCGGGGAACAGGTCTTGATCCTTGCTCTTGCTGGGGAGGTTTCGGACGGTGAGGTACTCGCCGTAGAACGCCCGAACCGCACCGCGGGCTTCAGGCTGATCGAGCAGTGACTCGGCCAGCGCCCGAACGCCTTCGTCCGAGTCGAGTTCACCGCTCGCGGCGAGTTCGAGCGCAGCCGCATCCGGGGTTCGACCGGTGAGGAAGAACGACAACCGGGTGGCGGTCTCGAAGCCGTCGAGCTCGCGGTAGTCACCGTCCCCCTCTTCGCCGACCTCGACGATGTACAGGAAGTTCGGCGACTGCAGGATCGCGGTGAGCATGTACTGCACACCGGTGATGAACTCGCCTTCGTCCCACTCCTGCGCCATCTCGGCGATGCCGGTGAGGCGGTTGATCTCCGCGTTGTTCAACGGGCGGCGCCACGCGAGGCGGCCGAAGTTGCGGGCGACGTCGTCGTAGCAGTCCAAGTCGAACGGGCCATCAACAACGCACGGCACGGTCTGCGCCAACGTGCTTGGATCGACAACGACGGCCGCTGCAATGTCGGTGGACGAGCCTTCATAGAACTCGACATCTGCAGGCGCTGGCGCGGAGGCCAGCGTACCCATCGCGTCGTAGTTTCCGATGATCGGATCTTCGGGTGGCGACGCTGCCGCGGCCGCGGCGTCACCAAGCAGGAGCTCAACGCTCCGAACGTATTGAGGGGCGAGCAGTCGTCGCACCCCACCCGGTGGTGGAACCGGGTCGGCTGCCGGGGGCTCTCCGGTGGAGCTCGAGGACTCATCGTTCACTCCCGAGCTCGACCCTCCGCTCGACGTTGTGCTCGGCTGGGTTGGGTCCACTCCCGTGGATCCCTCGCCCTCCGTACCGCCACTGTCGTCATCGCCTCCTGCCGTCGGATCGTTGCAACCGATGAGGGCTACGCTCAACGCAGCCCCCCACACGACTTGCCACCACACCGACCGGCCGGTCATTCTTCGCCGTCCGTCAACGCCATCCACCATGAGCAAGTATGCATGGCGAACGCGAGCGGATCCTTCGCTTCAGCCCAGCGAGTTCTCGTAACCGGCGAGAATCGCTCGCGCTACCGGCGCCCGGACCAGGAACCGGAACGACGGGGTGCCTTCTGCTTGCCCGCGTTCGCACGACGGCGTTGGGCATGCACCTCATCCGTCGTTGCTTCAACTTCGGCACGAAGTGACACGAAGCTCCCGAAGCGTGCGGCGTCCAGGGAGCCCGACTCGAGCGCCTCGGCCACCGCGCAGCCGGGCTCAACCCCGTGTCGGCAGTCCCCGAACTTACACAGCTCGGAGAGCGCGACGATGTCGGGAAATGCACCGTCCAGTGCGTTGGTGTCGGCCCAAAGCGCGAGCTCTCGCATGCCCGGCGTGTCGATGACGAGGGCACCATCTCCGAGGACGAACAGCTCGCGGTGCGTCGTCGTGTGTTGGCCGCGGCCGTCCCGGGCTCGAACCTCGCGCGTCTCTTGCCGCGCTTCGCCAGCCCAATGGTTGAGCAGCGTCGACTTGCCAACGCCCGACGAGCCGACCAACGCGGCCGAGGTTCCGACGCCCAGATACTGCGCCGCTGCGTCGGGATCGAAGCCATCGACGACGTCGATCAGATGAACCGAAGCTCCGCCGGCGACCGCATGCGCCTGTGCCGAGACCTTCTCACGCTCGGCTTCTCCGAGTGCGGCTGCCTTGGTCAGGAGCACAACAGGGCGCGCCCCACTGTGGGCTACGGCCGCCAGGTAACGCTCGATGCGGCGCGGGTTGAAGTCGCCATCGAGCCCACTGACCACGAACACCACGTCCACGTTGGCGGCGACAACCTGGCGCTGCGTCTTGCGACCGGCGGCGCGTCGCTCGAAGATCGTGCGGCGCGGCAGGATGTCCTTCACCTTCGCCGTGGGAGGTCCGGGCGAGAACGCGATCCAGTCGCCGACGGCGGGGCGATCGTCGGGAGCCTTGAGGCGGGTGGGAAGCTGCGCGATGACCGGCTCGCCCGCGCCCCACAGCGTCACCACCTGAGTCTCCATGCGCGCCACCCGGCCCACGGGAGACCCGGCGAGCGCGGACTCCGCGAGCCACTTCGCCCACTCGTCGTCCCAGCCCAGCGCTCTAAGGTCAGAGGTGATCACGTCGGCGGGACCTTAGCAGGTCGTGCCGACGATCGTAGGGTACCGCCCATGCCAGCTGAGATCATCGAGCTCACCGCCGAATCGTTCGATGCCGACGTTCTCGAGCGAAGCCATGAGACCCCGGTGCTCGTCGACTTCTGGGCGCCGTGGTGCGGCCCATGCCGTGCGCTGACGCCGGTTCTGGAGGAAGTCACCCGCGAGATGGATGGCGCCTTCGTGCTCGCCAAGGCCAACACCGAAGCCCACCCCGCGCTTGGGCAGCGGTACTCGGTCCGCAGCATCCCCGCTGTGAAGCTGTTCGTTGGGGGTACTGCAGTCGGTGAGTTCACGGGCGCCCTGCCACCCTCGCAGGTCCGCCGGTTCCTCGACACCCACCTTCCCAGTGCGGCCGATGACCTGGTTCAAGAGGCGGAGGCGCTGCTCGGCACCAAGCGTCCGGGTGCGCGCGGTCTCCTCCGACAAGCGCTCGACGAGCGGCCCGACCACGCACGCGCCCACTGGCTTCTCGCCAACATCGCGTTCGCCAACGGAGAGCGCGCGTTCGTCGAGCACCACGCCGATGCAATTCCGAGTGACGATCCGCTGTCTGCCAAAGGCGCTGCGCTCGTTCGAGCGCTCGTGTTCTGGGATGCCCGCGAGGAGCACGGCGACACGAGCACGATCGACAGCAAGCTGAAGCATGCTCCCGACGACCTCGACCTGCGCTACGCGATGGGCTGCAGTCTCGCGATCGACCGGGAGTGGGCCCGGGCGCTCGAGGTCTTGCTCGAGGTCGTGAAGAAGGACAATCGGCACGCGGATGCGGCGGCTCGCAAGGCGATGCTCGTGATCTTCGACCTGCTTGGACGCCAGCACGAGCTGAGCGATGCCTACGTCCGACAGCTGCAGATCTGGGCCTGACACGGATCGCTCGAGTTCGGGGCGCTTGGCGTTCCACGATATCCGTGGTTACGTGGGCGTTCGATGATGCGATTGGGACCATGCATACTCGGGCTCGCCACTGTCGTGGCAGCATGTGGGGACTCTGGAACCGAGGCCGAGACTTCGCCCACCGGAGTCTCGAGCCTGGGTCCTGGCACCGATTCCTCGGGCCCCAGCGGCACCACCAGCGTCGCGACCTCCGGTGACGAAGCATCGGGCACATCCTGTTCCTGCACAGCCGGTGAGATCCTTGGCTGCGCCGACGCAGCGTCCTTCGAAGTCTGCTCGGATGACTGCACGACGATCGAAATCGAGGACTGCTTTCCCGGCGACGTCTGCGTCGAGGGCTCCTGCATGCAGACCGAGTGCATTGAAGGCGAGCAACGATGCAACGCCGACGGCCTTCCCCAAGCCTGCGACGCCACCGGAACCTGGATCGACGCAGAGGCGTGCACGGCAGACCTCTCATGCGTCCTAGGTGAGTGCTTGACCGAGTGTGAGGCGCTGGTGACAGCCCCCTCGTCACTCGGATGTAGTTTCCACCTCAACAACATGTACACGCTGTACGACACGGCGTTGCCCGGAATTCCCCTGCCGGGCGGCGGCGAACCGGACGGACACGGAGCCGCCATCGTCGGCAACCCAACCGACGCCGCAGCCATCGACGTCTCGCTGTTCCAGTACCAGCCCGACGGAGCGCAGTTGCTGGTCGAAGGACCCGTCACGATCGCAGCGGGCCAGACCCACTCATTCGAGCTGGTGGAGCCTTGGATCCGAAACTCCGCGGTCCGGCAGGGCGGATCGTACCGGCTGGAGAGTACGGCCCCCGTCGTGGCGTACCAGCACTCTCCGACCGTCGCCCAGTACGACAACGACTCGTCCTTGCTGATTCCCGATCACGTGCTGGGGAACAGCTTTGTCATCGCGTCCTATCCGCAGAACATCAACAACGCTCCGCCGTACTTCAACGTCGTCGCGACGGTGGACGGCACCGAGGTCACATGGGTCCCCCCTGTGGGCACCGCGGGCTCGGACTCGGTACCGCCCGTGACCGCGGGCGCAACGGGGACGGTCACCCTCAACGCCGGGGACACGCTGCAGGTCAACGGTCAAGGCGACCTTTCGGGCACCTTGGTGAACACGACTCAGCCGGTCTGGGTCATCGGGGCCAATCGCTGCGCCGAGGTCCCCTCAGGAGTCTCGGCTTGCGACCATCTCGAAGAGCAGTCGTTGCCGGTTCATTTCTGGGGCGAGCAGTACGTCGCAGCGCACGCACCGACGCGAGGCGGGGAGAGCTATCGGTGGAGGATCTTCGCTGGCGGCGACAACATTCAGGTCACCACGACCCCTGTGCAGCCGGGTACGCCTGCCACGCTGTCGAGAGGCGAGTTCGTCGAGATCAACGCGACGCAGAGCTTCGTGATCGACGCGACGGGCCCGGTCCTGCCCATGCAATACCTCGCAAGTCAGGAAGCCGGTGCCGGCACCGGCGACCCAGCCATGCTGCAGGCTGTCCCGGTCGCCCAGTTCCTCGACCGCTACGCCTTCACCACCGGCGAGGACTATCAGGTTCACTACGCCCAGATCACCCGACCGCTTGATGGACCCGACGTCCTCATCGACGGCGTGGTCGTTGAGGGTTACGAGGCGGTTGGCGCCTTCGAGGTCGCGGATTGGACCATCAGCGAAGGCCCTCACTTCGCCCAGAGCACCGCGACGTTCGGCATCGCGGTCGTGGGCTACACCGGGTTCACGTCGTACGCCTACCCCGGCGGGCTCGCGCTTGAAGTCATCGCTCCCGGCTGATCGAGCTCTGAACAAGAAGGAGCTCGCGACGGGCGGTCGTCGTCCCGCTCAGGGCGTGAACTTCCGGGTCCAGATCGCCGAGTTCCAGTCGGAGTCCCATCCGGGCTCCGCTGGCATGTTGTATTGATGGGTGCTTCCGGTGACGTAGACGTAGCCGACCTCGTCGACCGCGATGCCGTGTCCGTAGTCGTCCGAACCGTTCGTAACCGTGGACCCGTTGTACGTGGTCTCCCACAGGACGGTTTGACCGTCCGCGGAGTAGCGCGCGATCCAGATGTCGAGCCCGTTGTGGGTCTCTTCGACCATGCCGGTGACCACCACTTCGCCCTCGGCATCGAAGGCGATCGCACGGCCCTCGCCCTCGTCGGCGCCAGGGTTGCGGGTCTGGGACCACAGTAGGTTGCCGTCGACGTCGTAGCGCGCAAACCACAGCGAGAGATCGAACGGCACCCCGGAAAACTGACCGATGACGCCGACATCCCCATCCGGTCCGATCGCGACGCCCAGGCCACGGTCTCCGGCCTGGTCGGGGCCGTCCACGGTCTCGGTCCAATCGATGCTTTCGTCGGCGTTGTAACGCCGGATCCAAACGTCGCCGGCCGCCTCACCAGCCACCACAAAGTTCCCATCGCCGTCGGCCGCGAGCGCATTCACTCTCGATGGACCGTCGACGGATGTGAAGGTGTCCTCGAACTCGATCGCGCCGTCGTCCTCGGCGAGCCTCGCGACCCAGACGTCGTCGTTCGCAACACCGCCAACGTACACGCGCCCCGCGTCATCGGTCCCAACCCCGAAGGCCGCCCAGCCCACGGCGGCCTCGCCGTACTCCCGATCCCAGTCGATGGATTGTCCGCCCGGGGCATACTTGATGACCCGAACGTTGCGCGTCCCGGTGGGAGTCCCCAGGTTGTCGCCTGGCCGAGTCCAACCCGCGACGATGATGAAGCCCATCGGGTCCACCGCGATCGCTTCGGCGCCGTCGTGCGCCAAGCCGGCCGCGTTGTTGGTCACGGTCCAAGACTCGGTCCCACCGCTGCTGTACTCCCGCAACCAGATATCCGGCGTGTTCACGCTCAACCCGAGATCGCGGATGTCCTTGCTCCCTGCGACCAGAGCACCACCGGTCTCGGTGGGGGCGATCGCGCGACCGGACTCGAAGAACCCTGAGGAGGCGTCCACGACATCGTGCCAAACCAGGGTGCCTCGGGCTGGGAGGTCGATTCCAACGGCGAGGTTCATGCTCTCCGCGGAGTTTTCCGAGGTGTCGTACGCCACGCAGCGGACCTGGTAGTCGCCGTCCTGCTCCTCGGTCTTGATCTTCCACTGGACCTCATAGGGTTCTTCACTGGCCGTCGCGATGAGCTCGTCGCCTTGGAAGAACTCGACACGATCGACCGCGACGTCATCGGTCACCGTCGCGCTCAGCTGAACGAAACGAGCCTCATCGACGACCGTCGGCGAGACATCGAACGCGTCGATCGCCGGCGGTGTGGTGTCGGGGTCTCCAGTCGGGTCTGTGTCGCCGGTCGGGTTGGTGCCGCTCGTAGGATCGGTGGTCGATGGTCCCGATGTGTCGGTGCCCACCGTCGAGGTGCCCGGCGTCGTCTCTGTCGAACCTGGCCCCGATGACGATCCGTCGTCGGTGCCGTCCGTCGCCGTTGCGCCTGAGGGCCTGTCAGGCGAGAAGCATCCGCCGAGCAGAACGAAGCCGGCACACAGACTCACTACGTCCAAACGGGAAGACACCATGCGTTTGCATGTTCTGCGACCCGCGCTCCGAGTGTCAATCGGGCCTGAGCGCGCACAAGCTGCGGGGCATCGCGCGACGGCATAGGATGCTCGGTGCGTTACGGCTGCCGGCAAGAACCGCGCTTGCATCGGGCCCGCGTCGCGCCGAGCCTCGTCTAGGTGACGATGCTCGTTCGTGATGTGATGTCGACTCATTTGGTCACCCTGGTCGCGAAAGAGACGGTGAGCTTGGCCGACCAGCTGATGAAGGCGATCGAGGTTCGACACCTGCCGGTTCTCGGCGAGAGCGACCAGCTGGTGGGCATCGTCTCGGACCGCGATCTTCTGTCGGCTGCGGCGAGTTGTTTGGCCGGTCTCGACGAGAGTGACGCAAGAGCCTACCGCCGGCAGATCGCCGTAGGTGAGATCATGAGCTGCGACCTCAGCGTGGTCGCGCCGACGACCCCTCTGCTCGAGGCTGCCACCCTGATGCATGCCCGCAAGATCGGGTGCCTTCCGGTGGTGGATGGCTCGGCTTTGGTAGGGATCATCACCGAGTCCGACCTCGTCGGCGTCCTCATCACGGCGCTGCGCGGATCCTCGAATCCACCAGACGCACCCCCTCAGCTGGGCTGAGCGTGGGCGCAACCGTTTGAGGCTCACCCGGACACCGTGTCCGCCCAGCGCGATAACGCTCTTTTACACAAAGATTTTCATGTAACTTGAAACACCCCAATATTTGATGCTAAAGCGTAGGGGATGTCAGCCCCCAAGCCACCCGCAATCGAGCTGTCGGACTCGGATGTGCTCCCCATCGAGGGCGACTGGGCGCCCGCCGACTCGATTCCGATGCTGGAGCTGTCGGCGATCATGGAGCTGGAGCCCGAGCCCGAGCTGGAGCTGGAGCCCGAGCTGGAGCTGGAGCCCGAGCCGGCACACTCGGCCGTCCCGACCCGGCTCGCTGAGCCTGTTCCATGTCTCCCGCCTCGCGCGACCAACCTCAGCCCAGCCGTGGCCGCCGTCGCAGCACTGTCGACGAGCGCGCCAAGCCCCTCGGACTCCATCGTTGCCTGGCAACCGCGGCGTCGTTCGTTCGGCTGGATCATGGGGAGTGCAGCCGCCGCCAGCGTCGCCGTCATCTTGCTCGGCTGGAGCCTCGCCCCGACCAGTGCCAGCGCGGAGCCAGCGGCCGCATCGAACGCTGCCGCGCCCGTCGTGCTTCGAGCCGAAGTCTCCGAGCCCGATCCCGAGCCCGTCGTGGCGCCGAGCGAGGTGGTTCCCAACGACCAAACCTCTGCTCGCAAGTGGGCCACGATCGGTAACCGCCAGCTGAGGAGCGGCAACGCTGCGACGGCACAGAAGATGTTCGAACGAGCCCTCGCGGCGCAGCCAAAAAACCGCATGGCACACGCAGGGCTCGGCAAGATCGCGCTGCGTCGCAAGCAACCACGCAAGGCACTGGAACACCTGCGAGCAGCCGTGGAGATTGAGCCGCGGAAGGCCGACAACCGTCGCCTCCTCGCTCAGGCGTACATGGCTCTGGGCCGCAAGGCCAAGGCACGCACCCACCTGGAAAAGGCCATCAAGTACGGCGACGTTCCAGCGCAGCAGTTGCTGATGGAACTCTAGCGGACCTCGCCAGGGTGCGAGCGCGGTGCAACGGCTCCCAGCACGCGCACAGCACTTGGGTCCCGAGCGAACACGGCAACCCCGTCCCCGTCTCGATCCATGCGCTCGGGTTCTCGGTCAACGGGGTGAAGCAACAGCCCGGTGGGCCCACCGACCCATGATGCGCCAACATCGCATCACGGGCCGAGTGGCTAGTTGCCGTCGCAGGTGACAGCACCGATGTCGATCGTCGGCGGTGCGTCCGTGCAGAACTCCCCACGCCAGATCTCCTCGCAGCTTCCGTTGAGGCATTCGAGCGCCTGGTCGTTGCTGCAGTCCTGTCCGGAGTCGGCCTTGGCACGACAGGCCCCCTCATCGCAATAGGAGCTGACGGCACATGAGGGGACCCCCAGAGTCGCGGCTTCGTCGTCGCACGCGGCTCCCACGGCGGCCCCGACCTGGCACGTCGGACCGGCAACACCATCCGCGGCCAGATCCTCGCACAGGCCGGTCGCACACCAGGTGCCGCCATCCCGCTCTGCCGGCACGCAGGTCTCGCCGGGTAGCAACTCCGCAGTTCGGCAACGACGGCCGTCCTCCGATGTGATGCACCCGATGGTCGTGCTCGGGTTGCATTCGAAGTCGGCCGCGCAAACCTCCATCGCGTTCTTGACGACGAGACACACCCCCGCGCAGTACAAGCCGTCTTCGCACTCCTCGCTGACGGTGCAAGCGTCATCGACCGCGAAGTCCGAGGCGCATGCCGACCCATCGCAGTGAAACGCATCGGCGCAGTCGCGATCGGTGTCGCAGCGGTCGCCGTTGGTGTCCCCACGAGGGCCGCAGTACGTGTACGTATTGTCGCCGAGGTCGAGCGGGATGCAGGACTGGCCTTCGGCGCACGAGGCATCGCTGGCACAGTCGAAGCCGGTGCTGCAGTACGCCGCGCAAGTGTTTGTCTCGGGGTCGCAGCTGAGGCCGCCCTTGCAAGGCTGGATCTCGGTCCCAGGGTCGGGTTGCGCCTCGTCTTCGAACGAGCAAGGCCCACCGACGTCGCTCTTCTCCGCACACCGCCCGGTCGCGATATCGCAGAACAGGCCCCCATCGCAGGTCGAATCGGCCTCGCAGAAGTCATCGAGCAGGCCTTTGTCGACGCAGACCCAGTCCTCGTCGGCCACGAGCTCGCAGGTCGTGCCGGGTTGGCATTCGACATCGCCCAACACTGCCAGGCCGGCCGAACACGGGTCCCCCGCTTCAAGCTTGCCAACAAAGAGGTTGTCCAACCGACACGGGTCCCCTGTCGGGTCGGCCAGCGGCTCGCAGTACGACTCCCCCTGGACCGGAGCGTTGCATGCGAGCCGTCGTTGTTGAGCTGCGCAGGCGGCAACGTTGTCGGCGTCGGGTTCCGACCGACTCAAGTCGATCGCATAGCCGAGCACGGACAGAAGGTCCCCACGTGGAGACACTGCGTCATTGTCGTTGGACTCCAACTGCTCCAAGAAGCGCGCGGTGCAGTTGGCCGCATCCGCCGTGAAGGGTCCGAGGCGATAGTCGATCTCCCCTTCGGAGCAACACTGGAAGTCCCATTCGCACAGCGCGGCCACGAGCGCGTCCAAGCCCTCGTCGGCAGCGGCGGTGTCCGTTCCGGTTTCGTCTCCGGCGCTTGTGGTGCCGCTGCCCGCATCGCCGGTTCCCTCTGGGTCTGAGTCGCTGCCATTGCCGGTCGTTCCGATCGCGCCGTCGGTGTCCGCCGAGCCCGTGCTGGTGTCGGTATCCGTCGCGCCACTCTCGGCGTCCCCCCGAGCTTCGCCACTCGAGCACCCAGGAAGCAGCAGGCCAATCGCTGAAGCCAACGCCAGCGCAGAAGGGATGATGCGGTGATGCATGGGGACGCGCCAGTGCAGCCACGGTGCCAAGACCGAAGGCGCATCGTTCTGCGTACGTTTTGTCCTGTAAGCCCGGGCTGGTTGCGCGCTCCCTTCCCAACTGGGACCCAAAGTTGCCCATCTCGGGAAGATGACGAAGCCGGCGCCACAACAACCGCGAGGAGCCTGGGAGGCGTCCTTGATTCGACTGCCACAGAATTGGAAGCGCCGGCTCCGCCCACGGCGTGAGCTGAACCGGCACCCCTGACGAACGTCTTAGGGTTGGGTCAGCGCGGCGCGCTCGAACCCGTAACCGCTCTCTTCGTCTTCGTTTGCGACGACAATCCAGGTCTCGATCGGAGCAGTCGTCTCTTCGGTCGTCGAATCGTAGTCGAGGCTTCCCGAGGCGCCGCGCACGTTCACGGACGAGCCGGAGCGGAACTCGTTGATGACACTCGTCCACGTCGTGGGCGTGATGTCGTAATCGGTTCCGGCAGACATCTTGCGAAGTCCGCGAGCGACGGTCGTGCCGTTGACCTCAGACTCGTTGAACGTCGCCCAGGCGATCCCATAGATGCTCATCCAAGCCGCGTCGTACGAGTGCGGTGTGTAGGCCGAGCCGGTCGAGTCCTCGACGTACGTCGAGACGTAGGCTGCTGCGAAGGCGTCGAACAGCGCTCCCTCGGCGGGTGCCGGCCGGGTGCCGCGGATCTTCCCGAACAACGCCTCAGCATTGCCCACCGTCGCGTCGATCATGTCGGCGGAGTACGCTGCGTCTGCGAAGAACAGTCCGCGATCTTCGGTGCCCAGCGTCTCGGTGAACGCGGTCCGAAGGGTGCCGGTCGCGGTCGCGGAGAGGAGGAACGAAACGTAGTCCGCGCCATCGGACGAGATGAACAGGACCTCGTCGATATCCCCCGCGATGATCCCGGTGGAGACTGTCGCCACGCTGGTCGAGAAGTCGTTGCCGGCCTCGAACGGATACGATTCCACGTTGCCGCCTCCGTTCTCCAGGAAGTCAGCTTGGAACAACGCCGCCAGCGCATCGCCGTAGGCGCCCTGCTGGAAGATGACGGCGACGTTCTCCACGCCGCTGTCGAGCATCGTGGAAGCGATGACCCGACTCTGCAACGAGTCCGGCGGTGCCGTACGCCACAGCAGCCCCGGCGAGGAGTCGCTGCCGCTGCCGCCGTCCAACGCCGTCAGTGCGGGCGACGTTGCGGAGGGGGAGATGACGACGGTGTCGAGATCACGGACCGCGTTGAACGTGGCTTCGGTACGCGAGGATCCTCGGGGTCCGACGATCACGGGCGTGCCCAGCGTCTCGGCGAGGTACGGCGCCAGCATCTCGACAGCTTCGATGTCGTCGAGGTTGTCTCCTGCCTCGGCTTCGTAGTCGCAGTGCACGATCCCGAATCGGCGCCCCTCGAGGCCTCCGTTCTGGTTGACCTGACGTACGGCGAGCTCGGCTGCCTGCAACGTGTCGTTGTGCGCCTCGTAGGAGAACAACGAGCCGATGATGATGTGGTCGGCGAACTCTGCCGGCTGGTCGAGAAGACCGTCGGGGAAGGTTCGGCCGCAACGTGCGGGGATCTCGGGGGGCGCGGAGCAATAGCCGTCGGATTGGCAGACCGAGCCGAAGCCGAACCCAGAGACACACTGGAGATCAGCGTCGCAGACCTCGGGCTCGCCCACTGCGAGTGTGCAACCGGCGGCGACGGGTGCGAGCAAGAGCGCCGCGATGCGGATGGAAACCGTGAAGGGAAGCCGAGAAAACATGAGGGACGAACTCCTTTTAGAATCGGACGCTGGGGCCGGCATCCTCAGGATGAGCGGCAGGTTGGCGCGAGCGTTCCAGCGCGATGGTGACGTCGAGGAACGACGTCCGAGACTTGTCGGATGATAACAGATACCGGCCCAGCGGAGTGATTCCCGGCGGTGTGCGCAGCCATTGATGGGGCAAGTGTGTGCACTCCATGCAGGTCGGTTCTCGTGCGCATCATCAGGACGGACTCGATGTTCAGAACAGACCGCCAAGCGGGGTGAGCGGAGTGCTGATCATCGGAGTCCTTCTATGGGGAGGTGCGAGGAGCCCGGCAAGTACCCGCGACACGAAACGACGTGTCCGGCATTGCCCGACCCGGGACACAGCTGAAGGAAACATCAGCCAAAGCGAGTCCGCGGCCGACCGCGTCCTCCGGCTTCGGCGACCGAGTACGAGCTCGGCCGGGCTCCTGAAGTTGCAGCTCCCGACGACCGAGCAGAAGGGACTTCAGGGAACGAGACATCGCTCTCGCCGGCCCCGTTGATGACATCAGTTCTTGTCAGCGTCCCGGCACCTCTGGTTTTTTCGAGGAGGGGTTGGAATCCGGGAAGCCCCCATTTTTGACTCGACTTCCAGGCGGATCTTACGCATGCATTCTCTGTAGCCCCGCACGACAAAAAACCTTCGACCGAACGGCAACGTGGCGGTTCGGGACATGGTCCCCCCTTGCCCCAATCAACACGCGGGGCGGCGCCCCACCTGTCGAGAAACCGTCTCGTTTTGACACGATCGGGCAGAGGACCGGTGCGTAGACCCACGAGAACGACGGTGCTCTTCACGCTCCGCACACACCTTCAACTTTGCTCCGGCCGCCATTGCACGGCCTTTGAATGCCGTTCTGATAGGGTGTGACGGGCTCCCGCTGCCCGGACGTTCTCATCCAATGAGAGCCGGGCGGTCCGGCGCGAGGCTTTGACGGCCCAGCGGCGCAACCAACAAGTAGTCGAAAGCAGGGAACGACATGGCAGCAAGCAAGGGCACGATCATCGAGGGGCTGTATGAGCTCACGGACAACGGCGAGGACCTCGGATGCGAGACTCGGTTCGTCGGACGCCGCCTCTCCGATGCCGCCAAGGTCGACGTTCGCATCGTCGGACCGTCGGCGTCGGCGGCAGCCCGCAAACAGTTCAGTACGGTGGCTGCGCTCCTCGGACGTGTCGACCATCCGAACTGCCTCAGTGCCCTGGGCGCTGGACAGCTCGTTGACCAGAGTCTCTACACCGTCACCGAGATGGCAGTTGCCGGACCCCTCACTGGCATGATCGGCCAGTCGCTGCCCGACCGCGAACTCGCCGAGGTCGGTCTGCAGCTCGTCCGCGGTCTGGAACACCTGCACAACCAGAGCATCGTCCTGGGTCACGTCACGCCACAGGGCGTTGTGCTCGGTGAGCAGGAAGGACGTGCGCGGCTGCAGATTGTCGACTTCTCCTTCGCCCGCGTCCTTGGCCAAAAGCAGGAGCCGATGACCGGCGCTGACCCGCAGTGGCTCGCACCCGAGCTTGGCCAAGGGCAACCCGCGACCGAGGCTTCCGACATCTTTTCGGCGGGACGAGTTCTCAAAGCCCTCGCATCCCCAAACACTCCGGCCCCGCTCCTGCAGGTGATCGAAAGCCTGCTCGCCGAGGAACCCGGATACCGTCCGCTGGCAAGCGAGGTCTGCTTCCGCTTCACCGAGTTCGTGGAGGAGGCATCCCGCCCGTTCAGTCTCGAGTGGTTGCCCAACCCCGAGATCACCGCCATCTCCAGTGGCATCTTCGAGCTGCCGATCACCGAAGAAGCTGACTTCAAGCAGTCCGATGTGGATCTGCCTGCGGCAGCACCCATCCCCGCTGACCCGGTCTTCGAGGAACCTCCTCGATCGCGTCGCGGCCTGGGACTGGGCTTGTTGATCGCCGGGGTCGCCGCAGCCGGCCTCGTATTTGTTGCAACCTCCGGGGGCAGCGACGACGCCCCTGCAACGAGCGCAGCTCCAACAACTCCGGCCGCGTCGGTGGCGGGAGCCGTCCCCCCATCCCCAGCGGACACAGCCTCCAGCAAGCCTCTGCCTTCGGAGGGTTCTGCGTTGGAGGCGAAGCCAGAGGGCAACCCCATCGTCTGGCTGGCACAAGTCAACCGCACCGACCTCGGTGCCGTCCTCCCGCTCCGCCAGCGGCGGAAGCTCCTCTCAGCGCTCGCCGAGCGCGAAGGGGTGAACGAGCGCGTCAACCAACGTTGGAACGCGATGCTCGACCTCTGGCAGGCCAACGACGCCGACCGACCGTGCGCCACGTTCGCGGCTGCGCTCGCGACTCTCGAAGACTCCCCCGACGACGGACCGGAACGCGATCTGGTCGACCGCGTCGTCGTGCCGACCTCGGCGCCTGGGTCTCGAGCGGGGGTCGCCCCGGACGATTCGTGTGTCGGCCTGGCTGAGGCATTCGAAGAATTCAAGACCATCCCGGACGACCCGAAGTCTCGACGGAGCTCGCGGCGGCGCACCACTTCCAAGCGCGGCTCGACCCCATCGGTCAAGCCATCGCCCGCCCCCGCAGCGGCTCCACCCAGCCAGCCCCGGAAGAAGAGCAAGACAGCCCCCTCCAAGCCGTCGAGCGTCTCGACCAAGTTGGACGACGACTTGCGCGACCTCTAGCAACGGCCGACAAACGTCGACCGCAAAAAAAAGCCCGGGCATTCCAGCCCGGGCCTTTTTGCGTCGACTCGAGTCGACTAGAACCGAAGCTGAATCCCGGCGCCGCGTGAACGGGGCACGAGCGTTGCGGTCTGGCTCTTCTTGCGACGGGATGCATTCCGCGCGATGAGCACGATCGCGACGACGCCGGCCACGGCTCCAATGCCGAACGCTACATCAGCGCCGAGCGCCATACGTCGACCAGAGTCCGCGTCGGATTCGGCCCCTTCGGGACAGACCGAGCCGCCCATTCCGTCACCAGTACACAGAGCATCGGCGTCGTCCTTGCGACCCAGTGCCGCGACTCCGAGGCCTGTTCCGACGCCAAGCCCCACCACCGTGACACCGGTCAGAACCCAGACCGGGACGGTGAAGATCTTCTGTTGCGGCTTGGTCATGCCGTCCGTAGGACCGTCGTCGGAGACCGAAGCGCTCGGTGGCGGTGGACCATCACCGCTTTCGTCGTTTCCGTCTTCGGCGGCCGCGGCCGCTGCCGCCTCTTCGTCGGTCTGCGCCCGAAGCTTCCGCTTTCGGAGACTGTCCTCTTTCTCGGAAAGCGCGGCGCGCTCGCTCTGCGGCGCGTAGGCACGGTAGTAGCCCAGGTACTCGAGCGCCTCATCGAAGTCGCCCGCACGGTCGTGGGCCAACGCGATGTTGTAGAGCAACACCGGGTCCCCTGAGAGCGTGTAGGCCTGGCGGAACGCCGCGATCGCAGCGCTGTAGCTGCCCTCTGCGTACAGACCTTTCCCGTTCTCGAACAACTCCTTCGCGCGCTCGAGCTCCCCCTCCGTCGCGTTCGTGGGCGGGTCAGGCGGAGGCTCCGCGTAGGCCAGAAGGGGCGCCCCAGCGACCGAAGCCGCCGTGGTGAGACCGAGCAAGATTTGTTTGAACTGGCCGTACATGATCATTCTCCAAGACCTCGGAGGTCATCGTCGAGCTTGGTGGCGACGCTGGATGGCTCCCGCGCCGGCGGTGGATTTGGCTTCGCGGGCTCAGCCGCCTTCTCCGGCGGCTCTGCGGGCGGAGTGGGTTTGGCGGCTGGACTTGGGCGTGAAGGCCGAGGCTTCGACGCACGCGTGTTGCCTCGGTTGGTCCGGGGACGTGGCTTCGGTGCCTCGACGTCCTCGCTTGGACCTCTCGCAGCAGCCAGCCGCTCCGAGAGACCTTTGCAGCTGGGCGCGTCGTCCTCGTTCGGAACGGTGGCTTCGTCGACTGCCCACTCGAACGTGGCCGGGTCCTCGCTCGATTCGATGATCGACAGCGCGTCCGAAAAGGTCCGGCACGGCTCGGCGCTCTCTTGCGCCTGAACGAGATCGAGGCCGACGTGCAACTCGACCGGAACATCTCCTGATGCGCTGGCCAAGCCGGTGTGCCGGTCCTCGAAGGACAGCTCCCGGAGAGCGTCGAGGTCGGTCGGCAGCGCACTGGCAGAAGGCGCAGAAGGAACGGGCTTGACGCTGTCCAACGGTGCGTCCGACGGGTTCTCCGGGGCGCCACCGTCCGCCGCAGCCACCGCGCCAGACTTGGCCTCCCCGGCCGGCGCCGGCGTCGTCTCTCCTCCGCGGTTCATCCACAGGAACCCGCCGACCCCCAGGAGGAGAACAACGGCCGCGACAATGACGATGGTGCGATTCGAACCCGGCGCAGGTTCGTCGATGTCCATGTCGACGACGGCAGCCGCGGGAGCTTCGGCCGGCTCGGGTACGCTCGGCTCGGCTTTGGGTTGCGGGGTCGCGACGATGACCGGCCCCGGATCCGGCTCGGGCTCGGGCTCGGGCTGCGGGAGTGGAGCACGATCCTCATCGAGCACCTGCTCCATCGAGGTCGCGATCGGAAGCAGCTGATCACCGGTGGTCTCAGCAACTCCGAAGGGCGGCGGTGCCAAAAGGTCGTCGACCCCGGGCGGGTGCTTCGTGGAGGGGTCGGTCATTAGGGACCCAGCGATTTTGGACCAATCGGGCGCAGCCCACAATCATCTGATTGCGTGAGCAGCGAGCGAACGTGAACGGACGGCGACGTCGGCTCACGCCGGGAGGTCGCCACCGGCGGAATGTAGCGAATCGCCCCACCCGTTGGCCCGTCCCCTAGGGTCACTCCGGACGCTCGGAGTCGCACGGACGAACGTGGGGCACAGGCGGTTGAAGATCCGTGCAGTGACTGTTGTGCTGTGGCCAGCATTCGGGTCCTACGTGGCAGCGGCACCGTCGATCTCTGCAACCCTCGCAGCGTGGTTGCAAGGTCCGACATCGGCCAACTTCGGCCCGGGGCATCCCGAACCGTTCAGATTCGACCCGCGTGTTTTTTGTTGGCCCCAACCGCTCGGCCCCCTTCGGCCGTTCGATCCAGATGACGTTACGTCACGTCCTTCAGCGCAGAGACCGTGCGTCCCGGAGGACTTCGGCTGCGTGAACGCCAGGGTCTACACCGGGGTAGACCTTGGCGATCGTTCCTCCGGGGCCGATCAGAAAGCTCTCTCGGCTGGTCATCCCTAGCGTTGTGTCGACACCGAAGGCCTTCGCCCACGTCCCATCCTCATCCGCAACCAGTGGGAACGGCAACGCATGCTCCGCGGCGAACGACTTGTGCGAGTCCGCAGAGTCCGCGGAAACGCCGACGATGCTGACGCCCGCCGACTCGTAGTCCTTCCACACATCCCGGAAGGCGCAAGCTTCCTTCGTGCATCCGGGGGTTCCGTCCTTCGGGTAGAAGAACACGAGCGTCGGCTTGCCCTCGAGCTTCGCGAGGTCGACGGCGGTTCCGTCATGGGCTTGCGCGGCGAGGGCGGGAGCTTGGGCCCCCTCCGCCAGGCGCGGACCCCCGGCGTTGCATGCAGCGACGAGAGCGAGCGCGACGAGCAGCCGTCCGAGTACCTTCACCCAGTCTAGGTAGACCACGCGGCTCGTGTTGTCACGCCCCCGCGCAAAAGCACGGCACTAGAACGGCTTGAAGCCGTCCGCGTATCGGATCCGCTGTCCATCGTCGTCGACCTCGTTGACGGACGCCGTGACGAACTCGGGCGTCTCCCCTGCGATCTCGAGGGTGACATGTTGAAGCGCAACCTCAGGGTCGAGTGCGAACACAACCAGGTGGGCCGCGTAGACCTTGACCACCCCGTCCTCCACCGAAAACTCCCGGAACGGATAGAAGTCGTGCTCGAGTTCGGTCTCGCCGCTGCCGACCTTCTGCAGCGTGAAGGGGTCTTCGGCATCGGCGGAGTCAACCTCGACCCGATACACGACGAACACCGCCGGGCTCGGCACCTCGTGCATCTTCAGCGGTCCAGACGGATCGAGCCCCAGGATCAGCATCTGCTTGTCACAAGGGGCGTAGAGCAGCGCGCCTGCCTTGTCGTTCGCGAGGATGCGAGCATCATCCTTGCCGTAGTCGAAGCGGGCGACGGCGTCCGACAGCTCTGTCACCGGTTCGAGACGCAGCGGCGGTTGGGTCTGAAGGACCGCTGTGCCCGCGTCACACTTCGTCCGGATCTTGGACGTCGTCTTCCCGTCACCATCAATGTCGACGGCGATCCCGGTCCCGAGCAGGTTCGCCTCGTCGACCGTCGTCTTGGTTTTTGCGACCACGACCCGGGGCTCTGCAGTGTAGCGAACGGAACCGCTTCGAGCCTTCACACCTTCCGCACGAACGATCGTGAGTTCGGCAATGTGGCTCTCCTCGGAGCGGGTTTGCACGAGCACCTGGCCATACGCCTGACCGAGTTCGGCGGCGACCAAGTCCTCGAGTTTCTCTGCTGGAGGTGTGTCGGGAGCGACCGGCTCTTCGTCTTCAGGACGAATGACCTTCACCACCGGCTCTCCCGCGGGCGCCGGCGTCTCGCTCGAGTCCGCATTGGGGGCCACCGCCGTCTCGGTCTTTGCCGCTGGCGTCGGCTTTGGCGGATCCTGTTTGTCCGCGCCATCGCAAGCGAGGAGCATGCCGAACGCTACCGAAATGCCGAACGCACTGTGCCGCATGAGCCGGAGACTACCCCGGCTCGATCTCAGCTCCCAGCCGCGTCCGCCGAGACCGAGCGCACTGCCGGCCCGCCGTCGCGCTCCTGCCACCACCCCAGCAGTTCTGGCCAGAGCTTGTGCCGGGCCTTCTTGGACACGACGGCCCCCACGTGTCCTCCGGGGAGGTGCAGGTGTTTTTTGTCCTCGGTGCCTACGACATCCATCAGCTTGGCGGCGCTCCGCCAAGGCACGATGTTGTCGTGCCCAAACGTGACCGTGTGGACGGGGCACCGGATGTTCGAGAGCAGCACGCGTTCGCCGCTGAGCGAGAAGGCGTCGGCGATCAGTGCGTTGTCCCGATAGAGCCGACCGATGTAGCGCTTGTAACACTCCCCGGGGAACGACACGTTGTCGTTGCCCCATCGCTCGATCGCCAGGAAGCCATCGAGGAACTCGTCGTTCCAAGCCCGGTCGGCCAGCGTCACCCCCTTGGACAGGAGCATCGTCGGTCGAAGCAGATAGAACGCCGCCTGCATCAGCGGCCACGGCACGAGCCCGGTCGCCGACACCAATGCGTCGAGATCGAAACTCTTCGTGTTGGTCCACTGCGACAGGGGACCGTCGTCGTGAAAATCAACGGGGGCGGCCAGAACCGTCAGCGAGGCGACACGGCGCGGGCGCACGGCGGCATGGATGGCGGTGAGCGTGCCCCCCAAGCAGTACCCCAGTACGTGCACGTCGGGACTCCCCGACACCTTTGCGGCCACACGAAACGCGCGGGCCAAGATTCGGTCCGCGATGTCATCAAAGGTGACGTAGCGGTCCTCGGCGGTCGGCGTGCCCCAGTCGATGATGTAGACGTCCCTCCCTTGGTCGACGAGGTACTCGACGAAGCTCTTCGACGGCATCAGGTCGAGGACGTAGTGCCGATTGATGAGCGAGGGCACCAAAACGATCGGACGCCCAGGCGCAAGACCATCGGGTCGCGCACGGTAGCGAAGCAACGACCACTTGTTCTCCGCATGGACGACGTCCGCGGGTGTTCGACCCACGTCCGGCAGCCCTTGTTTGGCGCGACGCGCCAGGTTGAAGACGCCCTTCATCATGTGTAGAGCCCCTCGAACGCGGCCGAGAACGCCTTGTAGACGTGCTTCCGACGCACCTTCAGCGTGCTGGTGAGTAGCCCCTCGTCGACCGTCAGCGGGCGCTCCATGATTCGGAACCGCTTGATCTGTTCGAAACGCGCCAGCTTTGCATTGGCCGCATCGACCGCGGCCTGCACCAGCGTTTCTCGGGCACCGGCATCATCGCAGGCAGCCCCGACGGCCGCGAGACGTTCGGTGAGGACGTCGGCGTCGAGCCAGACTCCCGCGACGAGGTACTTGCGACCATCTCCGTAGGCGACGACGTGCGCGAAGAGGGGATCGCTTGCGAACAAGCGCTCGATGTTGGCCGGAGGAACGTTCTTGCCACCAGCGGTCACCAAGATCTCCTTCTTGCGATCGATGATCTGTAGGAATCCGTCCTCGGTCCAACGTCCGATGTCGCCGGTCTTGAACCATCCCTCGTCGTCAAATGCCGCCGCGGTCGCGCTGGGATCCTTGTGATAGCCCCCAAACACGCTCGGGCCTCGAGCCAAGATCTCGCCGTCGGCAGCCAGCTGCAGTTCGACCGAGGGCAACGGCTTGCCCACGGAGTCGAAGCGGAAGTCAGCGGGGCGGTTGAGAGTGAGCGTTGGCGAGCATTCCGTGAGCCCATACCCTTCGATGATGAGCACACCGCAGCGCTTGTAGTGCTCCTTGACCGGGATGCTGAGACCGGCACCCCCCGAGAGGCAAAACTGAAGTCGACCGCCCGTCGCCTCGGTCAGCGCCTGCTTGGCCGCAGCGTCGTCTTCGATCCCAATCGACGCGCCGGCGAGCTTCTCCCAGTAGGCGGGCACACTCATGAAGACATTGGGACGGACCTTCGGCAGCACGTCCATCACCTGCTTGGGGCTACACAGGTACGATGTGAACCCGAGGTTGTTGCCCAGACAGGCCTCGCCGAATCCGAAGATGTGACTCATCGGGAGCCAGAGCACATCGACACCATCCTCGGGGAGCGCCGGCCCGTTGTTGACGATCCAGTCGCGAGCGTTGACCCCGATGTTCTGGTGCGTCAGTGGCACCCCCTTGGGACGACCGGTGGTACCGCTGGTGTAGAGCATCAAGGCGGGGTCCTCCAGCGTCATGCTCGCCAAGCGCTCCTGGACCACGTCGGGACGCGCGGCTCGTGCCGACCGCCCCTGCTCGCGAAGCTGGCTGACGTGCACGAAGCGGCGCTCAACCCAATCCGACGAAGGGACCCGGTCGCCTTCATCAGCCATGGCATCGAGCACCTCGGTGACCGACGTATCGTCGAGCACCACGACCGTGCCCACGGTCTCGAGGCTCTCCCATGCCGCAAGCGCACGGCGAACGAGTGCCTCGCCTCCGACGAACAGGGCACGCGCATCGCTGTGTTCGAGAACGTAGCTGGCCTGCTCCGCCGTCGACGCCGGATAGACCGGGACCACCACCAAGCCCGCAGCCTGAGCTCCCAGTGCGGACTCGATCCATTCCGGGCTGTTACCAGCGAAGATCGCCACCCGTTCCGTGCCCGACAGACCGCGCTCGATCAGCGCCGCCGCCACATCTCGAACAGCATCCGCATGCTCGGCCCAGCTCAGCGGTTTCCACCCACCGTCGTCAGTGGGAAGCATGTAGCGCGGCTGCGCGCCCCGAGTGGCGGCCCGCTCGAGCAAGATCGCCGGGGCCGGCTTGAGTTCGAGGTGGTTCGCGACGTCCATTACTTCACCGCCTGCGTCGCGTTCGCGTCTTCGAGCTGCTCTTCGAGATCGAGGATTCGGCTCTCCAGCGTGTTGAGCTTGTGCAGCGCCCGCTCTTGGTCGCGTCGTGTAGGCAAGCCGATCGCGCTCCACCATGCCGCCGAAGCTCGATTGGTCATGGACTTGAGCTTCATCGCGGCGCTGAGCGCTGAGCCGGCAGGCTCCAACACGCGGGCGCTTCGGACGATGGGGTCCAGCATCTGCGCGGTGTTGTTTTCCCAGGCGTCGAAGGCTGTCTTCCAGGTTTTCCAGAGGTTCATCGCGGGCTCCGTGGGAGTGGGCTCAGTAGCCGAGGCGCCGCACTTCAGCGGCTTCGGTAAAGTTGGGATCGAGTTCGCCAAGCTGGCTGGTCGCCCGTGCGACCTCACCAAAGCACTCGAAGAAGTAACTGACCTGTCGGACCGACGTGGTCTCGCCGAGCGCCGGCTCAATCGTGAGCTGAACCCGGACTTGGTGGGCCTGAGAAAAGGTCAAGGTCGGGAGTCGCAACTCGCCAACCGCCGACACCTCGACTTCATACGTATCTCGGGCGGCGTAGGGGATCCCGTTGAAGACCGCGTCCTCGACGTTGGCAGACGACGAGTACTTGGTGCCCGTCTCGATCGGAAACCGGATCAGGGAGATCGGCTCGTCGTAGATCAGCAACGTGCGACCGGTCGGAGGATCGGGCTCCCGCGACGCGATGCCAAGGACATAGAGCCCCTCGTCGTCGCGCCTGGAGATCGTCTCCGTGCTTCCACCGTCATCGAAAGGCGCCACGAAAGCATCCGGAGGGAATCGGTCCGCATACCAACGATCCTCCGTGGAAAAGGCGGAGATCCTCGCCAGCTGGTCGTCGGCCTGATCGATGGACCAATCCCAGCCGCGGGTTGTTCCCTCCCCTGCCCCTTCGATGTCGACGGTTCGCAGCTCGCCGGGTGGAGACACGAGGTAGGTGATCTCCGCACCGAGCACCAGCGGAAGCTCCTGCGCATCGATGACACCGTCTAGGTTCGGAATGCAGTCGAGCGGGACCTCCTCCTCGCCCTCGTACAGGGGACGATCGGGCGGAAGAGCGCCGTTGCCGTCACACCCGGTGAGAACGAGACCGGTGAGCAGAGCTGAGCCTAGGACGGTGCGTAGGACGAACATGGCTAGAAGTTGAACTGCAAGCGCGCGCGGTAGAGCTGCGCAGGCTTGGCGGCGTAGCCGGCAGCGACGTTGTCGAGTCCGGACAGTGGGATGAGCAGCGCCGGCTCGAAAGCAGCCTCGAGCGCGAAGTTGGTGCGAAAGACGATCGAGGGGTCGATCTCGAAGCCGAGGGGTCGCTCTTGGCCCGGGGCGGAGGTTGGCTCGACCGCGGCAGAGAACACCCCCGCGAGGTTGATGTCGAGCTGCCCGGTTGCGCCGCGCCACGCTGTGTACCGGGCATGCGGGCGCACGTAGGTCGCGTCCGTCACGGTGCCAATGATCTCGCGAAAGAGGATTCGGTCGACGCGGTAGTCAGAGTGGAAGCGAAAGTTGTTCACCGCGTTGTCGTACGGTGGTGTTGCCTGTGCACCCTCGAGGTCGCCCGGCACAGGGGCGGCACCGTTGATGGCCGGGTACGCTCCGAAGCCGGGCGCCCGGTCACCGCTCGCGAAACCGAGGTCGACCCCAACGCTCCAACGACCGTGGACCTCGCCGACATCGTTCTCCAGCGCGAAGCCACCCTGCCGAGAGGTTGCGGGCTGCGGAAGCGACACACCGGGGATCAGCGAGGGCTGCTCGACATTTGCCCACAAGAACGCGCCTTCCGCCTCCACCCGAAACCACTTCCCGGTCAGGCGAAGCCATCCGTCGGTCGCGGCGGCCTGGTATCCGCGGATCATGACCTGTCCGCGGTCCAGTTCGGGCGCCGCGCTGGCCAGCGGGAGGTACGTGCTTGGAACGTCCAGATTCTGCCAGCGGTAGGAACCGTACGCCCCGTACTCGAACGTGAGGCGACCCCCGCTTCGGCGACGCGCCAACGAGTTGGGGGAACGCGTTCGTAGGAAGGCCCCTGTCACCGAGTGCACGGCAGCCCGCGGCGCGATGCCAATGGCTCGGGTGCCTGCGGCGTCCGAGACAAAAGGACCGGACGCGGAGATATCGTAGGCAAGCGCGAACACGTGCTTGAACGCCGGAAGCGCCCAGGCGATGCGGTCCGACGCATCGCTGCTGTCGCACCCGGTACAGTCACCGCTGTTCGCGAGCATGCCCAGGCCCCAGTGGTTTCCCATCCGACCGACCGCGATGACGCCCAGCGGGGTGAGCACCTGGGCGAACGCTCGCTTCACGCGGATGACCTCCGGCCCCGAGAGCTGCGTCGTGGTCGCGGCAGGAATCCCCGCAGGTGAAGAACCGAGCGCGAAGTTGTCGAGGACGTCGAGGCGGACGTTCATCGAGATCCAGCCCCGCGGTGCGTGGGCGGCGAGGTCCGTTCGCAGTCGCATGTCCGCCCGGGTCAGGAGCTGACGCCTCGGGTTTCCGAGGGGAAGCGGGTAGAGCAACTGCCCGCCGGGTGTGGGGCCGTGGTCGAGATCGTAGTTGTGCTGCAACTCGCCGCGCATGCGGGCGTAGCCACCGATCTCCCACACCTTGGCGCGGCGCTGGCCGAGCGTAGCTCCGTAGTTCCCAAGCCCCTGGGTGGTCGTCTCCTCCACCTCGGGCGCCGGTGCCAACGCCACCGGCGAGGTTGGTTTTGTCGCTGTCAGTACCGGCAACGCCAATTTCTCGGCAGCCATGTGCCAGGTCATGGGTGGCAGCGAAGCAGCCAACCTGACCGCAATGCCGGACACCACGCTGGCCGAAGAGGCGGTTCACGTCGCCTACTGTAATGATGTGTTCACCTGTGCCGGCCTCAGTGCCTGCAAAGGCAACGCCAATAATAGCTGTGCTGGACAGAACACCTGCCATGGCATTGGTTTTGTCGGTGTTTATACCGGCGACAAGGCGCTGTCCGAATCACTGTGCGAAAAGCTCGGCGGCACCGTTCTGTCGTCGCTGTAAAGCAGACCACTTTTGCGGGGAGGCTTATGCTGGGTTTCGGTATCGGGCTGCGCAGCCCCCACTACTGTCTCTTATACACATCTCCGAGCCCACG
>CAJXVA010000028.1 GCA_913061055.1 uncultured Pseudomonadota bacterium
CGTCGCCACGCAGATCGGTAGATCACAACGGCGAGCCCCAATCAAGTAGTGCTAGACGGATCGCCCGTCCGCTTCTTCGCGTGCGCTCAATCGAGGCCGGCGACCGTTGGGTCCTTGCCTGCGGCTTGCGGCCGCGGCCCGAGCTTGTCCTCGATCCATGTTCGCGCCGCGGCTCCCTGTTCGCGCCCGGCTTCGCGCACTGGGACCCTGCGACGCTTCGAAGATCGCGAGCGCCCGTTCGAACTACGGGGTCGCCTCGGCGAATCGCTCCCGCTGGACCCAGAGATCCCCGATGTTGTGGGCACCGATTCCGACCGAGGGGTGCGCAGGGCCCAGCTTCGACAACGCGATCTCATCGGCCCGAGTCCGGTGCAGCAACGCGCCCTCGAGGTCGCCCTGCTCGACGTCGAGGTTGCCGAGGTTGGTCAGCACCGAGAGGAGCTCGGGGCTGTCAGGACCGTGGGTCTGCTCTACGATCTTCACGGTTCGTGTAAGGCCGATGCAGGGCCTGCCGGCCGAGCTCCAGCGCCTCTGTGGACCGAGCGGAACGGCCCTCGACGACCGCCATCGGACTTCCCCGCCTGCGCCTCGCGCCCGGTCAGACGGCGAACGAGGCGCTCCAGCGCAGATCCTGGCGCATCGCCCACCCCCGGAGTCGATCGCTCCACGCGCAGGGATGGGCGTCTGTGGGTTGACCCGTTTGCCTTCGCGTTGGTAGGCATCGGAGGACCGCATGGCATCGTCTGTTCTCACTCCGGTGACGGTCATCGGTGGCTTTCTCGGCGCCGGCAAGACGACGCTGCTCAACGCCCTCATCTCGGGCGGTCTGTCGGGCGGAACCGACCGTCGCTTGGGTGTGTTGGTCAACGACTTTGGAGCGATCAACATCGACGCCGAACTGGTCCTGGGCGTGGATGGAGACATGGTCAGCCTTGGCGGAGGCTGCATCTGCTGCAGCATCCGAGAGGACCTCGCGAGTTCGATTGTCGCGATGCTGTCGCGCGATGACGCCCCTGACCATCTCGTTATCGAGGCGAGTGGGGTCAGCGACCCCGCAGCGGTAGCGCGGGCGATCGGCGGGCCTTCGCTTCAGGGCCTCGTTTCACTCGATGGGGTCGTGGTGGTGGTGGATGCCGAGGCTCACCTCGCCGCCGGGTTCCGCCAGCGGGTTGTCATCGGTGGCCAGCTGAAGGCTGCGGACATCGTGGTGTTGAGCAAGGCAGACCTGCTGGACGCCGAGCAGTTGCGGACGGTCGAGGCCAAGATCCGCAAGACCGTGCCGCGGGCTCGGGTCGTGGCATCGCGCCACGGAGATGTCCCCGCTGCACTGGTACTTGGGTTCGGGTCCGGGGTCGTTCCCCAGCCGGGGAATCTCCCCGTCACCGTTCACCACGCCGGTGGGGATGTACCCGAGCCGGACCACGCCGCGGCGTTCACGACGTGGAGCTACACCACCGATGTGCCCCTGTCCCCCAAGCGGCTCAAGCGAGTGATCAACGCGCTCCCGCCGTCGGTGTTTCGGGTCAAGGGGGTGGTGCAGGTCGCCCGAGAGCAGGTGCGAAAGGCCGTGCTGCACGTCGTCGGTCGTCGAGCCGAACTCGAACTCGGCGCTCCTTGGGGAGACATGACGCCTCAGTCGCGACTGGTCTTCATCGGTGCTCCGGGGAGCGTCGACCCCGTGTCCTTGACGGACATGCTGCGAGGATGCGAAGCGCCCGACGGCGAGGAAACCGGCGGTGTGATGCGTTGGTTCCGAGACCTCTTCTAGAGGGACACGGAGACCGTGGGGGCGATTTCGACCCGAACGGCTCGGTTGGGACGACGGTGGGTCGTGGCGTACCCTCGGACTCGTGAACGCGCCGGTCCCGACCCCTACCGCCGAGCCTGCTCCTGGTCACCGAAGCACGGCGTGGAAGATGGTCGGCGCGTCGTGCCTGGCCGGATTGGTGAACTTCGGAGTCTTCATGTCGCTTGGCCGCGACCTGGTTGAGAACGATCCGGCCATGGTTGGCTTCACGATCCTCGCTCTCGCGCAGTTCGTGTTGGCCATCGTCGCCATCGTGTTCGCGATCAAGTCGCTCGCCGCCAAGCAGGGCGGCGTCGGTCCGCTTCTGATCGGGCTGCTGTCCACGCTCGGGGCTCCCTCCGGATGGTTCCTGGGCATCTTGGCGTCGGGCCTTTCGGGGATGGGCGGCGCATGGGGCCGTCCTCTTCGGATTCGGGGCCGTCAGCTCCACCCGAATCTGCGTGAGGGATCGGACTGGACCCGCGGTGACCGACCCGACGGCGCCCGGCTCGACGCAGCGACCCGCGAGGCACTGGGTGCGCTATGGCTGCACGACGCTCAGAAGGAGCACGCCTCCGTGCCCGCGTTCTCACGGATCTCCTGGATGCTCGCGGCGGTCGGAGCTCCGGCGGAGTTGATGGCCGGGGCCCACAAGGCCGCGCTCGAGGAGATCGAACACACCCGGCTGTGCTTCGCCCTTGCTGCTGGCTACCAAGGCCGGTCGCAGAGTGTGGAGGCGATGCCGGAGCTCTTGCTCGGTATGGACTTCGGGAAGGACCCGCTGATCACCCTCGCCGTCGAGAGTTTGGAGGACGGTTGCCTGCTCGAGGACTACAACGCCGACGTCGCCGCGGCCTGTGCCAAGGAGTGCCAGGAGCCGATCACACGGGGTGTACTGGAGACAATCGCGGTGGAGGAGCGGTCGCATGCGGACTACTCCTGGGAGGTTTTGGCGTGGGTCCTCGAGCGCGAGCCGGCCCGGATCGGTACGGCCGTCGAAACGGCGTTGGCTCAGCTGACCCGGTACCCACGCCCAACCGCGGTCAGCGATGACAAGCACCACCTTCTCGCAGCTGCGGACGCGGATGCTCTGCGTGCGCACGGACGATTGCCCGATGCGGTTTGGGCTGAGCTGTGGACAGCGAGACAGGCGCAGACGGTCCACAGGGTGCGCGAGCTGCTCACACGAGTTCGGAGCCAAGACCCGGTCACGGCGCCCGAGCCTCGCCCCGGTGATCGGTCGGCCGCGTGACGGCTCGAGACGATTGTGCGGCGGTGCGGTGCTAGGCTCCGCGCATGATGTTGGGTCGGGTCCTGGGCGCCTCCTTGGTTGCGACGATACTGGGTGGGTGCTTCGCCGAGCCGAGCACGCAGGGCAGCAGCCCCGGGTCCACGACCGCGGCTTCGAGCACCGGCCTGGCGAGCACGTCCGGATCGGATCCGGCATCCTCCTCGGGCTCCGAGTCCATGTCCGCGTCTGGGACCGGGTCGGAGACCGGCAGCAGCACGGGACCGAGCACGAGCATCGGCGTCACGTCGGGCTCGAGCTCCAGTGGCGCGACCTCGGAGACGACGATCGCCGAGACCACGACCGGAGACCCGCCCGCCGAGTGTGACGAGGGCTTCGGTGACCTCCTGTCCCTCAGCCTGGGTGAGCTCGAGACGGTGATGTTCACCGATGCCGAACCGCACACCGACGTCGGTCTTGTTGTCGCGCAAGGCGATGCGGCGCAGGTCTTCACCTATGTCGACGCCGTGCCCGATGCTGGCGGCATCACCTGGACATTCACCGCGGCGCTCACCGACGAGTTCATCCCGGGACCTGCGAGCCTTCGCTTCACGGGTTTCGACGAGGAAGGGTTCGTGTTCGAGTCGAGCTGCGAGATCGAGCTCAACTGAGCTGCAGCTAGAGCGGCCCGATGAGTTGGGCCCACACTTCGAGGCCGCAGAGGATCAGCATGTACGTGCCGATGGCGTGAAATGCCGTGCGCCGCAGCGTCCACTGGGGTGCGGGGTCGTCTGGGGTGGGCTCGTCGAGGGCGAACAGCATCGGCAGCCCGATGATGAAATAGACGGCGTAGCCCCAAGATCCCAGCAGCAGCATTCGCGTGCGGTCCGCGTAGGAGAACGCGTCCGCGATGAGGGGATTGGCCATCGCGAGTGTTTCGGCGACCGCCATTGCGTACGCGAGTCCGAGGACCAGCAGCGCGCGCCCGATGGGACCCAACGAGGGTCGAAGCCGGCGATAGGCCACCGTGAGCAGGACGAAGTAGCTCACGAAGTAGGCCTGGGTCAGCGGGTACATGAACACCGGGACGCGGCCACCATGGCGACCCACGACCGGCGACTCGAACGTCCACGACACGTCGAACTCGTAGCGCATGCCCATGAGGTCGAAGAAGTACGCGGTGCCGAAGTAGGTCCCGCCGAAGACGAGTATTGCGGACCAGGCGTTGAGTTTGAACCAATAGCTGCGCCACCACGGGCGCTGCGTGTTGCGGTCGAGAAACGCCGGAAGGGCGAGCGTTGGAGCGGCGACGACGACTGAGAAGACCATGAAGCCAACGTCGCCGAACGTGTGGATCCAGCCCGTGACCATCACGAGTCCGACCGCCGTCATCCACACGGGTGTGTAGAGCAGGAACAGGCGTTCGGCCCACGCCTTGTCCGGGTTGGCCGACAGCCACGGTGCGCTCATGGAACCGGGCGGTGGGCGGTGAGCCACGCGTGGGGCTTGGGGTAGAGGCGACGGAAGAGGCCATCGTCCATGCGGTCGAGAGCCTGGTCGATGAGCAACGAGGACATGTCTTCGTCGCCCCGTCGGTCGTGCGCCCACCCGAGCAGCGTGAGCGCGAGCTCGGCCGAGGTCGTGTCCAGGGCCAGCCGCGTCCAATCGTGAAGGTCGGGCGGCAACAGCGAAACGTCGTCGGCGGCAAACGCCACCATGAGCCGAACGTTGAGTCGGAGGATTTCGAAGTACTCGCCCTCCGGCGCGGCTTGGAGCTCTTCGAGGGCGCTGCGGGCTTCGGCGAGCCGGCCGACTTGGGCGAGGAGCAGCGCCTCATTGAAGCGGTTGATCCATGGCCATGGACCGGCGGCGTGCTTGCGGGTGCTGGTCAACAACTCCCGCGCGCGCTGAACGTGTTGCAGTGCGGTGTTGGGGTTGCCGCGCCGCATCTCGACCCCGCCGAGGTTGTGCCACGCGAGCGCGCGAACCATCTTGGACGCGGTCCGGGCTTGGGCGAGGTCTTGAAGCTCTGCCTCGGCGGGACCCAGTTGTTCGGCGGCCACCATCGCGGCGGCCGCCTTGAGCCGCTCGCCGTGTCGCCACGCATTGCCGACCACCCCAAGTGCGCCGACATACAGAAGGCTGAGCCACGGCATCCCGACGGCGAAGCATAGGCCGATGCCCGCAAGTCCAAGGCCGCCGGCGGTGCTCAGCGCAACCGCTCGACCAACCTTGTACCGCCAGGCGGGGCGGACTTCGCCGTTGCGTCCGACGTAGACAAACTCGTCACGGGCTGCGGACCGCAAGGAGTCCGACAGCTTCATCTCGGCGGGCGCTGTGGCGTGCTCGCGGACCGCGAGGGCCCGGGTCGCTGCGTCATCCTCACCGGTCATGCCGACCGAGAGTGGCCGGGCCGGGGTCTGCCGTCAATTCAGCGCTGAGCGACGACCGAGTCGGCGGTGTTGGAGCCGCTGACGGAACCCGCCACCAGGGCGAGAGCACAGACGCAGGCGCCGGCGAGGGTTGCCAGGCCAAGGGAGCGACCACGGGCGCGCACCCACTGGCCCCAGCCGACGAACTCCAGGGCCACGGCGGCCACGAGCAACATGCCCGCGACCACGGCCATGGGTCCACGCGCAGCGAGCAGGCCGCTGAGGCCGAGTAGGCCGGCGAGCATGGGGAGCAAGCGGACCGACCAAAAGCCGACAGGCGTGTCGTGGCGCATGCATCATGGGTATCGGAGCGGCCGGAGTTCCCCAAAAAACCGTAGACTGCTCGCCGTGCCGGCGCTGAGCGGAACCCGAGTGGTCGACTTCACCCAGAACCTGCCTGGGCCCTACGCCACGATGGTGTTGCGCTCGATGGGTGCCGAGGTTGTGAAGATCGAGCCGCCCCGAGGGGATCCCGCTCGGGTGTTTCCTCGTCTGTTCGACATTCTCAACGCCGGGAAAGACAGCGTCGTGGCCGACCTTCGGGAGCCCGCGAACCGTGAAGCCGTGCGGGCCCTGATCGCGGATGCGGATGTTGTGGTCGAGGGGTTTCGCCCCGGCGTGATGGCGCGGTTCGGGCTGGGTCCCGACGAGATCGCAAAGGCGTTTCCCAAGGTCGTCTACTGTTCGATCAGCGGGTACGGGCAGCAGGGGCCGTACCGTGACTACCCGGGGCACGACCTCAACTTTCAAGCCCTGACCGGGGTGTGCCACATGCTTCGGGATGATCGCGGCCGTCCATTGGGCGGCGCGCTGCCATTCGGCGATCTGTCCGCCGCGATGACGGCGACGACCGGGATCCTGGGCGCGCTGCTCGAGCGGGTGCGCACCGGACAGGGACAGGTCCTCGACGTGGCGATCGTCGACGCGCTGCTCAGCTGGACGTACGTGTGGACCGAGGGGCTCACGCCCGGTGACGCCAGCCTCGCCGACGCGGCGGAGCCGACGGCGAACGCCATGCGCCGTGCTTCCGAGGCGTTGCCCGGTGGCCTTGGGTCGATCGTGGGCAAGCTGGCCGACAGCCTCACTCAGGGACGCGGGCGGGCGACGCTCGAGGCGGTGAGCGAGCGGCTGCGACAGACGAAGCGAGTCCAAAACATGGAGCGCCTGCGGTTGCACACCCTCCCGCACTACACCGTCTACCGGACTTCGGACGAGCGGTACCTCAGCATCGGCGTCGTCGACGAGGACAAGTTCTGGCGGAAGATGTGCGACGTGCTGGACCTGTCCGGGGCCGCAGGACTGCCACTTTGGGGGCGTTTCCTGGCGGCCGCACCGCTGCGCACTCGCATCGCGACCCGCATCGCCGAGCAGCCGCTGGACTCGTGGGTCGAACGCTTCCGCGAGGCGGGCGTCCCGGTGGCACCGGTGCTCTCGGTGGACGAGGCGATGGCGGACGCGCAGCTGCAGACCCGGCGCCCGGGCAGCGGTCCCGTGCGGGGCCCGTTCTCACTCGGGGAGTCGGTCGAGGCGGCGCCGCCGAAGCTTGGGGAACACACCGAGCGCTGGTTGCCCTGAGGGCTCGCCACCGCTCGGGCGGCCTCAGACCCGCTGCCAGTGGTCGAGCTCGTCTTCGATGCTCGACAGCTCAATGGCCGCGGTCGCGAACGCATCGCCAAAGTAGGCGACGTCACAGAACAGGTTGCAGTCGGCGTTGTCGCACTCGCCTGCGATCCCGCACTCGAGTTGAAGCGCCCAGCCGGCGCAGTCGAGGGTGTCCCAACCGTCGGGGTCGATCCCTTCTTCTTCGGTGGGCTCCTCGTCGGTCGCCGAGGGGATCGTGTCTTCCTCGTCCTCTCGGTCCTCCAGCGCGGTGAGCGAGCGGACGCGGCCTTCGGTGCAGGACAGGTCGAGCAGCACGCTCTCGGCGTCCTCGGCCATGTTCCCCGCGAGCGAGAAGTTGACCTGATACTCGCGGTCGTCCGCCAGCAGGTGGACCGCGCTGAGCGTTCCGGAGAGTCCTTCGCGCAACAGCAGCACGCTGGTCCCAGTGGTCGACGCACCATCCCAGCCCCCGACGAGGCGTTCTTCGATCTGCTCTTCGTCCACGACGAGACCGCCGGAGGAGGAGCATCCGCCGAGCAGGAGGGATGCACAGACGATTCGAGCTGCAATGCGCTTCATGAGGAACCCCCTGCGGCATAGCGTGTCCCCGGCTTGCACCAAAATTTTCGACCGAGGTAGGAGCATGTCATACGCCCGGCCGATGCAAACGAAGCATGCACTGAAGGTTCTCGCGGGCGTCTGCACCGGACTTCTGGCCGGCTGCGGGAGCGATTTCACCGCCGCAGACGAACCGGACGGAGGCTCGGAGACGGGAGACGTTGATGTCCCCAACCCGACCGGGGTGAGCGCAGGCTGGGACGACGACGAGACGACCGACGGTGAAGGCAGTGGAGGCGTCGGAGGCTGCGGCGACGAGCCCGCGTGTTCGGGTGCGACTCCATTTTGTGTCGACGCAGCCTGTGTGGGCTGCGACGCGCTCGAGAATCCAGACGAAGCCTGTGCCGCGACAGATCCAGACGCACCGGTGTGCTCGCCCGAAGGGTGCGTGCAGTGCAGCGCCATCGACGACTCTCTGTGTTCGGACAACACGCCGGTGTGTTCGGACGATGGTCAGTGCCGTGGGTGCACCGCGCACGACGAGTGCGAGACCGCCTGCGACTTCGAGTCGGGCTGGTGTTTCGACGAAGCGGTCGTCGTGGGGGAGGATGGCGTCGCGACGGCGGGCGCACTCTCGGCGGCGATCGAAGGTGTCCCGGGCGGAGGTCGCATCGCGATCCGTTGGACGCCCGGAGACCAGTGCATCCTCGACACGCTGACCATCGCCGAGGGACGGTCCGTGGCGCTGCTGGGGGAGCCCGGCGCGCGGCCCTGCATGACGTCGTGGGACGATCGTGCGGCGATCACGGTGACCGAGGGCAGCTCGCTGTATCTTCTCGATGTCCGGATCGAAGAGTCCTACGGCACCGCAGTCGAGGTGCGCGGGGCTTCGGTGTATGCCGATCGCGTGGAGCTGGTGAACAACAGCGGTGGCGCCGTGTCGATCAGCCAGGACGCATACCTCAACCTCCGCAACGCGATGGTCGGAGGCGACCGCAACAACGTCTCGGTCCTGCGGACCCATACCTCCACGCTCGATGTCGCGTACTCCAGCATCGTGGCCGGTTTCGGCGATGCGCAAGGGATCGTCTGCGATGGCGACAACGCGGTTTCGGTCCGCAACAGCATCGTGCTCAGCGAGGGATCGATCGGTGAGATCGACTGTCCGCAGGCCGACGTCAGCTACAGCGCCCTGGAGGCTGTCTTCGGCGAAGGCAACGTCGCGGTCGGCGCGGTCGAGACCGGTCGGTGGTTCGAGGACTACCCCGCCGGGGATCTCCATCTTCGCTACGACACGCTCGGCATGCCGTTCGAGGACGTCGCGCAGTGGGTTCAGGGGGATCCGCTCGTGGACCTCGATGGAGATCCTCGGCCGGGCATTGCACACGCCTCGGACTGGGCCGGCGCCGACATTCCATAGCGCCGATGCCGGCCCGGCTGCGGTACCTTGGGCGCGATGAAGACGAAGGCCGCCGTCGCGCATAAAGCCGGAGCACCCCTGTCGATCGAGGAGGTTGAGCTCGACGCTCCCCGTGCTGGGGAAGTGTTGATCGAGATGAAGGCTACCGGTGTGTGCCACACCGACGCGTACACGATGTCGGGTGCCGATCCTGAGGGCATTTTCCCATCGGTCCTCGGTCACGAAGGTGCGGGCATCGTCGTGGAGGTTGGGGCCGACGTCCACTCGCTGAAGGTCGGTGATCACGTCATTCCGCTGTACACCCCGGAGTGTCGACAGTGCTCGTACTGCACGTCGGGCAAAACCAACCTCTGCCAGGCGATTCGGTCGACGCAGGGCAAGGGGCTGATGCCCGACGGGACGTCGCGCCTGTCGATTGGCAATGAGCGCCTGTATCACTACATGGGCACCTCGACGTTCGCGAACCATGCGGTCGTGCCGGAGATTGCGGTCGCCAAGATTCGAGAGGACGCCCCGTTCGACAAGGTCTGCTACATCGGCTGCGGCGTCACGACCGGCATCGGAGCGGTCATCAACACCGCCAAGGTCGCGCCCGGCGACAACGTGGTCGTGTTCGGCTTGGGCGGCATTGGCCTCAACGTGATTCAGGGCGCCCGCATGGCTGGCGCGAACATGATCGTCGGCGTCGACCTCAACCCGAGGCGCCAGGCCCTGGCCGAGAAGTTCGGCATGACGCACTTCGTCAATGCTGGAGACATCCCCGAAGGTGAGCTCGTCCCGCACCTGGTCAACCTCACCGGTGGCGGCGCAGACTACTCGTTCGAGTGTGTGGGCAACGTCAAGGTGATGCGCGACGCGCTGGAGTGCTGCCACAAGGGGTGGGGCACCTCGATCATCATCGGCGTGGCCGGGGCGGGCGAGGAAATCTCCACCCGTCCGTTTCAGCTCGTCACCGGCCGGAACTGGCGTGGCTCCGCATTCGGCGGCGCCAAGGGGCGTACCGATGTGCCGAAGATCGTCGATTGGTACATGGACGGCAAGATCGAGATCGACGATCTCATCACGCACACGATGCCTCTGCAGGACATCAACAAAGCGTTCGATCTGATGCACCACGGCGACTCGATTCGCTCCGTCGTCACGTTCGACTGAGACGGAAACTGGGACAGGACCTCGATGTTTATCCACCAATACGAACTCGGCCCTTGGGACAACTTCCAGTACTTCATCGGCGACCGTGACAAGCGAATCGCCGCCGTCGTCGATCCGGCTTGGCACCTGAAGTCGATTCTGGACGAAGAGGGCAAGCTCGATGTCCGCATCGAAGCCATCTTGTGCACGCACAGTCACTTCGACCACGTGGACCAGGTCGAGCACCTGCTCAAGGAGCGTGATGTGCCCGTCTACATGCTCCGCGAGGAGATCGACTTCTCGGGGTTCCGCTGCGAGAACCTGCGTCCGGTCTCCCCTGGCGACACGCTGAACGTCGGTGGGGTCGACATCGACGTGCTGCACACGCCTGGCCACACGCCGGGTTCGGTGTGCTTTCGTGTCCGCGACAATTTGGTGACCGGCGATACGCTGTTCGTCGATGGCTGCGGACGCTGTGACTTCGTCGGTGGCGACCCCGAGGTGATGTTCGCGACGCTGCGAAAGCTGATCGACGACCTGCCGGCCGAGACCACGATGTACCCGGGACACCACTACGGTCCCACGCCCGCGGCCACACTCGACGCGCAGCTCAAGTCCAACCCCTACCTCAAGTTGGGGACGGTTGCGGAGTTCGTCGCGCATCGCATGACCGGTAAGACCCCGGGCGCGGTGGTGCCGCCTCCGCCCAACTGGTCCCCCTCCTAGAGAGCCGCGAGGGCCCCGGGGGGAACCTTCTGCGGGCCCAACGTACCTACACGGCTGCACGAGGATGCCGATGACGAACCGAGCGCTTTCGACCTACGCATGGATCCTGGCGGCTTGTCTGGCGGCATGCGACGGAGACTCCTCCGAACTTGGCGGCACGGACGGCGCGACGGACGGCACAGGTCTCGGCGAAGACGGCTCCACCGGGACGGCGAATCCTGGCACCTCGAGCGGTGTGTCCAGCGCGGAGGGGACGTCGGCCGGCGCGACAACCTCGCAGTCCGAGTCCAGCGGGAGTGACAGCGACCCGACCGATTCCGGAACGACAGATGGCCCCGGACCCGTGTCCTGTCCCGCCGGTACACTTCCGCCCGGGCGTTACAACGGAGTGACGCTGGATCACGGGGGAGAGAGCCGCAGCTACGGCCTCTACGTCCCGGAGACGGTCGACGTCACGCAGCCGGCCACCTTGGTGCTGAACTTCCACGGCCTGTACGGCAATCCCGGACAGCAGGCGATGTTCTCGCAGTACGACGCGGCCGCCGCTGCAGCGGGCGTGATCGTTGCCTACCCGGCCGGCATCTCGAACTCTTGGAACACCGGGCTGTGTTGCGGCGGTGCGCAGAGCTCGGGCGTGGACGACGTCGGTTTTGCACGGACCGTGGTGCAGCACGTCGGTCTGGGATCGTGCATCGATTCCAGCAGAGTGTTCGCGATCGGCATGTCCAACGGTGGACACATGGCGCATCGCCTCGCGTGCGAGGCCGCGGATGTTTTCGCCGGGGTGGCTTCCGTCGCCGGGGTGCTGACGATGTTGCAGTGCAATCCCTCGCGGCCCATTTCGGTCCAGCAGTTCCACGGAACGGCGGACTCGATCGTGCAGTACGGTGGCATCGGCCCCGGTTTTCCTGGGGCCGAAGACATGATGCAGGGGTGGGCGGCCCGCAACGGTTGTGCCCCCGTCCCCAACGTGACCCATCAACAGGGCAACTCGACCTGCGAGACCTGGACCGCCTGCGATGACGGCGTGGAGGTCACGCTGTGCACCGTCGAGGGCGGCGGCCACTGTTGGCCGGGGAACGCGAGCTGCACGTTTGGGTCCAGTACGACCGACGTGAACGCCAATGACGTGTTCGCCCAATTGATGGAGACTCAGTCCCTACCCGGGGACTGACATGTCGCGCTTCATCGCCCTCATCGCCTTCGCTCTCACCATCCTCGCAGGCGTCACGGCGCAGGCGGGCTCACCGGAGGCCGAGGACTCGGTGCTCAACGATCCGGGGCGCCGTTTTGCGGTTCGCTTGCACGCGGAGCTCGGCTTCCTCTCGGTCCTCGAGCATCGGCTGAAGCTCGGGACTGATGGGACGTACGTCGACCTCCGGGACGACATGGGGCAGGACACGCTGTTTGCGTTTGGCCGGCTGTCCACCGACCTCGACCTTGGCTGGGACCGTCGCCACACCATCGTGTTGCTGTACCAGCCGCTGCAGCTCGAGTCGCAAGCCATCTCCGACCGAGACCTTGTCGTCGAAGATGCTGTCTACCGGGCGGGGACCCCGATCAACTTTCGCTACAGCTTCCCGTATTGGCGGATCAGCTACCTCTACGACATTCTCCCTGGGGACGCGGAGGTCGGCTTCGGCGGGTCCCTTCAGATTCGAAACGCGAATCTCGAATACGCTTCGCAGGATGGCGTTCAGCTTCGCGCGTCCCGTAACGTCGGTCCGGTCCCCGTCGTGAAGTTCCGCGGCCGCGGGTTCGTCCGCGGTCGGTTCTGGATGGGGGGCGAGGTGGACGGCTTCTACGCCCCGATTCGGTACATCAACGGTGGGCGCAGTGATGTGGAGGGGGCGATCGTCGATGCGAGCCTCCGCGGTGGCCTCGCGCTGCAACATGGCGTGGATGCGTTCTTGAACCTCCGCTACATCGGAGGCGGCGCGCGTGGGACCTCGAGCGACCCTGACCCGTTTTCGGACGGGTTCAACGCCAACTGGCTCCACTTTTTGACGCTTTCGCTTGGCGTCTCGCTACGATGAACCCCAAGAGAGGATGGGGCGTGTTCGCGGGACAATGAAGGACGTGGTTTTCACCGACAGGCCGGAGATGGTGGACAGCGTGCTCGAGACCCGTGGGGCGGCGGTCCATGGGTGACCCGCTGAGCGAGCTCGAGCGTTGGAAACGCAAGGCGCGGGACGAGGCGGCCGCCCGTGAAAAGGCGGAGCATCTTCTCGCGGAGAGAACATCACAGTTGCGGGATGGCAACGCGCGCTGGGATCGCGACGTGGCCACGCGGACGGCTGAACTCGTGAGAGCACGCGACGAGGCGATCGCCGCTGGCCGGGCGCGGACGGACTTCTTGGCCCGGATGAGCCACGAGATCCGGACACCCATGAACGCGGTGATTGGGATGGCCGAGCTCCTTCTGATGGAGAAGCTCGACCCGACCATCAGCCAGGGGATCCAGACGATCCGCAGCGCCTCCGATGCGCTGCTCGAACTCGTCAACGACATCCTCGACTTCTCCAAGATCGAGGCCGGCGGGCTGTCGCTGTACGCCGAGGAGTTCAACCTGGGCGAACAAGTCAGCAGCATCATCGAGTTGATGACCGTGCCGGCACGCAAGCGCGGGCTGGAGCTTCGGGTGGAGATGGACCCACGCACGAGCGGGGTGGTGTTTGGAGACGAGTCGCGGCTTCGACAGGTGTTGCTCAACTTGATCGGCAACGCCGTCAAGTTCACGGAGAAGGGGTTCGTCGGGCTGCGGACGCGGGTCGCCGAAGAGCAGGGAGACCGACTCTGCCTCGAGTTCTGCGTGTCCGATTCGGGCCCCGGGATTCCCAAGGAGTCGCATGAGTCGGTGTTCGAGGTCTTCGAGCAGGTGGATGGCTCATCGACGCGGCGTCACGGAGGCACCGGACTCGGGCTCGCAATCTCGCGCCGACTCGTCGACCTGTTTGGTGGTCGAATGTGGGTGGAGAGCGAGGTTGGGAAGGGGGCGAACTTCTATTTCACGGTGTGGCTTCGTCGGGTTCGCAACGCCCGCCAGGTTCCTATCCCGCCTTGGAGCGTGTTGTTGGTGACCGACGATGTGTCCACCATCGACGCGACACGCCGACTGGTCCGCCCGACTGGGGGAACCGTGCTTGCGGTGACGGGGAGTCTTGCGGCGGTGTGCCAACTGGCCAACGCCGCAGCTGTCGGCCGCTCGTTCGACGTGGTGATGCTCGCCATGGACACTGTGGAGGGCGACACGGTCCTTCCCACGATTCAGTCGCTGCCCGAGTTGTCATCGACCCGGACGGTCGGTTTTGGCATCTCCGAGGACGCTGACATCGGTGTGACGCACGCCGTCGTCACCGGGATGAGTGGAGCGACTGTCGCCGCTGCACTCCGGGCGCTCGCCAACGCCGAAGGCAAGCGGGCAACGGTGCCGCTTGTCGGCGTCGAGACCCGCGGCGCGACCATTCTGCTCGTCGATGACAACCCGGCCAACCGCGCGATCACGGCGCGGCTTCTCGAGAAGGTGGGGCATGTGGTGCAGACCGCACGCGATGGTGGAGAGGCGCTGTCGGCCGCGACTTCGGGTGACTTCGATCTGATCTTCATGGACGTGCAGATGCCCGGTCTCGATGGCGTTGCCGCGACCGAGCGCATTCGTGGATGGGAGTCGATGAGGGGGCGAACGAAGGTCCCGATCGTCGGACTGTCCGCCGTGACGGCGCCCGAGGAACTCGCGCGATGCCGGCTCGCTGGGATGGACGACTTCCTCACCAAGCCGATCCGGGCTACGGCCTTGTTCGAGACTGTGCAGCGGGTCCTGAGCGAGGCCGAAGCCACGGCGATGGCATCCGGCGAGGTCCACCGACCGACGCTGGTCGAGCGACTCGGCTCGGATGAGGTCATCGAGAAGTTCGGTGACGACGCGGAATCGGTGCGGCTGTGTCTCGAGGTGTTTCTCGCGTCCAAGCCCGAGTATGCGGAGCTGATTCGTTCAGGGATCACCACGCGGGACCCGGACGCGCTGCAGCGCATTGGCCACACCCTCGCGGGATCGTTCATCGGGATCCTGAGGCCCCATCTGCTCGAACATGCCCGGGCGCTCGAGAGCGAGGCCCGGGCCAGGAGCCAGTCAGCGGGCTCGTTGGACGCCGCGATCGAGCTTTCGGAGCAGCTGCTGAGTGTTCTCGAGGAGATCGAACGGGAGGTTCGGATGCACATGGAGGCCGGTCAGCCTCCTGTCGTTGCGGGCGAACCGCGCCAGGTCACATGAGGGCATCCGCGGCTTGACCCATCGGTGTTGCGCGAACCTCGCTCGGTCTGGATAATCCGCCGCTGCGAGGACCTTGTGAGCAGCACCAGCCCGATGACGAAAAGTGGACACCCCAAGGGCCTGTACGTGCTCTTCGGGGCCGAGATGTTCGAGCGCCTTTGCTACTACGGCATGCGCGCGCTGCTGGTCCTGTATCTGACCAAGGCTCTGCTCAAGGGCGACCTCGAGGCCTTCGGCATCTACGGCGCCTACACGGCGTTGGTCTACGCAGCTCCCGTCGCCGGCGGCAAGATCGCGGACAGCATCCTGGGCTACAGGCGTGCGGTGATCCTCGGCGGCCTGATGATGGCAGTCGGGGAGTTCATGATCCTCGGCGGCGGGGAGTTCTTCTTGTTCGCCGGCATGGCGGTGATCATCATCGGCAACGGGTACTTCAAGGCCAACATTTCGACGATCGTCGGTCGCCTCTACGAAGACGGCGACCCGCGTCGAGACTCGGGCTTCACGATCTTCTACATGGGCATCAACCTTGGTGCTTTCCTCGCGACCGCGCCGCTGTTTGGTGTCGGTCCATTGGGTGAGCGCTTTGGCTTCACGATCGGCTTCGGTATCGCGGGCGTCGGCATGCTCATCGGTGTCGCAGTGTTCATCCTGGGCTCGAAGCACTTCGAGGGCCAGGGCGACATTCCGGACAAGGAGCGCTACCGCAAGTGGGCGATGCCGACGTACATCGGCTCCGTCGTTGCCGCGCCGGTTTTGTTCGCCCTCTTGCGCTACGGCCAAGCGATCGTCGGTTATGCCCTGGGCGGCATCTTGGTGTTCGTGGTCGCCTCGCTGCTGCGCGAGGCCTTCAAGTCCACGAAGGTGCAACGTGATCGCATCATCGTGCTGCTGATCTTGATGGTCTTCAATGTGGCGTTCTGGGCTTGTTTTGAGCAAGCGGGCAGCTCGCTCACGTTGTTCGCCGACCGCAACGTCGACCGCAACTTCCTCGGCCTGTTCGAGTTCAGTGCCTCGGGCACCCAGTCATTCAACCCGATCTTCATCCTCCTGCTGGGCTCCGTCTTCACCTGGCTGTGGGTGGCGCTCGACCGAAAAGGACGCAACCCCAACATCCCGATGAAGTTCGGGTTGGGCATCTTGCAGTTGGGCGTCGGCTACCTGCTCGTGCTGCTCGGGGCCTCGATGGCGGGCGACGCGTCGCTCGTCCCCATCTACATCCTGATGTTCATGTACATGCTGCACACGATGGGAGAGCTGTTTCTCTCGCCCATCGGTCTGAGCATGGTGACCAAGCTGGCGCCGAAGCACATGACCGGATCCGTCATGGGCGCATGGTTCCTCAGCTTCGCGTTCTCGAACTACCTGGCAGCGATGCTCGCCAAGCTGACCGGCGGCGAGGAAAGCGGTGACGGCCCGATCGGGTCCCTCGTCGGGCTGGCAGCGAAGCACATCGACCCGCCGGGTCCGATCCGGTCGCTGGTCGAGACCGCAGAAAGCTCCATTTCGCCGGACTTCCTCGTCGATGCGGCCAAGAGTCTCGCGACCTACACCGACGCGTACTCCACGATGGGGTACGTCACCGTTGGCATCGGTGTCGTCTTGGTTGTTCTGTCCTCGCCACTCAACAAGATGATGCACGGCGTCAAGTGAGCCGCCCCAATCTCCTTCCAGGAATCAGAATCATGAAGAACGCGACTCTCATCCTCGGCCTCAGTCTGTGCTCCCTCGCTGTGGGTTGCGGCGAGGGCAACCCCAAGTGCGACGCACTCGCGGATCACGTCACGAAGGTGCTCTCCACCGAAAAGGGTGGAGACATCCCGCAGGAAGCCAAGGACAAGGCCACCAAAGATATCGTCGGCGCCTGCAACTCGGAGGCGCCGCCAGCCGCGGTTCTCGAATGCGCGATGAAAGCCGAGACCAAGGCGGCACTCGTCGAGTGCGACAAGCTCGCCGCGGAGGAGTAGGGCTCTCAGCCGTCGTGGCTTGACGCGGACGAGGTCTGGCGAACCGCCGCCTCGTCCCCGGGCCACTGCGGATACTGTGGCAGTGCATCCGTGATCTCGTGCCACGGGGACTTCGAGTCCACGAAGATATGAGCCTGCGGTGTGGCGCCCGGATGTTGGTCGAGTCCGCCCAGGGGCAGGCCGATGACGCTCGGGCGGTCCGCGTAGGTGCTGATCAGGTTCGAACCGCACGTCGAGCAGAAGTGCTTGGTCACGTTGCCACCGGTGTAGCCCTGGACGCTTGCTTCGCCGCGGACCCAGCGAAACTGATGCGCGGCGACTGAAGCCCGGGTCCGGAACGCACTCCCGTGCCAGCGGCGGCACTTGGAGCAGTGGCAGTTGAAGATAGGCCCCAGCTCCCCCTCGATCTCGTAGGCAACCGCTTCACACAAACACCGACCGGTCAGCATGCCGGATTGTCGCAGTCGAGATGCGGTGCGGCAATGGAGCCCCGGCGCTGGGCTGGGCGAGACTTGTTCGCTACTGTCGGCACTTCGTGGGGACGAGCGACGTCGAGGAGTACTACGAGGCCAACACGAAGCGTTTCCTACGCTTTGGCCAAGGTGGCACGGTCGGCGCAATCCATCGGGCGGTTTGGGGCCCGGGGGTTCAGACGCGGGCCGAAGCGTTTCACTACGTCCATGATCGGTTGCTGGAGCTCGTGAGCCCGCAAACACAGCGAGTCCTCGACCTCGGATGTGGCGTGGGCGCGTCGCTCGAGTATCTCGCTCACCGGCGGGACATCAGCGGTGTGGGGGTGACGATCAGCGCGGCCCAGGTACAGCTGGCGACCCAGCGGTTTGCCCGTGCGGGCTTGTCCAAGCAGCTGCAATGCCTACAGGCTGACTTCACGAGCCTCCCCGCCGAGGTCGAAGCCGTCGACCTCGCGTACGGGATCGAGTCGTTCGTGCATGCTCCGAGCCCGGAGCCATTCTTCGCCGAGGCCGCCCGGATCGTTCGCTCCGGCGGTCTCCTGGCGCTGTGTGACGACTTCGCCTCGGAACGGGTCGAGCGGGGGGAACTCTCCGCCCGGGAGGCGCGTTGGGTCCGCGAGTTTCGAACCGGATGGAACGTGGGGTCTTTGGTGTCGCCTCGAAGCGCGCAGCGCCTTGCCGACGAATACGGCTTCGAGCTCGTGCAGGATGACGACCTCACGGCCGATGTGGAGCTTCGACGGCCTCGCGACCGCGTCATCACGGCGATGGTTCGGGTTGGCCGCCACATCCCGACGCGGAACGCGTGGTGGCTCAACATGTTGGGCGGCAATGCCCTGCAGATGGCATTGGTCCGGCGACTGTTTACGTATCGGTTGCTGGTGTGGAAGAAGCGCTGACGACCCCAGCTTCGGCATCGCCGCGGCACACCGCGAAGTCCAGCTGGTGGGCGATGTAGACGAGTTCGCCGGACTCCACTTGGGCGTGGCGCAGCTCGCCCCAGCCTCGCACCGAGTCTGCGAGCGTTGGGTGTGTGCCGAGTTCCTGCTCGACCGTGTGGATGATGTGGTGGGCGAAGTACGCCTCGTCCGACTCGTAACCGTCGGTACCGGAGAACACGACCCAATCCGAGCTGCCCGCACGGACGATGGAGCCGCCGGCGGCCCGGATGTGTCCGAACAGCTCGCGGCCGGCGGTGGAGGAACCTGACGGTCGTCCGTCTCGAACGCGCTCGTCCATGCTGAGGTGGTAGGCGTCCATCAACGCGCCGTCTCTGGGGTCCTTCGGCATGAAGATGGTCTCGCCGTCGAAGTTGATCGTTGGCCAAAACACCCCGCTTGGTGCCAGCCGCTCGAACAACCGCGGAAGCACCGTCTCCACATCGACCAGGTCCAGGACGGCGTGCGCGATGATGAGGTCGAAGGTGCTGTCCTCTCGTGCGATCCAGTCTTCGAGGGGCACATGCCGGGTTGAAACCTCGAACGACACGCCGGGCACTGCCGTGGTCAGGTTCCGGGTGAGGCCCTGTCGCCACTGCGCCGCCAGAGTGTTCGCGTCCTCGAGGAACTCGGCCTGGGTATCGACGAGGACGTAGTCCGCGTTTGAGATGCGCCCGGTTTCGATGAGGCGGTCCACCATCGTTCCCACCCCGCCGCCAAGCTCGGCGATGCGGACGGGGCGATCGCTCGGGAGCCCGGCGAGCACGGCCTCCATGACGTCGCGATTGAGCGCCCTGTCGTCGACCGTCCGCTTGGAGCGAAGGTATCGCGGGTAGGTGTATTGCTGTGGGACAGGCATCGCTATGGGGTCGGGTCGATGAGTGGCGACTCGTACAGAGCCGTCAGAGGGACGTTGTCGAGCTCCAACACGGTGCTCGGCGCTGTGGTGCCGTATCGGTTCCAAGCATCCACCTCATGGGTGGTCATATGGAGCTCATAGAACAGCAGCGCGGCGTCGGCTCGGGACAGGGGCGCAGGCTCGACGCCCTGCGGCCATCGGCCCTCTCGCGCGTACTGCCGACGGGCGAGCTCGTGCAGGTCGTGCAGATGTAGACGGCCTGGCTGCTGCGGAAGCACGCCGCTCACCGCGTGGCCCCAGAATCCGCGGTTGAGTCCGAGGCGAGCGGCGCCCCGGGGGCCTCCGACGAGCGGGGCGTACTGCGAGAGACCAAGCGTTGGCGCGTCTCGGATGGCGATGGCGCCAGGAGTGAGCATCAGTGCCAGAAGCACCGGCTGCATCCACCGACGCCGTGCGGCCGGTACTTCGGCGAGTCGCCACAGCCGCGACCAAGCCTCGACACACAACAGCGCCACGAATGGGTATGCGGTGATCCAATGCTTGGTCCCACCGAAGATCGGGGTCGAGGGCAGGCTGATCAGCGCGATGGGAAAGACGGCGAACAGGCCGTACAGCAGCGCGTCACGACAGGGGAGGGAATCGGGGCGCGGACGCCAGAAGCTGGCCTGGGCATCGCGGGTCACCGGGGCGTACACATCGATGCGCCCCTGCAGGACCAGGCCGAGCAGCCCCGCCACGAGAAGCACCGCGGGGACCGTGGCCAGGGTCATGACCCACGGGTAGCTCAGTGGCATGGGGGGCTGGTTGTGGTTCAGCCCGAGGAACTCCATGTTGTACCAGCTGTGCTGGCTGTGAAACGTGACGTACTCCTGCAGGCGGGTCGCAGGGTCGGCCCACATCCATGGCCAGCACGCCCACGCCACGACGGGTGCGAGGAGCATCATGCTCACCAGCGGGAGCGGGACCCATGTGCTTCGGGGCGCGACGCGTCCGTGCCTCAGGCGGTCGAGCGCGAGCTGAAGTCCGTGGTGTAGGGCGAGCAGCGGGCCGACGAACAGTGCGTTGTGTTTGACGGCGATCGCGATGCCAAGCAGCACCGCCGTCGCGAGGCTCCAGCCCACCGAACCCTGGGCGCGTCGGTATGCCAGGACGACGGCGAGAATCATGGCGGCGACGGGCACGTCGAACGCGTGCAGCCCGGCGTTGAACCACACCCGCGGAAGCAGGATGAACGCGCCGCTGGCGAGCAGCCCCGCAAGAACCCCGGCGCGTCGGAACCCCGCGAGGAACAGCAGTGCCGTCGCCAGACCCGCCATGAGTTGGGCCGGCAGTCGCATCGCCGCGCCTTCGGGCATCTGCCCCCCGCGCGCGGGCACGCCGTCTTTCGCCGGGGCCGAGCCGAGCCAGCGCGCCGACATCCCGCCGAGGGTCTTCATCAGCGCGGGATGCTCGTGGTTGGGCGCGAAGTGACGGTCGCGGACCTTTCGCTTCATGGCCTGAGCAGGCTCGTGCAGCAGGCGGTCGACCCAGGCGGCGTAGCTTCGGCTCGCTTGAAAGTAGATGCCCTCATCGCGCACGTAGCCCGTGCCGCGGTGGGTGCTGGAGAGGGCAGCCGTCACGAGCAGGCCGACCAGCAAGGCGCCGAACCACGGCCCCAGCCGACGCACCCACGGCGGTACGTCTCTCACGCTCCACCCCCGAGGACGCGGAGCTCGAAACACACCTTGCGGCGGCCGCCGGGGTTGTGTCCCTCGCGGCCCCACGTCCCCCGAACGGTGTCGGTCAGCTCCACACGCACCGCATGCTCGCCAGGCTCCGTCTTCACGGAGAACGGTCGCCAGCCCTGAGCATCGGTCACCACGAAATTGCCCACCGAGACGTCATCGATGAAGGTGCGAACTCGAATCGGTGCGTCGCTGCGAAGACGGCCGTTGAAGTCGGTTACCCCGACGTGGCCACGCAGCGAGGTCCCAAGCGGAATGGTGTCCTCGAAGGTCAGCGGCGTGTTGTCGCTGAGTGCGAACTGGAAACAGCGGCGCGGGGTGTAGTCGACCTCCGCGAAGGCCACGTTGACCGATCCCTCTTTGCAGCTCCACGACGAGCCCTTCTTTCGGCAGACCCCCTGCGGCGTGGAGAGCGTCGGGGGATTGGAGAGCCAGCTGTGCAACGTGGCCGGCGCACCGTCAAAGCGGTAGTGGCCGACCTCGAACGGGCCGAATGCCTCCTTCGAAATCCTGGAGGGTCGCCGCTGACCCTCGAGTTCCCGGTCGAGCGCGTCGGACCAGGATTCTCCCAGGCCCACGACGGTCAGCGTCTCGAGTCCGTGAAGGTCGGGTGCCGCGGCGGAGCGAGGCGCAGCAAGCTGGGGAACCTCCATGCGGGCCCGGGGCCCGAGCCAGGTCGTGGCCAGGCGAACCGCGGCTGGTTCGTCCTGTTCGATCGCCTCCGACACCGCGTCCCAATCCGCGTCCTCGATCGCATCGCGGTACGACAGTCCCCCGAGGGCCAACTCGAAGACCGCCAACGCGGCCAAGCCCCCGAGTACGGGGCGGGCCCAGTGCTTGCTCATGCGCCGCCCCCATCGAGGTCCAGCGCGACGCCCAGTTCGGGACCCCGCTTTCCATCGACCTCCGAGGAGATGCGGACATCGATGGGCTGTCCTGCCAGCTCGCCCAGTGGGAGCGCCAGCGGGACCCGCCCCGGTCGGTGCGCCAGTCGCCGCTCGAACAAGGGGGTCCAGTCTCCACCGCCCGCGACCCGAACCTCGATGCGGACCGACACATTTCCCTGACGTTTGCGCTTGGTGTCGTCGTCTTCGAGCGCCACCCACCCGGTGATCTCATCCCCGGGCGTGACGCCTTCGAATGCCGCCACGGCGGGTTGGGCGTGGCGTCGGTCGAAGACCAGCGCGGGCCGGATCAACATGTCGGCCTTCGTGAACCCGGGGCGTACATGTTGGAGGATGGACGCCCGCCCGTTGTGGGCGAGTCCCACGGCTCGGTGTGCTTCCGCCGTGTGGCCGCGGCGCACCTTGACGAACAATCCTCCGCCCACCGCGACGGCCGCCGCGGCCCACACGATCGGGTGGCCGAGGATGGCGATTCGGAGCATCACTCGATCGGACAGCTCGCGGAGCCGGGTGGCTTGGCTGGGCCAGCCGAGCAGCACGAGCGTGAGGCCGAACGCGAGCAACGAAACGAGCGCCGCAACCACGTCGAGAGTCCGCCAGCGGCGGTAGGTGAGGGTGTATTCGCCGTCGGTCACATCGGCGGCGATCAGGGTGGGCTCGGTGCCATCGTCCCCATTGACCTTGCCACCGCGGGTCGACCCCTCGAGGCGCTCCTGCTGGGTCGCGCCGGGTCCATAGCCGGCCGCGGGCGCTTCGACCCATTCGAGCGGTCCGTCGGGCCCTTCGAGCGTCCACCGTGGAAATCCGGCGACGCCGAACAGCAACCGGGTTGCCTTCTGCGTGCCGCTGACTCGCACGCGCACGCGGCCCCCTGCGACGTCGTCTTCGAGGACCTCGACGGCGCCGTCTCCTTGCAGCTCGGCGATCGAGGTCTTGGACCACGACGGGCGCTCGACCACGGAGAGCATGCCAAAGCGGGCGACCTCGCCACGGCGCTTGCGCTGGCCCCGACGAATCTCGTAGCGAACCTGGGCCCGATCGAGCAGATCTCGCGGGCCTCGCTCCGGCTTGTGCACGAAGTTGTCGCCGGGTGTGAAACCCAGCTTGAGGATCGGCGCTCCGTCCGTGGTGACGGGTAGATCCATGAACCAATGGATGTTGCGCTGGTCGTGGACGACGAACCGATAGTCGCGCTCGCGGGCCCGCCAGGTGCTGCGCATCCATGCGTCCAGCGCCGCGTAGTCCTCGTCGAACTCGGGCAGGCGGGGAATGCGAGTGCGCTGGATCTCGGAGACGGGGTTCTTCTCGAACTCTTCGCGCTGCTGCTCCGCGATGAGGCCCAGCGTCGCGAGCACCAGCGCCACCGACGCGCCGCTGAGGGCTCGCGGTGTGGTGCCGCCCAGGGCCCACAGCTTGCGGGCGAGGTGCGCGACGCCCCCGACCAGCGCTCCGGCCATCAGGAACAAGCCCGGCTTCGCGGCGGTGAGGAAGCGTTGGTATTGCAGGTGGGTGAAGCCCTCGCTGACGAGGTCGAGGCGGAACTCCCAAGGAATGTCCCGGGCGGACATGAGCCACAGTCCCAGGGCGACGACGGCAAAGGACCGGGCCGAGCGATTGCCCACCACCGCGACCAGCACGATGCCTCCGGTGACACAGTGTCCCGCCAGCGGCGGCATGGACTGCGCCCACTGGCCGTCCATCGCTCGCTGAACCAGTACGTCGAGCGGTTGCCACAGCCAGCCGTAGCTCGCCATCCATGCCCGGTGCGTGAGCATGGGTGCGACCCACCACAATGCGAGGGCGACGCCGAGGCCCCCGGCGACCAAGCCCCGGGCCGTGGATTTGCGTAGCCGTGCGGTCGAGCCAAGCCCGGTCACGAACACCACGGTGGGGCCTGCGAGGGCGAGGACCGCCATCGACATCGGATGTGCAAGCAGGGCCGCTCCCATCGCGGCGCCGGCGCGGGCCACGGAACGGCGCGCGTCCGCCGGGGCCTTGGCGTCGGGCAGACGGCTCAACTCGGCCAGGCCCAGCCAGGTGAAACTAGTGGCCAGCGCCTGCGGCCACACGCCGTAGTAGACCGTGTAGATGAAGCCGCCTTCGCGGTAGGAGCCGACGTCGATGAGGGCCAGCGTTGCGGCCACGAGCCCGGGCACCACGCCCCAACCCATCACGCGGCCGGCCCGGAGCAACACCCAACCCTGGGTGAGGAACACGAGCGTGAACCCCAAGGCATAGGCGGAGGACCAGTCCACAAAGCCAAACGAGAGCACCCGGACGCCGATGACGATCGCGTCTCCCAGCACCGGGTACAGCTCCCCGACCGGGGTCCCGAGGAACCAGACCGGGCTCCACCCTCGGATGTTTCCGCTGCTCAGTTCTTGCGCCCACATCCAGGTGCGCGTGAGGTGCACGGTGTGGTCGGCCGACAGCGGCATCTGCCCCAAGGGGATCGGCCACAGCAGCGCCAGTCCGATCAGCGTCACGAGCAGCGTTGGCCACCACTTCGTGAGATGGGGGACGGCCGCGCGCATGCTGTCAGCGGGCAGGGGCACCGAGCAACATCGTCCACGGCAGCGGCGAGCGCCGCTGGAGAATCGACAGGTGTCGGCCGGCCAGCGCCTCGAGCCCGCGCCGCGAGAAGTGTTGAATGTGGCCGGGCGTGTTGCCGAGGTCGGTCAGGTACTTGCCCCGTGCCATGTTCATCGCCCGCCAGACCGGCTCCCAGGGGGTGGAAAGCAGGACTCGATGCTTGGCAACCCGCGCGACCTCGGCGAGCCCGGCTTCGGGGTCCTCGAGATGTTCGAGGACTTCGCAGCAGACGACCAGGTCAAACGAATCATCGGGGTAGGGGAGCTTGTAGACGTCGGCCTGCTTGGGCTGCAGCGGCGCGGGCAGGTCGGTGGGGACGCGGCCGATGTCGAGGTCGGTGATCTCGAAACGCGAAGGCTTGGCCGCGCTGTCGAGCAGGGCCCGCGCCAGATGGCCTTCTCCGCACCCGACCTCGAGCACGGTGTCCGCAGCCGCCAAGCGGTACAGCGACGTGGCCCCGCGCATGAAACCAGACATCAGGGCCCGCGCGATCGGGTTGCTGGTGCCGTACTTGTCGTAGTGGTTGCCCACCACGTTGTCCGCGGTCATGTCGGGTCCTCCGCCTGCCACGGCTGCGCATCGGTGGACTCGACACCCTCGACGCCATCGCCATCGCGTGCAACCCGAGCATCGAGGCGACGAACGCGGTGCAGGAGCTCCTCGGTGAGCCGTCGATTGCTCGCGAGAAGGTCGCCGAGCAGGGCCATCAGGCCGACGAGGAACGCGAGGATGAACGCGCCCACGCCGACCAGCAGGGACTGGATGTGTCCGCTGTAGTCGGGGTCCTGCAGGTAGAAGTACGTGAAGCGTCCGCCAAGCGAGAGCCCGACGAGCAGCAGGGCCAGCGCGACGAACCCAAACGTCTGCACGGGCCAGTACATGTTGTAGGCCCGCAGGATGACCGCGCCGTTACGCCGCAGGTACTCCGGGATCGAGCCGAACAGCCGAGACTCTCGCGTCTTGGGGTTGGTCTTGATCGGGACATTGCCGATCACGAGCCCGGCTTGTCCGGCCTGGATGATCGTCTCGAGGGTGTACGTGAATCGGTTGTGGACGAAGATGTGATACGCCGCGTGCCGGTTGAAGGCGCGGAAGCCACTGGTCGAGTCGGCGACTTCCGTGCCGGAGGCGCGGCGGACCACTTGTGAGCCCCAGCGCTGGAGGAGCTTTTTGAGGAAGGAAAAGTGCTCGATGGTGTCGGTTTGCCGGTCGCCGATGACGACGTCGGCGGTGCCCTCGACGAGCGGCGCGACCAGACGCGCGATGTCCGATCCTTTGTACTGATTGTCCGCGTCGGTGTTGACGATCACGTCGGCACCCAGCCGGATGCAGGCATCGATGCCGGCCATGTGGGCGGCCGCCAGGCCCTGATTCCGCGGGAACGAGATGACGTGATGCACGCCGAGCTCGCGAGCGACTTCGGCGGTGCCATCCGTGCTGCCGTCGTCGATGATCAGCACCTCGATGCTGCTGATCCCCGGGATGGACCGCGGGAGGTCGGCGAACGTGCCACCCAGATGCTCGCGCTCGTTCAGGCACGGGATCTGGATCAGCAGCTTCAGGGGACGGCTCATACGAACGCTGTCGGCCGGTTGTACCAAGGCTGCCGCCGGGGCGGTAGGATGCCGCATCGACGCCTCGAGCACGCCGCCGACCTCCAGCCGCGTCACGCCCCTGGCCGTGGTGCTGGCGCTGGCCGTCCTTGCGGCCTTCGTGGTCCAGGTGCGTGCGTGGGCGTTTCTCTGCGATGACGCCTTCATCTCGTTCCGGTACGCGGAACATCTGGGTCACTACGGGATGCCGGTGTTCAACGTGGTGGACCCACCCGAGCGGGTCGAGGGCTACACGAACTTCTCCTGGGTGGTGTTGCTGGCGCTGGGCTCGGCAGTCGGACTGGAGCCGATTGGGCTCGCTCCGGTGCTGACGACCGCCTCAGCGGCGGCAGTGCTCGTGCTGTCGGTGCTGCTGCTGCGGGCGCTCCGCGGAGAGTGGACCGCACCGCTTCGGCCGCTCCACCTCACGCCGGCGATGCTCTTGGTCGCGCTGCCCGAGGCGATGGTGTGGAGTGGGAGTGGTCTGGAGACGGGGTTCGCGGCGGCGGTGGTGCTGGGCGCGATGCTGGCATGGACACGCGGGCGACTGGTCGCGGCAGGAGCTCTGGCCGCGCTTGCGGGCCTCACCCGGCCCGATGCCTTGCTGCCGATCGCGGTATTTGGGATCGGGTGGCTCGGCGGACGCATCGCAGCGCAGCGCCGGGTCGCGATCGGGGAGGTGCCCTGGCGAACCGTGGGACTGGCCGCGGCCGCGTTCGCCGGACCGCTTGTGGCCCACTTGCTGTGGCGGCACGCGTACTACGGATCTTGGGTGCCGAACACGTGGCCGATCAAGGCGCACGGCATGCTGCTGCGTGACACCTATGGGGTGGCGTACGTCGGGGCGTGGATCGAACACGTCCATCTGTGGTGGTTCGCACCGCTGGCGCTCGCGATCCGGCCGCGCCATGCCTGTGTGCTGCTCCCCATCGCAACCGTCGTCGGTTATGGATACGCAGTCGGCGGGGACTTCATGGCGTACTCGCGCTTCTACGTCGTCGCCACGGCGGCGCTCGCTGTGGTGGCGGGTTGGCTGCTCGCCGACGCCACGGACTCTGTCGAGTCCAAGCTGGGGACGCGGGCTCGCTGGGGAGCCCTGGCCGTCGTCGTGTTGATCTCTGGGTTGCTGGGTCGGGAGGCTCGGGCTCGGCATGCGCACGACGTCGCCCAAGGCGGCAAGTGGATCGATGGCAAGTGGGAGGGCACCGTGGCGATGGATCGGTTTGCCAAGGTTGGCTTGGCCGCGGGCCGGTGGATGCACGCCAACCTCCCGTCCGACACGTGGATCACCGTCGGTGCCGCCGGAGCCGTGCCCTACGGTGCCAAGCTGCCGACGATCGATGCGTATGGGTTGATCGATCCCGTCATCGCGACGATGCCCGAAGCAGGGCCGTACACCGGGAAAGGCGCGCGTCCAGGGCACCAGCTGCAGGCTCCGCGTTCATACATCCTCAGCCGGGACCCGGACCTGCTGTGCCATGTCGGGTATCGAGGGCCGCGGCCACCGTCCGAGCGACGCAAGCCGCGGGGGTATGGGCGCAACTACCGGTGGGCCTGCATCGACCTTCCGGAGATCGAGGACCGTCATGGCGAACCGTTGCCGCCGGGGGTCTACTGCTGCCGTCGCCCCGCCGACCGGACAGTGGGTCCGTTCGGGCAGGAGGCGCGATGAACCGCGTCCTGGTCGGCGTCTCGACCGTCGTCATCGCCACGGTCCTGCTGGTGATGGTGTTGCGGATCGGCTTTCCGCTGGAGCTCGAGTGGATGGAGGGTGGTGTCCTGCATCAGGCGCACCGCTTCGCACACGGGCAGCCGCTGTACCCGCCGCCGGGCCGCGACTTTGTGCCGTTCCTGTACACGCCCGGATTCGCGGTGCTGCTGGGATCGCTCGGCAAGATCTTCGGGGTCAGCTACACCCTCGGCCGCCTGATCAGCATCATCTCGTGCATCGCGATCGGTTGGGCGATCTACAGGGCCGTCGAACTCGCCGGAAAACCCCCCGCGCACCGAATCGCGGCGGTGGCGTTGTTCGCATCCGGCTACGTGTTCACGTTTCGTTGGCTCGACCTTGCGCGGCCGGACACGTTGGCGATGGCGTTGTGCGTATGGGCGCTGGTGCTCCTGCGGGACGCTAGGGGCAGCCATCGGAAGGCGATCTTGGCGGGTGTCCTCATGGCGCTCTCGTTTTGGACCAAGCAGACGGCGGCCACGTTCGTCATCGCGAGCGGAGTGGGGGCGCTGTTGGTCGCGCCACGACAGCTCCCCGCGTATGCGCTGAGCATCGCCGTGATCGACGGCGGCGGTGTGCTGCTGGGCAACGCGGTCACCGACGGCCGCTTGTGGCACTACATCTACGAGCTGCATCAGAGCCACGCCTTCAACGACGAACGCTTCGAGAAGAAGACGTGGGGGATGTTCGTGCATGCAGGCCCGGCCGTGTTGCTGGCGCTGGTCATCAGCCTCGGGGCGCTGCTCGCTCGCTTGAAGAACTCGAGCCAGCGGTGGACGGAGGCGGCCGAGCCCGCCTACTGGGGGATCATGGCGGCGACGGGCTTGCTCGTCTCGGCGCTCGGCTACTCCACGCAGTGGGCCGAACCCAACGCCTTCATCCCCGGTGTGCTGATGGGCTCGGTCGCGGTCGGTGTGCTCCTCCCGACTTCGGGCCGGCTGGGCACCGTGACCTGCGTTCTGGTGCTCGCCCAGCTTTGCTTCTCCCTCGCGGTGGAGCCGATGTACCAGCCGATTCAGAACAAAGGCTCGGCGGGACTCAAGCAGAGCTACGCTTGGCAGTCGTGGGCACGCACCGTTCCCACCGATGAACGGCGGCGAAGAGCGGAGGCCCTGCGCGCCGAACTCGAGGCGGGCCCTGGCCCCATTCTCGCCCTGCAACGGCCGTGGTGGACCGTCCTGGCTGGAAGCGAGGGGCACGTCGGCAGCATGGGAATCACCGATGTCTTGCCCGATGATCGGGCCGCGATTGAAAAGGCACTGGTCGCGGAGCTCCGAGAAGGCAAGTTCGCGCAGGTTTGGACCGAAGGCGATCCGCCGCGGTGGATGATGCGAGGTCTTGGCAGCTACAGCCTCGGTCGGCGGCTGCACGGGGCACAGCGGGTACGGCCGATGTCGGGCTACATGTCCGACGCTGGCATGGTGACCCGCTACCGCGCCGACCAGCTGCAGTTCGTTCCCGCCGGGCCGCGCCCTCTGCCACCGGGGGCCGAGGTCGTCGCCGACTTCGAGTCGGGACGGGCCGAAGGATTCACGGCGCAGGGGGCTGCGTTTGGTCGACGCGCGACGCGGAGCATCAACTCGAGCTTCCCGGCGGTGGGTCCCGTCGGCGGGCGCTACTACTACTCGAGTGCGGGGCTTCGCGGTGATCTGAAGGCCACGGGCTCGGCTCGTTCGGCTCCCTTCGTCCTGCCCCGCGGCGGCAGTGTCGAGTTGCTGCTCGGTTCGGTCGGAACACGCGGCCGTCTGGAGGTGGCGTTGGTCGCCGGAGACGAGCGGGCCCCGGTGAAGATCCCGCCAACGCATCTCTCGATGGCGCCGGTTCGCTGGACCGTGCCCGCGAGCTGGGCCGAGCGAGAGGTGGTGCTCGAGCTGAGGGACGATGCGACGAAGGGCGCGCTGTTCATCGACGATGTGCGAGTGCTCCCCACGATGGCTCCGTAGTCGATCTCGCCGACTCGAGCAGATGCCGCGGTCGGTCCCAACCAACGCAAAACGCCACAGACCGAAGCCCGTGGCGTGTTCGCGTTGGAGTCCGGCTCGCGATGGGCGAGCCAGACGCTGGTAACGGCCGCTGCTAGTACCGCACGCGGACGATGTCGCGGGTGACGAAGACCCGCTTCTTGCCGCCGCAGGGGTACGCAAGCTCCATCTCGAAGCTCGTGCCGGGCTCGCCACGGATGGCGCTGGCCCATTGCTCGACGGAGCGCAGACGCTCGCCTTCGATGCGGAGGAGTCGCGCGCCGGGAAGGATCTTGCCGTCGGCCGGCGAACCCTTGATGACGCGGGACACGACCACGTGCCCCTGCTCTCGCTCGATGACCACCCCGATGCCGCTGTACGTGTACGCGCGGTTGACCTGGTGCTGCATGCCGCACTGCGTGGCAGCCATGCGGTACATCACGGCGCCGGACGTGGCGACGGTACCTGCCAGGAGAATCGAGCCGAGGACAACACGCCGACCGAGACGCCAGCGCTGAAGGGAGGAGCGAGTTTCGCGAGAGCTCATGTGTGGATTGTTCCGAACGCGTTGAGAGAAGCAGCACGCCCAGCATCCCGGGCGACGTCCTCATTCTTCCACATGGCGAGAGTTGTTGCCACCCCTCGATCGCTCCGCAAGCGGACCAAAATGCCAAGCGTTTCCGGCGCCTTCGGAGATCCGCAGGATCGCGGGCTGCGCCGGTCCCGCGAAGAGCGCAGAGCCAGGTGGACCGCTGCGGAGTTTCTGCGTTATTTCGGCGGGCCCTCTAACCGGGATAGCGTTCCAAACCATGACCCGAGCCTCTGCGGTCACGCCCCTCCTCCTCCTCGCCCTCTCCTTGAGCGGGTGCGACAAGAGTTCGACCCCCGCCGCTGCTGGGTCCGATGCCACCGTGGCCGAGGCGCCAGCGCCTTCGGAGCCCGAGCCAGCGCCCCAGGCCGAAGCTCCGACACCCGCGGAGGAGCCCACGCTCGCCAACGCCGCTGTCGATGCGTCCAGCTTGGCCAAAGCTGAGCCCGCGCCCGAGCCCGAAGCTGCTCCGGACCCGGCCCCCGAGGAAGAGCCCGCCGAGCTGCCGACCTACAAGGTGCTGATCCTCGGCGACAGCCTGATCGCGACCGGGTTCGGGGCGCTGCTCGAGAAGAGCCTCGACGCCCACCCGCAGATCACCTGCTACCGCAAGGGCAAGTCCTCCTCGGGTCTCGCACGACCGGACTTCTTCGACTGGATGGCCGAAGCCAAGCGCCAGGTCGATCTTCGCAAGCCGGACCTCGTCGTCGTCCTGATGGGCGGCAACGATGGACAGGACCTGACCCACCGGAACAAGAAGGCCGGCCGGCGCGTCACGTGGAAGCATGAGAACTGGGAAGCCGGTTACCGGGAACGGGTGGACAGCCTCCTCGCGCAGGTCTCCGCACCCGACCGCGACATCGTTTGGCTGGGCATGCCGACGATGGGCCTTCGTAGCCTGGAGAAGAAGCTCGTCACCATCCGCGGCGTCCAGAAAGCCGCGGTCGAGGCCCATGAGTCGGCGTCGTACGTCGAGACCGCACCGTTCGTCTCCGACGACGATGGAGCCATGCTCACCCACGCAGTGGTCGGGTCCCGGAAGAAGAAGAAAGCCATCCGGGCCGACGACAAGATCCACTTCACGATGGCCGGCAGCCAATACTTCGCCGATGCGGTGTACCCCGAGGTTCTCGAGGCGCTGGAGGTCGAGGATGTGGCTGCGGACGAGGACTGAGCCAGGCGCGAACATTTCCGCTCCCCGGTCGTCTGAACTGCTGATGACCCGAGGAGGCCAGCGGTGAACCCCCGCGCTCTGCTGCTGTGTGCGGCGGTGTGGGTGGCCGGATGTGCCACACCGGGCGCCTGGGCCCGCGGCTCGATGCGCGCAGACGCGGGCGCGGCGGAGTTCGGTGCCGGAAAAGGCGAAGAGACCGAGCGTCCGTGGGTCAAGCACAAGGTCGTCCCGCGCGAGCGGATCGAGGACATCGAGAAGCGCTACGGGGTGTCCAAGAAGGAGCTCATCCGTTGGAACAAGCGCCTCAAGCAAAAGCAGTGGATCTATGCAGGCCAGGTGCTCCGCATCAAGGCTCGCCGGACCCCGCCCCCGCGCGAGAAGATCACCTACGTCGTCAAGAGCGGTGACCGGTGGGTGGAGATCGCCAAGGCCCACAACATTCGTGAGAGCGACCTCCGATCCTGGAACCGCAAGGTGCCGCGCGCCTTCAAGGTCGGGCAGAAGCTGACGCTCTACACCAACCCGCTCGAGGAGGCGGTACCCGCCGATGGCGAGGACGCTCCGACCGCATCGGACTCCGGTTCGAGGCCAGACCGACTGAGCGTACGGGGCAACGCGTTGTCGATCGGCAAGCCCAACCGAGGCCGGATTCAGAACGGGATCCAGCTTCCCGAGAGTGAGCACTACACCCTACGAGACCCCGAGCGCTCGTACGGCTCTTCACACGCGGTCACGATCATTCACGATTCGATCGCCGCATTTCGGGCCGAGACCGGGTACCGCGGGGAGATCAAGATCGCCGACCTGAGCAAGAAGGGCGGCGGACGGCTTCGCCCGCACGGCTCGCATCAGGCCGGCCGCGATGCGGACATTCGCCTGCCTCGTCGCAAAGGCGTGTCCAAGGACAACAACAGCTTGTCGGCCATCGACTGGGACCTGTCTTGGGCGTTGGTCAAGGCGTTCGTCGACACCGGGGAGATCGAGTACATCTTCTTGGAGACGAGCCGTCAGAAGGCACTGCGCAAGGCTGCCCAACGAGCAGGCGCGTCCGCGTCCGAGCTCGCGCGTGCGATTCAATACCCAAGCAAGCGCGGCACCAACAAGGGCATCGTCCGGCACGCCAGCGGCCACAGGATCCACATCCACGTGCGGGTCAAGTGCGCCGAGAGCAACAGCCGCTGCCAGTCTTATTGAGCGCGCAGCGTCGCCGGGTCGCGACGCAGACTCATCAACAGAATCTTGTGAGCTACACTTGACGCTGTTGAGCTACGCTTGTAGCTTACGGTCATGACCGACGCCGAGTGGGACATTCTCGAGGTGCTTTGGCGCCTCGAACACGCGACGAGCTCGCAGGTCGCGGAAGCGCTCGCACAACGCCGTGGTTGGGCGCCATCGACCGTTCGCACGTTCTTGGCCCGCATGAAAGACAAGGGGATGCTCGAGGCGGATCGGGTGGGCAAGAACTGGGTCTACCGGGCGGCGAGCGGCCCCACCGAGACCCGTCGGTCGGCGTGGCAGAGCTTCGCCCAGACCGCGTTTGGGTCGGTCGGGGGGGCGCTTCGGTTCCTGGCTCAGGACGCCAAGCTCACGCAGGCCCAGAAGAGCCGACTCCTGCAGATGCTGGAGGCCAAAGATGACTGACCCCTGGACTTGGCTATGGACGGCGACGCTGCTGACGGGCTTGGTGTTCGTGGTGGTTCGTCTGGCGGAGGTCACCTTCGGACGGCGAATCCCGGCCGCGGTTCGTCTTGGCGGCTATGGGCTGGTGTTTCTCCGGCTGCTCACGCCGGCGACCGGCCACCACGCCGCGGCAGTCCTTCCAGACCCGGTGTTGGCGGTCTCGGTCACGGTCGCAGAGCTCTCGCCGGGGCCCTCGACGATGAACGAGGTCGGGACGACGTCCGGCCCCAGCGGTCTGCCCTGGGCGCTGCTGTTGTATGGGGCTGGAGTTCTCCTCGTCCTGGGGTTCGCCGCAGTCGCGCGACGACGCGAGCACGCCTTGTTGCGGGAGTCGACGCGACAGATCGCGATCGATGGAGCACCGGTTTGGGTTCATGAGACCGCCGGTCCGTGTGTCGTCGGCACGTTTCGACCGCGCGTCGTGGTGCCGGCCGGTTTGCTGGAGCTTCCGGCGTCGATGCAGTCGTGCGTCTTGGCGCACGAGCGGGCACACGTCCGTGGCCGCGATCCTTGGATCCTCGCCGCGCTCCACGTTGCGGTCGCGTTTTCGTGGCCCGTGCTTCCCTGCTGGTTTGCGGCGGCCCGGATGCGTTCGCTGCTCGAGGTTCGCGCAGACGCGGCGGCGATCGGTGGGCTCGCGTTGAGCCCGACGCTGTATGGACGAGCTCTCATCGGCATGGCCTCGTTCCGGCCTCCAGGTCCGCTTCCCACCTTGTCCAGCTACCGCGCGCTTTCCGAGAGAATCGCAGCTGTGGCGGCGGGCCCGTCCACCGCGCGTGGGTCTGGCGGATTGCTGCTGGGCCTCGGAGTCGCGGCGCTTGCCTGCAGTGTTCCTGCGGAGTCACATCCACAAGCGCGCCCCACCGCGGTGTCGCCGGTCGAAGAACTCCCCGCCTCACCGAAGGACGTTGGGTTGGTGCAGCTTCATGACAGCGACGTCTTGCGGGTTGCCCACCCGAACCTCGCGTGGGCAACCCCCCTCGCCGCCCGTGAACTCGTCGCTGTCGCCGAACGACTCCGCGCGATCAGGCCCGGGACCGTCCTCACGGTCGGCGATCTGAGCCGGCGCGGAGGCGGAAGGTTTCCACCTCACAAGACCCACCGCGATGGGCGGGAGGTGGATCTGCCTTGGCCTGCGGATGCGGACGGTCGTCTGCTCGCGCCCCAAGCATGGGAGCTGCTGCAGGCCCTGTCCGAGAACGGAAACATCGAGGCGCTCGTCATCGACGGGGAGCTCCACGAGGGGATCCGAGAGGCCGCGATCGCCAGCGGAGCCACGCAGGAGGCCCTCGCGACGTTGTTGCCTGAGCCATCGGCGGAGGCGACTCATCGCTCGAAGCACGTGCACGTCCGGTTTCGCGCCGGCGGAGCGTCCTGAGAACCGGAACAGTCGGTTCCGCACCCGGGGGCTCGCGCGCCCGCCAATGCGTGGCAGCCTGCCTTCCATGGGACACCTGTTCGAAGGCACCTGGCGAGACGAGGACCACTTTCCGACAGACAGCGATGGACGGTTCGTGCGGAAATCCGCGAGCTTCCGCAACCAGGTGTTGGCCGACGGTTCCACGCCCTACACCCCCGAGGCGGGTCGCTATCACCTCTACGTGTCCTACGCCTGTCCTTGGGCACACCGCACGCTGATCGCCCGGGCGCTGCTGGGTCTGCAGGACGCGATCTCGATCTCGGTGTGCCATCCGCTGATGCTCGAAAACGGGTGGGTGTTCTCCGAGGGCAAGGCCGAGATCGCCGATTCGGTCAACGGGATCGACTACCTGCACCAGCTCTACTCCAAGGCCGACCCGAGCTACACCGGTCGCGCCACGGTCCCCGTGCTGTGGGACAAGAAGACGGGCACGCTGGTCAACAACGAGTCGCGGGACATCCTCCGCATGTTCACCACCCAGTTCCGCGAGCTGTGGACCCGCAAGGTGGAGCTCGCTCCGGCCGACTTGCTCGGGCAGATCGACGAGACGGCGGCGTCCTTCTACAACGAGGTCAACAACGGCGTGTATCGATCCGGCTTCGCGCGCACGCAGGACGCCTACGAGAGCGCTGTGACGGAGTTGTTCGGCGCGCTCGACCACTGGGAGCAGCACCTCTCCACGCAGCGCTTCCTCGTCGGCAACCAGTTCACGGAGGCCGACCTGTGCCTGTTCCCGACGCTGCTGCGCTTCGACCCGGTGTACGTCACCCACTTCAAGTGCAACATTCGTCGGCTCGTCGACTACCCCAACCTGTGGGCCTATACGCGCGACATCTTCCAGATGCCCGGGGTCGCCGAAACCTGCAGCTTCGAGCACATCAAGCGGCACTACTACGGGTCGCACGAGTCGGTGAACCCGTTCCGGATCGTTCCGTTGGGTCCCCACCTCGACCACGCCGCTCCGCACGGCCGCGAGTCGCTTTCTTAGCTCGGTGACCCCTCGAGCTCGCAGGTCTCGGGTTCGAGTTCGCAGACCTGCGCGGTGCCGGTAAACACGAGGTTTCCCTTCATGCCGCGTAGCTCGTCGAGTCCGTTGAACAGGTAACGCGGAGGGTCGTTCGGGTCGGCGGCGTCACTGGGCCCAAAGAGCGTCATCAGGAACGCTTGGGGCAACAGCTCTTTGAAGATGCGAAGCGAGAGCGCCAGGTTGCTGTGGAGCTGCGTGGAGCTCTCCAGTGCCCAGTGGTGCGCCTCCTCGAGCTCGCCTCTCGCGTGTTCGCTGCGCACCTCCTCCATGAACCGGGTGAACAGCTCTCCGAGCCGATATTCGGCCTCTTCGGCGCGCAGCAAGCCCCGAATCGTCGCGATCTCCCCGAACTCGATCGGGGTGCCAAAACCCGGATCGCGCACTCGAATATGGGTCGGAACGACGGCGAGGTTGGACGCGAAACACTCCATGGCAAGACGCACCCAAGTCTCCGCCGTGTTGTGGCGCCCGGCAATCACTGCGGGGCTCCAGGGACACCCACCTCGCCGATCAGTCGACGAACGGGCCGCGATGCACAATGGGTTCGCCGTGCGGACGTCCGCTGAGGAACGCGAACCGGCTACCGCGCGCGCCGCCCACATCGAGCACGCCCGGCTCCAGCAGCAGTGCTTCGCCGCGCCGTGCCGTGTGAGCGCCCACGGTGAGCGTGCCCTCGATGGCATACAGCAGCGTATTTCGGCCGGCCGGGATCGTCGTCGACCACCGCTGAGCCCCCAAGGTGACGTCTCGATAGTCGACCTCGGTGTGCAGGGCGACGGGTGAGGTGCCCCCCGAAATGACTCGGGTGCGTTCGCCACCGGCTTCCATGAACGGGAACGCGTCGCCCTGATGCCCGCTGTACTCGGGCTCCATCCGTTTGAGCCTGCGCGGCAGGTTGACCCAAAGCTGGAGGCCTCGGTTGCTTCCTGCGCTGGCGGGCATCTCGGAGTGCTTCGCACCTCGACCCGAGTTGAAGCGTTGGGTTCCGCCGGAGGTGATCTTCGAGACGTTGCCCATCGTGTCTCGGTGCTCGAAGGCACCTTCGATCATGTACGTGAACGCCTCGAACCCGCGGTGGGGGTGGGTGGGAAACCCGGCAGGGGCTCGGACATCGAAGTCGTCCAGGAGGACGAACGGGTCGAAGTTGCGAAGCTGCGGGGATGGGAAAATGCGAGACAGGGTCGCGCCGTCACCATCGGTCGTGCCGCGGGCGTGGATCTTCGTTCGGACGGCCGACGTCGGGCCACGGTCTGGTTCCGCGGCCGGGGCCGATTTTCCGCGGCATCCGGGAAGCCACAGGGTCAACAAGCTCGCGGTGCCGAGTTCGAGCATCTCGCGTCGGTCCATGCCGAAAGGCTATCGCGGAAGTCGGGGCGTGAGGCGGAACGCACCGTTGCGGGGCCGGGCCTCAGTCCTCTTGCTCGGTGAGCTCGTCCTCGTGTCGGTGGGCCAGGTTCTGCTGGGCGAGCCGGGTGACCACGGGCTCGAGTGCGAGCACGAAGGCCGCCAGCATGGCCTGCGGATCCATCTCGGGTAGTCGCTCTCCAAAGGCGCTGTGCATCTCGATGGCGCCGTCCACCGGGCGGACGAGGTCGTCTGCGGTGTCTCCCCAGCGCAGAATGTGACCGGCGAGGACGTGTCGGACCGTCGGCCCCAAGAGGCGAGGGGCCCGCTGCTCGAG
>CAJXVA010000029.1 GCA_913061055.1 uncultured Pseudomonadota bacterium
TCTACACTAGATCGCTCGTCGGCAGCGTCAGATGTGTATAAGAGACAGGTTCTGGAGGGCATCGAGCTCGCTCTCGCTCTCGATGTGCCCGGTGGCGTGGCGGTACAAGTTGCGGACGAGGCAGGCGTGCGCAGCCTCGTTCTCGCGGAGCACGGCGCCGACTTCGGCGGCACCGGAGACGGGCGTCCCATCGAGTTCACTGGCGTCGTCGATCGGTTTGTTGTTGTCCAGCGTCCGGAACGCGCCGACGCCGTCGTAGCTCTCGAGCGCAAAGCCGATGGGATCCATCAGCACGTGACAGCCGGCACACGAACCGTCGGTCATGTGGACCTCGAGGCGCTCGCGCAGGGTCTCGGTGCCGTCGCCAACGGGAAGGTCGGTCGAGACACCCGGTGGGGGCGCTGGGATCGTCGTGCACAACAGCGTCTCGCGAACGAACTTGCCGCGGTGCGTCGGGGAGCTGCTCGAGACGTGGGCGAGCACTGACAACACGCTGGCGTGCCCCAAGATGCCGCCGCGCTTTTGGTCCGGCGGAAGCGTGACTTGCACGAACTCCTCGCCGAACTCTCCTGGGATACCGTAGTGGGCCGCGAGCACGTCGTTGACGAACGTGTAGTCGGCATCGAACATCTCGGAGAAGTCGCCGCCCTCGAAGCCGACGTGCTCGATGAACAGCCGGGTCTCCTCGTGCATCGCCTCGGCGAGCTCGGCGTCGTACGTGGGGAAGGCGATCGCGTCCTTGGGGAGCCCGTCCAGCTCATGAAGCTTGAGCAGCTCCTCGGTGAACGTTCCCAGCGCGCCGCGAGCTTCTTCGCGCTCGAGCAGCGAGAACGCGGACTCTCGCAAGCCGTCGTTGTCGTCGAGTTCCCCAGCTTCGGCGGCATCCAGGAGGGGGCCGTCAGGCGTGGCCCCGGTCAGGAAGAACGACACTCGCGTCGCGAGCTCGGTTCCGCGTAGGCGTCGCTGTCCGTCTTGCTCGGCCTCGCCGGTCTCGACTTGGTACAGAAACAGGGGGCTCTGCAGCATGGCCGCGAGCGTCGATTCGACTCCCGCGTAGAAGTCGTCGAAGTCGCCCGCGGTGGTGAGTCCGACCGCGGTGTAGCGATCGAGTTCGTCGGTCTCCAAGGAGCGCCGGAATGCGAGACGGCCGAAGCGCTGCACAAACTCCCGCATGCATGCGTCGTCGGTGGGGCCCGTCGGGGTGCAGTCCATGTGGCTCAGGTGCGTGCCTGCGCCGAGGGCTGCGGACGCGATGTCGCGGGCCGAGGCTTCGTAGCGGTCGACCTCAGCGCTTCCCAACGCGAGCTGGGCCGCACCCACAGCGATGAACCCGTTGATCGCGGCGTCGTCGGGCGGGTTTGCGGCATCGGCCGCCGCGTCTCCTAGCAACAGGCGGACCGAAGCCACGTACTGCGAGCCAACCAGGCGTCGCAATGCCACCGGTGAGGGCTCGTAGTCATCCGGCACCGGGTCGTCGCTGTCGCTCGCCGTGTCGCCGGTCCCGCCTTCGCCGGCGGTCGTGGTGAAGCTGTCGGAGCCTCCCGACGGTGTGCCGGTTCCCGAGACGTCGACTCCGGTGTAACAGCCGCCCGCGAGCAACGCGGCGGCGCCTAGAAGCAGCGATCTGATCTGCATCCTCTTCGATCCCCCTGGGGCTATCGTGCCACGTGGCCCGCGGACGCGGGGGGCTGGGCCGTGGCGATTGATGTCGGGTCGATCGTGTAGGGCGGGCTACGACAGCGGCGCTCTGCCCCGGCGCGCGGAAGCGTGTTGCGACGACGGCACCCCGAAGAACGACCGCGCGAGCGCCTGTTCGGAACTCGTCGGGTGGGTGCAGTCGGCACACCAAACGGCGCCGGGCCAGAGCGAAACGACCAGAGACGGCTTCCCGTCGTTCGTGGGCGCGCCTCGACGGGGGATCGCGAACGCTCTCACCGTCGGTGGCGACGGCGACCCAGACCCCCGATGCCGAGCAGCAGCAAGGCCATCAGACCTGGACTCGGCCTTTGCACAGCGCAACCGCGCGATGCGTCGGTCGCGGCCGGCTGCGGTTCGACCGCGTCGCTCGAGAACACCAGGCCGGACACCTCGAGTTCGAAGGCACCAGCTCCGCGGCTGGCGATGGTGACGAGCTGCGCGTGCGCGCCGGCGGGGAGGGAAGCCTGCGCATCGTCGCGGAGATCGAGCCTCGAAACTCTCCACTCTCGGGAGCCCGCCTCGAGAGTCGTGCAGTAGGCGTCACCCGCCTCCGTCTGGACGCAAAGCTCGACCGCCCGTGTCGCGTCGACGTGCAGCGCCAGGGAGTTGGTGTCTTCGAGGGATACGGGCCGGGCGAAGTGTCGAGCGACACCGCCGAACCCCGCGTCGTCCGCGACGGTCCCCGCGGCGCGAGCGCAACCGGCGAACGCGAGCGGTCCATCGATGGAGCGCGGTGAACACCCGGTGCGATCGAAGTTGACCGCTGACGCGCCTCCCCACAGCGAGTCGTCGTAGGCCGCCCAAGCGCCGTCGGAGAGCCAGACTTGGTCCTGAAGCTGCCCACCCACCACGAGTTCTGCGGTCACGTCGAGTACCCGCCCCACGTCGATCTCGACCCAGCCCTCGTCGGTGGAGAGCTCACGGACTTCGACCTTCTGGGTGAGCGCATCCTCCTGGAGCGCGACCGTACGCAAGACCAGGGCTTCATCTTGCCGAGCGTAGCGACGCAGGTCCATCCGCAGCGTCCCCGCGAGGACCTCCGCCGACGCGACGGCTGCGGCCGGGAGCGACGTTTGCGGAGTGGCCTCCACGATGGGCTCGCCGCCCGAGATGGCCTCGTCCTCCCACAGCGCCTCGTGCCCCGGGGGGCGCAACGGGCCGTACGTTTCCGCGGCCCGCTCGAGCACGGCGCGGGCGAGCGTGAGCTCTCCGCCGGGGACGTTGGACCAGGTCTGCACCCGGACCACCTGCTGCTCGGTCTGCGGGATGGGGTAGTCGGACGTCAGCCAGTACGAGAACACGTCTGCCCCCTGCACCCCCCTGTGGAGACTGAACACCGCGGCATGGTCAAGCAGGCCGTCTCGCCGCGTCGTAGCCCGCAGCACATCGTGGCCACCCACGTCGCTGATGAACATGTCGTCGATGGATGCGCCCCGAGCACGGTCGCAAACGAGCTTCGAGTGCTCGTACACCTCACCGATCGTCTGGACGAGCAGAACGCCTCCGACGCGCGTGCCGTCGTCGTCGAAGTAGTCCAACGCGAAGGTCGAGCTGGCGTTGGTGATGTCGGGTAGATCCGTCGGGGTCGCCTCCGCTGTGGTTGTTCCCAGCGTCCCGGCCGCGGGTGCCAGCAGCAGGAGGTCGGTCGCGGAGCGGAACCCGGGCATCGGCCCTTCGGTCACACGGGTGCGTCGGACCGCCCGTCGGGCCAGGGCGCTGGCCAATCGCCCATTGGACTCCAATCCGTTGCCGCCGCCCGAACTCGCGACGCCGCCGTATTGGTCGCCGTCGTTCGTGCCGTCGCCGTCCGAGTCCGGGTCGCTGGGGTCGGTTCCGAACGCGCATGCCTCCTCGAAATCTCCCGCCCCATCACCGTCGGCGTCGGCGAAAGCATCGACCGCCTGGACTTCGATGGTGGACGAGGTCGAGGACTCGAGCCACGTGAACGTGTCGAGGAAGGCCTGGTTGCCCTTGCCGCCGCTGTTCCAGTTTCCCCACGAGCGGGCGTTGACGTTGGCGATCGCAGCCGTGTCGTAGGCGCCCGGAAAAACTCCCTGTGCGCCGGAGTCCTCGAGACCGAGCTGCCCACTCGGCATCGGCTGGGCGTTGTCTTGAACAGCTGCGTCGTTCCAGTACATGCGCAGCGGACTGCGGGTGAGATCGGGGTGGACCTCGTACAGTCGCATCCCGGGATAGCTGGTCTCGATGTCCGCACCGACGTAGTGAAACTCGCCGACGTTCACCTGCACCTGGCACTCGTAGGTTCCGATGTCGACCTCGACGCCGTCATGAAGGCCGTCCCACTGCACCTCGTTGAGTCCGATGTCGCTCGCACCGACGAGCAACAGGTCCTCGCCACCCACGGGATCGAACGTCCCGTCTTGGTCGAGGTCGCACATCAGGTGGTACGAGCCCTGCGAGGTGGATGTGAACTGGAACCGGCCGGTGGAGCCGCCGGGTACGACCTGGTCGCAGGGGTCCATCGGGTTCCCGTCCGCGTCGAGGGAGGTGCCGCCGACGAACTCCAGCCCGTTGACCAGTGGCGATGAGGCCGAGTACGAAGCGTTGGTTGGGGGGTTGAGGTAGATGGCAAACCCTTCGCTGGTGGCGTTACCCGCCTGCGGCACGCTTCGACCCCCGTTGGGTCCCTCCACGCCGACCTGGTTGGCGTTGATGTTGTAGACGTACCCGGCCAGTCCCTCGAGCTTGAGCTCGATGACCGACTGCTCGTCGAGACCGCCTCCGGGCACCACGGCGTAGAAGCTCGCGGATGTTGCTCGATCTTCAGAGAACGCGCCGGCGTTGAACCTCCAGTCGTACGAATGCAGTCGCCCGAGGGTGTCGGTCTGCGCGAGCACGGTGAGGTCCCAGAGCGTATCGACGACCTGGTTGTCGTTGAGCACGAGTCGGTAGGTGCCGTTGCTGAAACTGTCGAGCGCGCCCGTGCTCTGTCCCGAGGCGAGCTCGGCCAGTGCGAAACCACCGGGAGTGGTGATGCTCACCGTCCCCACGCCGGTCCACTGAATCTGCTCGACGGTGTTGTCGACGATGTCGACGTGGAGCACGGTCCCCGATCGAAGTGCTTGGGTGACGCCAAGCTCGTCCGTCCCCTCTGCGAAGACGTCGCCTGCCCACAACAGCGCCAGGAAGGGGGTGGAACAGAGGGCATGGCGGAGTGGGCTGCGTCGCATCGAGCCCGGGTTGTGCAAGGCATGCGCCAGGTGCTTTCGCCAGGGGTCGAACCACCCGGTTGTCTCAGGCTGAGACCAGGATCGCGGATCGGTTCTCAGCTTGAGACTGGTGGCGCATCCGGTGCCTCCGAGACAGACACAACGACGCATCGCAACACCGATCCCGGCTTGGCATTCCCCGTGCACTGACAGCACTGCACGCCACCGAAACCGGCGTGGGAGAGAATATGTGTGGGATCATTGGATACGCGGGGCAGCGAGACGGAACCGAGGAGGTCCTGTGCGGCCTCACTGGGCTGGAATACCGGGGGTACGACTCTGCGGGACTTGCGACGATCGGCCCCCACGGTGGCTTGTCGATCACACGCTCACGCGGTGGAGTCGAGAGCTTGCGGCGCAAGTTGGACGGCGCCGACTCGCACGTCCGGTTCGCGATTGGGCACACGCGGTGGGCAACCCACGGCGTCCCGGATGACCGCAACGCGCACCCACATGTCGACTGCCAGGGGCGAATCGCCGTCGTCCACAACGGCATCGTCGAGAATGCCGGGGAGCTGCGGCGTCGGCTGGCGTCTCAGGGGCACACGCTCCATTCCGACACCGACACCGAGTGTATCGCCCACCTCATCGAAGACGCCTACACCGGGGATCTCGAGGCCGCGGTCCGAGAGGCGACCGCGCAGCTGGTCGGAAACTACGCGCTGGCCGTCGTCGCGCGCGACGAGGACTGCATCGTCGCGACGCGTCGCGGCAGCCCACTCATCGTCGGGGTGGGGGAGGGCGAGTTCATGCTCGCCTCGGACGTCCTTCCGATTCTCGCGCGCACCCAGGAGGTCATCTACCTCGAAGATGGCCACGTCGCGGCGATTCGCGGCGAGACGCTGACGCTACGAGACGACGTTGGCGACACCGTTCCGCTGGTGACGACTCGGGTTGAGGGATCGGTCGAGGACGCGACGCGAGCCGGATTCGAAACCTACATGCGCAAGGAAATCGATGACCAGCCGGCGGCCATCGGGCGCTGTCTGCAGGGACGGTTGGTCTCCGGAGTTGAGCCACATGTTGTCCTGCGCGAGCTCGAGGCCCTCTTCGCGGCCCACGGAGCGCCACGACGGGTCATCTTCGCGGCCTGCGGAACGTCCCTGCACGCGAGTCTCGCGGTCAAGAACTCGATCGAGCAGTGGTGCGGTGTACCCGTCGACGTCCAGGTCGCCTCCGAGCTTCGTTATGGGGGGATGCTCGGACGCGAGGGGGACCTCCTCATCGCTGTGAGTCAGTCGGGGGAGACCGCCGACACGCTGGCCTGCGTCGAAATGGCCCAGTCGCGCGGAGTCCCGGTGCTCGCGGTGTGCAATGTGGCAGGGAGTTCGCTTGCCCGTTGTGCCGATGCGACGCTGTTGACCCGCGCTGGGCCGGAGGTGAGCGTTGCCTCGACGAAGGCCTTCACGACGCAGTGTGTGACGCTGCAGCTGGTCGCCGCATGGCTCGCTCCACGAACGAATGACGTCGATCCCGATGCGGTCACCGCAGCGCTCGACGGTCTGGCGGTGCTGCCCGCGCTGATTCGGCAGGTCATCGACACGGAGCCTGAGATCGCCGTGGCAGCGATGGCCGCCGCCGATTCGCGCCTGCACATCTTCCTGGGCCGGGGGCTCGGTCACGCCGTCGCGCTCGAGGGCGCACTCAAGCTCGCGGAGCTGAGCTACCTGCCCGCGGTCGGGTACGCCGCCGGAGAGATCAAGCATGGGCCACTGGCCATGGTGGACGCACTGGTCAACGTCGTGTGCGTGCTCCCCAGCGGGACGCTGCGACGAAAGATGTTGTGCGCCGTGTCCGAGGTTCGTGCTCGCGGTGGTCGGGTGCTGGCCATCGGCGCTCGCGGGCAGGACGACGTTGCGGCGCTGGGCGACAGTCTGCTCGAGCTTCCAGGCTCGGACGTCGGGAGCGAAGGGCTGCTGGCTGCGGTCGCCCTCCAGCTGTTCGCGCTTCACGTCGCGCGGCACCTCGGTCGAGACATCGACCGTCCTCGGAACTTGGCCAAGAGCGTCACGGTGGAGTAGAGCAGATGAAAGAAACAGTTGAACTCAACGGTTGTCGTGTCCTGGTGACCGGCGCAGGCGGTCCCGCTGGCTACAGCGTCTTGGAGCGTCTCGCGGCCTGGTGCCCCGGGCTGATCCTCTACGCCGCCGATGCATCGCCACTGGCGTCCGGTCTGTTCGTTGTGCCCGAACCCCGCCGCCACGTGGTGCCGATGGGCGCGGACGGGCAGTTCGCAGATACGCTCGAGCGGCTATGTCGGTCGCTTTGCATCGACTTGGTCATCCCCACCGTCGATAGCGAGCTGCTTCCGCTCTCGCTGGCGCGGCGGCAACTCCTTCGCAGCGGCACCCGTGTCGCAGTGTCGACTCCCCTCGGACTGAGGGCTTGTGCCGACAAGGTCGAGCTCACGAAGATCCTGGCGCGAGTGATTCCAACGGCGCCCACGATCGTGTGGGCGGGGCAGGAACTTCCCCCTGAACTGTCGACAGGTCGGTTGGTGGCAAAACCCCGACAGGGCTCGGGCGCTCGTGGGGTTCACATCATCGATGACGCGTCCGAGTTGGCGGCGATTCCCGTGGATGGGTCGTACCTGGTGATGCAGCACCTTCCCGGACCCGAGTACTCGGTCGACGTGTTTCGAACCTCGGATGGTCGCGTGCTCGCGACCGTGCCTCGAGAGAGGTTGCGCGTGGACTCCGGCGTCGCCATCGCGGCGCGTACGGTGCACGACCCCGAACTGGAGGACTACGCCGCTCGTGCCGTCGAGAGGCTCAATCTCACCGGGACGGTGAACGTGCAGTTCCGTCGGGATGACGCGGGGCGGCCCAAGCTTCTGGAGATCAACCCTCGCTTTCCAGGGACCATGCCTCTGACGGTCGCCGCAGGGGTGGACATGCCGCGCCTGACCGTGCTCGATGCGTTCGGCCTGTGCGGGGACATCGAGCCGATGGGATTCGACGAGGTCGCGATCGTCCGGCGCTGGCGGGAGCAGATCGTGGATGTCGACAGCCTCGTGGGCCCCGGCGAGATCGAATCGGTCGCGCTCGAGGGAGCAGCCGAGTAGCCCGTGGTCCTCTTCGTTTCGGTTGTCGCGACGCTCGTCGTGTGTCTGGGTGTCCTGCCCGTGGTCTCGGGCCTGTATCAGTACCTGTTCGTCCTCGGATCAGCGTTTCACACCCATCTCGAGGCCTCCCACGAGCACACCCCGCGCCTCGCGGTGGTCATCCCCGCCTGGAACGAGGAGGCCGTCATCGCGACGTCGATCGACCGGTTGATGGCCCTCGACTATCCGCAGGGCAGCCTGCGTGTCTACCTCGTTGATGATGCTTCGACGGACGCGACCCCCGAGGTCGCGATCGAGAAGACCAAGGAGTATCCGAAGCAGGTCATTCACGTGCGTCGGGTTGCGGGGGGCGAGGGCAAGGCTGCGACGCTCAACTATGGCCTCAACATCATCTGGAAGAGCGACTGGGCACAAGCGCTGCTGATCATGGACGCGGACGTCATCTACACCGAAGACTCGCTGCGCAAGATGGCCCGACATCTCGCCGATCCCTCGGTCGGTGCGGTGACGGCCAATATCAAAGAAGGCAGCCGCGACCCGAACTACGTCCAACGGTTCATCACATTCGAGTACGTGACCGCGACGGGCTGCTCGCGACGGGCTCAGAACGCGTTCGGGTTCCTCGCTTGCCTCTCGGGCGGCGCTCAGTTGCACACCCGTGAGAACCTGATGGCAATCGGAGGGGAAATCTTTCACGACACGTTGGCCGAGGACACGTTCACCACGTTTCGGACTCAGCTCTGTGGGCGGGTTGCGATGTTCGAGCCCAACGCGGTCGTCTACGCCGAGGAACCGGATGGGTTGGTCGGGTTGTGGAAGCAGCGCGTGCGGTGGGGACGGGGCAACGTCCAGGTCACGCGAGAGTTCCGAAACATCTGGGCGCGCGAAAGCAATGGGGGCGTCTTGGGCTCCTGGACGATGGCCTTCCTCTGGTTCTCCCTATTCCTCATGCCCTTGTTCCAGATCGGCGCATCGCTGGGCCTGATCACGCTCTACGCCCTCGATCCGGGGTGGTCGTGGACCCTGTTCCGAGGGCTGTGGATCGTCGCGGGAATCGTCTACGTCTTCGTGACGTTCGCGTCCTTCGTCGTGGACTGGGAGTCGTGCCGCAAGTCCTGGGCCGAGGGGTTTCTATTTCCCGGGCTGGTCTCGCTGGCGGTCATCGCCCACGCGCTGTTCCCCTTCCTCACGCAGCCTCTGGTCGACCTCGTGGCGCCGCCGCAGGGGCACTGGCTGGGCCACGTTGCGGTGCTCTTCCTCTACGCATGGCTCTCGCTGTCCATGGTCGTCGCATGGGCCGCAAAACGGCTCGAGGGGACGCGCTGGGCTGTGCTCTCGCCGCTCCTGCTGTACGTGGGCGGGTACGGAGCGTTCCTCTGTGCGGTGACGTTCGCGTCCTACGTCGCAGAGCTGCGGGGAGCGGACATGAAATGGGACAAGACGGTCAAGACCGGGAAGGTCGGCTGATGTCGCTACACCAGCTTGATTGTGAACGTCAGGCCTTGGCCGGACTCCGGGTGCGTATAGAATTTGAACTCGATCCGCTCGGGCCACAGTTTCCACGAATCCAGCGGAAAGCTGGACGTGCTCAACCCGTGATAGTCGATCAGCGCCAGGTAGAAAGCTGCAGTCCCATCTGGGTATTCGAGGGCTTCGAGCTCGATGTGGACGGCTTCCCGGGTGAGCGTCCATCGCAGACGTTCGTAGATTCTGACTTCGTCCCGAGTCTTGTCGTCGCGTTCGAGGCTCGAGTGAAACCCCGCTTCTACGAGCCCGGCGACAGCGCTTGCCATGTCTTCGGTCGTTGCGGCCACGGCATCACTCCGGCAGCAGAAACAGCAGGACCGCTTCGCGGACGAGGATCAGAGCCACGATGACCTCGATCACGATCAAGACGCGCAGCATGAGCGCGCGCTCCCGGTGCAAGTCGATCGATACCGTTAGCCGGAAGTCGACGTCGGACTCGACCCCGGCATCGATCTCGCCGCGAGGCTCGAGGCGGTCGGCGAGGGCCACCGGCTCAGAATCGTCAGCCACCGAAGCTCTCCCAGTGAAAGCCCCACAGCACCGCCCCGAACAGCGCGACGTTCAGACAGGCGAGGAGGAGCGCCGTGCGCTTGAGCCAGCGAACCTCACGCTTGAGGGTCCTGAGGCGCTCTCGGTTGTCCCGAATGCGGCTGGCCTGAAGCCTGGGGGAGGTCGCTCGGGCGTCCGTACTCATCTCGGCACGAGTCTCCTTCGCCGTGCATTGAACCTTAGCATAGGCGGTTTGATGTGGTCAGGGGCGCTCGCTCCTATCCTCGCGCCCTCGGTTGCGCTCGCCGAGGCGCGGCCGGTCCACCGGGAGGACGTCGTCCTGACCGGTCGCCAGGTCGTGCATCGGGTTTCCGTCGACGCGGGGGCCTCTGAAGATCCTGCATCGGTCCTGTTTCACCTTCGGACGTCCGCCCAGGTCGACGAGACCGCCAGCATGGTTCGCCTGTCCGTGGATGGGACGCCTCGTGCGTCTGTTTCGCTGGAGAAGGCGCTGGAAGTGCAGGGGTGGAACGTCGAGCTGGGCCGACTCGACCCCGGGGCCCACAGGTTGGAACTCGAGGCGACTCTCGTGCCGCGTCGGGGCGATTGCGTGCGAGACGAACTCGGGCTGTGGCTGGTCATCGACAGTGACTCCCAGATCAACCACGCCGGCGGTGGTTCCAATCCCATCCCGCTGCGGGAGCTTCCGGCGAGATGGCGCGCCATGGCACCACAGTCGGTGGCGGTTCTGGCTTCGAGCGGGGGTGCTCGCGCTGCGAAAGCGGCGGTCCGCGCGGACCACATGCTTCGCAGCTGGGGGCTCGAGGTCGAGCACGACGAGGTTCCATCCGTAGGCCCCACGCGACCTCGAGTTGAGTTCGCGACCCGTGCGACGGCGCCGGCTTCGTGGGTCGAACTCGACTCGCGACTCGACGAGGTCCCCGGAGCGCTGGGCGTCGTGGAGGCGACCTCGTCCGAACTGAGGATCCTCGCCCGCTCGGACGAGGGCCTGCCTCAGGTGGTGCGGACGCTCGGGTCGGCTCAGTTCCGACAGCTGTGCGGGGCGGACGCGTGCCTCGTCCCGGATACTGGCGAGGGTCGAGGTGCACGCCGTGACCCGGCCCCGCGCCCGTCCGATGTCGTCGTGACCATGGCGAGTGCCGGCTTCCCCGATGGGTGGCAGGCAAGCGGTGAAGGGCGCCATGGACTCGCGTTCGATTGGTCGCCGCCCGCGGGAGCCGTCATCGAGCGCTGGCCTGTGCTGTACGTCCCGGTCCGATGGAGCGGCGGTGAAGCTGCAGCGGGGTCGGTGTTGTCGGTTCGGATTGCTGGCCGCGGCGTCGCAAGCTTCGACTTGGAGGACTTCGAGGCCAACGAGACAACCGAGCTGGCGGTACGGATCCCCAAGGCTTGGTGGTCGCGGACGACGTGGCCGATTGAACTCGAGGTCTCCCTGCAAGGTGATGGGGACCGCTGCTCGGACCGACCCCGTAGCCTGCCGTGGCTGGTCGTCGAACCTGAGGCCCGTCTTCAGGTGCCTCACGCCGCGCCAGCGCCGACCGGTATCGCGGGATGGTTTGCGGGCCGGCTCGAGGACGGGGTCACCGTTCCGGTCGCGTGGACCCCTACCGCCAACCCATCGCAGACCCGGCAGGTCGCCGCGCTCCTGTACCCGCTGTCGGTCGCGGGAGGTGGTCCTGGCTACTCCTTCCTGCAGCGCGACCGCAGCGATGGCCCCGCCGTGCGCGTCCTGATGGAGCCCTCCTCAGGCTCGGGTATCCGCCCGTCCGGATCGGGTTCGACCGCGCACTGGATCGACGAGGCGGGTGTCTTCGGCATGCCGTTGGTCAGCTCGAACCGCGTCGCCTACCTCGGGCTCGCGGACCAGGGCTTGGAGTTCGTACCCGCACGGCACGTCGAGCAGGCTCCGGTGCCTCCGCTCGGCGGCATGATTGGGCGCAAGGCCCTGCTCACGAGCGATGCGCGGTGGGAGTCCTTTGACATTCCGACGCAGCCAAAACCCGGAGCCTCGGCGTCGCGGGACGTCTCGTCGCGGGTCGACAACACGTCTGCGCCCGCAAGTCGCGAGTCGAGCGCGCGTCGCATGCTCGACCTGCTGTGGCTGGTGGGCTCGGCCGTCATTGTCGGCCTCGTCATCCTCATCCTGCGGCGTCGCGCCGCACGGTGAATCAGGTTGGGGACACGAAGGCGACCCCAACATGCACGCGGGTCGGGGGGCGCAGTCGCTCGTCTCGACGCCACACGTTGATGTGCAGGACATGGTCCCCCGCTGCGCAGGCGCACAACTCAGCCTCGGAGACCATCACGCCGGCGGAGCTGCCGGACTCGAGCCGGACATGGGTTGGGCTGAGTTCCAGGGCGTGCCGTGTGGGGAGCGTCGATGACCGCAGCTCGGCGCTTCGGACACGCCGGTCCGCGAAGGTGTGGAACGTGTCGGGCCCCTGCGCCGTGCCCCAACGTGTCAGCTCGATGTCTACTTCGCAGCGGCCGTCCCGATACAAGAACAGGCCAACGACGTCGTCGGGGTGGAGGCCATCCCCTTGCGGGGTGACTTCGAACTCGACGCGAAGCGGGGCCGAGATCGGTGTCCACAGCTCCACGCCCGAAGGCCCATCGCGGTCGGTGTCGCTCATCAGCTCGAGATTGTCTGCCCCTCGACGGACCGCTCGACGACCGACAGCCCACCGATTGAGCCCGGGGTCGGAGGGGAACGAGTCGTCACGGATGCCCCACCGGTGTCCAGCGTAGCCGAGCCAGCGCCCGGGGAGCTCAGGGACGGTCGGGAGCGTCGCACAGCCGGCCGTGGCCGCCGCACCCAGCAGCCAGCTCCGACGGGTGCACGTCACCACCGAAGCCGTAGCCCGGCGCCGGCTGCATGGCGCGTATAGGCCCCGGTGGAAATCTCGTACCGCGCAAAAAAACCGATGCGGGCCGTGGCCCAGACGTCGAGCTGACCGAGTCCGATCTGCCCGTGGTGCACGCCATCGAACTGCCAGCCGCCGCCGCCCGTGATCGTCACTCGCCGCACGAGATCCACGCTGAGCTTGCCGACCACGGCTTGACTCGAGAGCTGGCGCGTCGGGTCTCGGTAGACGTACACGTGGGCGGAGGGGCGGAGTCGTTTCCCGATCTGCCCCTCGGCGCTCACGCGCCCGAGAAGGTCAAGATGCCCGTCCGACCAGACGCCCGGCCGGGCCGCCGCGGAGAGGGTGAGGTGCTCGTTGGCCACAACCGCGAGTCCCAGGGAGAGGCCGTGGTGGTGCTCGTCGTTGGTCACCAGCCCCTGGTACTGCGGGATGAGGTAGACGCGGCGCCGAATGTTGAACACCACGCCGGCCCTTGCGACGTGCTGCTGCGAGAACTGGTCGGCGGAGATCGGGTCGTCGAAGCGCATCACCGAGGACGCGTACCCGCCGACAAGTGTCGCGTAGGAGCGGAGCTCGAATGTCGCGTCGAGTTCCGCCATCCCAGCGTGGTGGGTTTGCGCGACGTTGGCGTACCCGCCGAAGATGTTGACCTGAGCGCGAGGAGTGGCTTCGAGTTGACGCAACCCGCGGCGGGCTTCGGTGTTGTCCTCGTCCAGAGCCAAGACCTCTTGGTACGCGGCACGGGCGAGGCGGGGGCGTACCGCGGCGGCTTCGACGGCGGCGAGCCCCAACCAGGCCTGGGGATCCGAACCGTCCTCCTTCAGCAGCGCCTCGAAGGCGGATCGGGCGTCGCCGAGCCGACCGCGCCAGGCGAGCATCCGGGCGCGTCCGGTCCGCGCCACGCGATCCGCAGGTGTGTTCGCAAGGACGGCCTCGTACTGGGTTTGTGCTTCGAGGAGCGCCCCGTCGAAGCTCAACGTGACCGCGAGCTCCAGCCGAAGTTCCCGTTCCAGGTCCGCGGGGGACTCCAACGCCTCACGCAAGACTTCGATGGCCGCTGTCAGTTCGTTGCGTTCGCGTTTCGCGAGCGCAAGGTAGAGCAGCACGCGGGGGTGCGCCGAGCCCTCGGCGACCACGGCCGCGAGCCGGTCGTACGCGGCGACGCCGTCGTTGTGATAGGCCACGATGGCGGCGTCTTCACGCGGGGAGGGCGTTGCGGGCGCTCCCGCTGCGGAGCTGAGCGTGGACCAAGCCGACAACCACGTGAACACGGCGAGGCCCACCGCACGGGAGCGCCGGCCTCGACGGTTCAGGCGACGTTGCGGTCGAGGCATCGAATGAACTCGTAGTGACCGACGGCGCGCGCGTCGTGGGCGTCCGTACTCGCCACGAGCTGCACGCCTGCACGGGCGAAGATTGCGAGGGATGTTGGGCTGGGACACCGCCAGCGCTCGCTGGCCTCGACATGGACGCCGTGCATGGCGAGGACCCGAGCACAGTGCTCCAACCGCTGCCTGGGGATCTCCGCTTCATGGATACCGACCTTGGCCAGGAAACTCATCGGGTGTGCCAGCTGCAGCAGGCGCCACCTCGAGGCACAGGATTCATACGCCGTCAGCAGGCTCTCCCAGACGTCGGCGCGCTGTAGGAGCCCTTCGCCGAGTCGTTCGCGGACCTGCCGCGGCCCGAGCAGCTCATCGCCGACCGGAAGTCGGTGGTCGGCCACGAGTATCCGCTCCACTCCCGAGGTGTTGGTGGGCATGTCGAGCGTGCCTGTCGTGTCCAACAATTTGGACTCCACGCCAATGACAACCTCGATCTTCGCGCCTTGACGGGCATGTCGCAGGTGTTCGACGTAGTCGGGGAGCCACGGGGTGTCGGTGCGGACGTGGTCCGCGAAACCGATCCGGCGTAGCCCTCGACGTTTGGCGACGTCGATGACCTCTTCGACGGTGTTCCGGCCGTCGGAGTAGGTCGTATGGACGTGCATGTCTTCGTCGAGTCTCATTTGATCTCCGCCTGTTCGCGGACGACCTCGAACGGCTCGACATGGCTCGCGCGCGCAAATCGACTCCAGTACACCGCGGTTGCCTCGATGACCGCGGGGGCGAGGTAGGCCTTGGTACTCGACTGGGAGCCGTACAGCGCCAGCAGCTGCAGTTTTGTGCTCAGCTGCTCCGCGATCGGCACGAACCGCGTCGGACTGAAGTGGGTCGTACTCGAGGGGCTCTGATAGCAGAATACGCTCGGGACGTTGCGCGTCGCGACCATCGCGGCACGGTGGACGTTTCGATGGTCTTGGTGCCGGTCGGATTCGGTGTGCACGTAGACCGCCGATGGATCGAGGCGGGCGATCACGGTCTCGATCGCAGCGATCGTCGTTGGCCCCTCGGAGATGCGTGTGTCGTCGAGCGTCTCGAGCACCAACTCGGCGCCCAAGCGACTTGCGGATGCAACGGACTCGCGGCTGCGCACCGCTGGCGCGCCCGCGCGCTCTCCCGCCGAGAGGGTCAAGATGACCACGCGGTCGCCATGACGCACGTGGGAGGCGAGCGTTCCACCGCACCCGATCTCCACGTCGTCGGGGTGCGCGCCGATGGCGAGGACCGTCGCGCGATCCGTCGCGGGAGGCAGCGCTCGAGCCCCAAGCGATCCTAGGACCGGCCCCGTTTGCCGCCACGGCAGTTGCCGCTCCACGACCCCGGGAACCCGAGAGAGGAGCGATGCGGCGGCCCGACCTGCCCACCGGGCGGCCGGGAGCCAACGGGGCAGCATGGGCACCCCGCGTGCAGGCAAAGCCGGTTGGACTGCAGGCAACAGGTCACGGGTCGGGCTCGCGATCATCATCGACAGACAGGAAGAGCAACAGCCGTGCCAGCCCGTGTTTTCGCGACCGATGGATGTCACGACGCTGGGGATTGTCTCGAACAGAGATCCTGCGAGCGGCGGTTGCATCGATCCGGTGCAACTCGGCCGATCCTGCCGGACACCGGTCGCGAGGGGCTGCGCGCTGCCTCAGACTGAGACCCGCGAGGCAGCTGTCCTAGAGTGCGGATACTGGACCCGGGCCAACAGAGCGACACTGTTGGCGTTCGGGCCTGTTGACGCTCCGGCGCGCCACTTGCTCCTCAGGAGCGCATGAAGGAACGCAAGGCCTCAACACCTCCTTTTCCACCGCGCCGGGACGAAGCAGCGGCTGAAGACCGTGGCAACTACCAGTGGCATCGACGCACCCGCCCGACGGCCAGTCGCCATGGTCGTGTCCTGGTGACGGGCTCTTCGACGCGCGCGACTGCGGCTGTCCTGATCGCTCTCGCTGAGGCTGGCCACGACGTCGTCGTAGGGCTCTCGGTGGCCGAGGCCACAAAGCCCCGGGGCACGCGGACGAGCCGCTGTTACCTGCTCCCACCGACGACATCGCCTGGATACATCGACGCGGTCCTCGCGACTGCCCGACGCGCGGGAGCCTCGGTCGTCGTCCCGACTCAGCGCGACGCGGCATGGACATTCTCCCACGCTCGCCGGGCGTTCGACGTGCGCGGCTTGGACGTCGTCGCTCCCGATGCCGAAGTCCTGGACTTGTGCAGGGACCGCGCGCGACTCTTGAACACTCTCGAGGCCGTTGTTCCGGTGCCCGAGGACGGCGCGCGCTTTGGTGGCTTCGACGCGCTGGCGGTCCGCAAGCGCGATAGTCATGCGCGTGGGGGCTGCCGTGTCGTACACGACCTGTCCGAGGAGGTTGCGGAAGACGAGCAGGCTCTCGAGTTTCTGCCCGGGGGCGAGATTTGGGTGGACGCGGTTCGCAGTCGCAACGGCGACGTACAGACGGCAGCGAGCAATGACGTTCGCAGACGTGGTCGGGCACGCTTGGAAGGCCCCGCGAGAGAGGACGCCATCGTGCGCAGACTCGCCGAGCGCGCGGTCGAGGCGGTTGGGCTGGTGGGCTTCGCGACGGTCCGCTTTCGTCGGGACTTCGTCGGGCTCCCGCGAGTGATCGACGTGCTGCCCGGGTTCGCCTCCTCGGCGCTCAACGATGCAGGAACGCCACCGAGCCTCATCTCGGCGGCGCTCAAGTGCTGAGACCGCAGGGCGAGCCGTCAGCGGGCGCCAAACGAGGGCGCCTGCAGCATCATGTCGAGCCGGTCGACGATGCTCGCGGCGGTGAGCGGCTTGGTCAGGAAGCCGTCGACGCGAACGCAATGAGCGCCAAGCGCTCGGCTCCGGCTCATCTTGGCGCTCATCAGGCACAACGGCAGAGCGGGTGCCACAAGCTGCAGGACCCGAATCAGGTCGACTCCGTTCTCCTCGAGCAGCTCGACGTCGCTGAAGACGGCGTCGACGCTCTGCGTCGCGACGATCTGAATCGCGGTGGGTCCGTCATGCGCGATGTGGACCTGGGCATGCCGATGCCCGCACAGCCATCTCGAAACGAGGGCGGTGACAGCGGGGTCGTCGTCGACGAGGAGAACCGCCGGTCGGCGAGGCGCAGGACGAAAGGACGACGACAGGGTGGGCACGGCGAATGTACGAAGCAAGGAGCGTGCCGACGCCCTCGCGCACCGTGGCGCCCTGGCCGCCCGGGTACGACGCGACTCGGCTCAGCGCAGACCGTATTTCTTCAGTCGTCGGTACAGGGTCGCGCGGCCGATCCCCAGCCGGCGTGTGACCTCGGAGAGGTTCCCGCCCGTCGCTCGAAGCGCTTCTTCGATAGCGGCGCGCTCGATGTCCGCAAGCGAGCCTCCCTGGGCTGCGACGGCGGCGGTTTCACTCGGCTCGGCGGGGGGCACGGGGTCGGGCAGCGCGCCCCCAGCGTGCACACGCGGAGGGAGATCCGCCAGCTCGATCGTATCTCCCTCGCAGACCACCATCCCACGCTGGAGCGTGTTGCGAAGCTCGCGAACGTTCCCCGGCCAGGCATAGGATCGGAGGACCGCCTCCACAGCGGGGCTCAGGCGAGGTGGCGTACATCCGGCTTCGGTGGCCAGCGCCTGCAGAAACTGTGCGGTGAGGAGTTCCACATCCCCCGCTCGGTCGCGGAGGGGCGGAACGCAAAGCTCGAGCACGGCCAATCGGAAGAAGAGGTCTTGGCGGAACTCGCCAGCCTCGACCATCTTCGCGAGGTCGCGATGCGTCGCCGCGACCAGCCGGAAATCGGTGGACAGGGTCTTGGTCCCGCCGACACGTTCGAAGCGACGCTCCTGCAGCACACGGAGCAGCTTGGCTTGCAGCTCGGGGGAGAGCTCTGCGACCTCGTCCAGAAACAGCGTGCCGCCATCCGCCTGTTCGAACCGACCCGGTCGGGAGTGGTCGGCGCCCGTGAACGCCCCCTTTTCGTGCCCAAACAGCTCGGCATCTTGGAGGGACTGCGGGATCGCAGCGCAGTTGACCTCGATCAACGGTCCGTCGCTTCGTGCGCTGTGGTCATGGATTGCGTGGGCGACGAGCTCTTTGCCGGTACCGCTTTCGCCTTGGATCAGCACCGTGATGTCGCTTGCCGCGACGCGGTCGAGCTGACGGAACAGACCGCGCATCACATTCGACCGGCCGAGGATGCCGGCGAACGCGTCGCTCTCAGCATCGCGCTGGAGCTGCTGAACCTGGGTCTGGAGGCGATGCGTGTCGACGGCGTTGCGTACGGACGCGGCGACCTTCGTTCGATCCAGAGGCTTCGCAAGGTAGTCGTAGGCGCCATCCTGCATTGTGGCGACCACCGTGGATGGGTCGCGCTTGGCTGTCATCACGATGACGGGCACGGTTCGGTGGCGACGCCGAATGAGACGCAGGGCGTCCTGGCCGCTCATGCCGGGCAAACCGAGGTCCAGGCAGACGGCGTCGGGCAGCGAGCACGAGAACGCCTGCAGTAGGGATTCCGCAGACGCGTGGATCTCAGGCTGGAATCCCGCCGCATCCAGCCACCGCGCGATGAGTTGGGCGGCTGCGGGGTCATCATCCACGACGAACACGAGCGCGTCGTCCGAGCGCTCGACGTCTGTGGAGGTGGTGCCCATCGGAACTGCGTTAGCATATCGCGACACGTCTTCGTACTTCAGCAGGAACTGTGCCACCGCGGTTGTGGTGTCCGGCCGATCTCAATTTGAGCCAACATGAGGCCGCCGGGGAGTCCGGCTGATCCAACGGGAGACAAACCGGACAGATGTGGCCCTATCTCGACACGAAAGCCCGACGCCCACCGCTTGGCTTGGACCTTGCTAGGTCTAGGCTCGTGACGTGCGAACTCGGAATCCGTCCCCTCGAGGGTCCCATGTGGCCCCGTTTCCCAAAACGGACCGCCCAAGCTGGGACGATCGTGGTGGGAACGGAAGCGAACCGCCGATGATGGACGACATGCCCCGAACGTTCGACCCACAGACGCTCGATCCGGACGCCAGGGAGCTGATGCCTCTGTTCGTGTCGACCCGGCGGGCCGACCTCACCGAGCTGCAAGCGGCACTGGATGCGGGGGCTCTCGATATCGCAGCCCGTATCGGTCACCGTATCCGGGGGACGGCGCAGTCGTACGGACTCACGGAGTTGGGCGAACTCGCGCTCGAGTTGGAGCAGGGCGCGGACCGCCGTGACGGGGCAGAGGTCGAGCGGTGCGCGGCTGGAATCACGCAGTGGGTGCAGTGGCTCGAAGAAGTGGTCGCGGTGCAAACGTCATGATGGGCCTCGTCTTCACGGAGCTGCTCGAGTCCGCAGAGCGTCGCTACGGGCTGGAGGCCGTCGACGCCACGCTCGCCCGCGTCGAGACGTCGACCGATGGGAGCTACACCGCCGTCGCTCGCTACGATCATCGGGAGCTCTTACGAATCGTGGTCGGCCTCTCCAAGGAAACCGGCGAGGAGCTGGGGACGATCGTTCAGCATTTCGCCACCGATCTGCTGGACACACTTCTGCAACGCCCCGAGGCCACGACGGCCGCCGAAGCCTCCGGCACGTTCGAGCTCCTCGAGCAGCTCGAACCGACGATCCACGCATCGGTTCGCACGCTCCATCCGGCGGCGGCTCCGCCACGCTTCGACTGCGCTCGCGAACCAGACGGGAGCCTTCGGGTGGTCTACCGTTCGCACCGATGCCTCGCAGACTTCGCCGCAGCGATGATCCGCGCGTCGGTGGCGAGGTTCGGCGAACGAATCTCCATCGAGCGACGGCTCATCGAGGCGGAAGACGGGGAGCGGCACGAGTTCCGACTCTCGCTCGATGAGGAGTCATGATCCCGTGAGTCCGCAGACCTCGACCGAGGAGGTCCTGCGCCGCGCATTGGAACGCGAACGGCGGGCGCGCAAGGATGCAGAACGCCTGCTGGAGGAGCGGGGCAGGGAGCTCTTCGTGGCCAGTGAACAGCTCCGCGGCCTCAACCGGGGCTTGGGGCGAGTCATCGAGCAGCGCACCGAGGAGATTCGGGGCGCGAACAACCGGTTGCGGACGTTGATTCAGCGGCTCCCCTTCGGTGTTCTCGTCGAGGACGCAAGCCGCCACGTGTTGCTGGCCAATGGCCTGTTGTGCGAGATGTTTTCGATCCCCGCGGCTCCAGAAGCGTTGGTCGGTACCGACTGTGCCGAGGCGGGTCGGCAGTCCGCAACGTTGTTCGAGGGCCCCGAGGTCTTTGTGCGGACGGTCGAGGAGCGGATCTCCCAAGGGCAGCCTGTCTCCGGCGAGCGCCTACAGATGCGGGACGGGCGAGCGCTCGAGCGTGACTACATCCCGGTCGTCGCGCTGGGTCAGTCGCAGGGGCACATGTGGCTCTACCGGGATGTCACGACGCAAGAGCAGGTCGCCCGTCAGCTCGACGATGCCCGCGTCGCCGCCGAGTCGGCCAACCAGGAGAAAACCAAGTTCCTCGCGATGATGAGCCACGAACTCCGCACGCCGCTGAGCGTCGTGGTCGGGGCGGCTGAGCTGATGGATACGACGCGGCTCGACGACGACCAGTCCCGTCTGCTGCGACGCCTACGCCTCAACGCGGCGAGCATGCTCCATCAGATCACCGACCTCCTGGACGTGTCCAAGCTCGAAGCGGGGGAGATTCGCATCGAGACCGCGGAGTTCGACCCCGTGGTCCTGGTGGAGGACGTTGTCGAGACCTTCGCGTCTCGGGCCCACGAGGCTGGACTGGAGATGGTCGCCGATGTCGACCTTCAGCTGCCCGCAACGCTGCGCGGGGACCCTCACCGAGTTCGGCAGGTCATCACGAACTTGCTGACCAACGCGATCAAGTTTACCGAACGCGGGCACGTCGTTGTCCGAGTGCGCTGCCGGAAGAACGTGGGCGGCACGGCGACGGTCGAGTACGAGGTGCGGGACACCGGACGCGGAATTTCTGCGACCGATCTGCCACGCATCTTCGAGCGCTTCTATCGGGTCGCCCGTCAGGGCGCACCTTCGGTCGCAGGGACGGGGCTCGGCCTCGCGATTTGCCATGAACTCGCCGGCATGATGGACGGTGACCTGTCCGTATCCAGTGAGCTGGGCCGTGGCTCTCGCTTCACGCTGACGTGCGCGCACCCCGTTGTGGCCGGCGAGCGTCCGGCTGCCCAACAGCGCTCTCAGGCGACGCTGTCGGGGCGTCACGTGGCGCTGTTGGGATGCAGTACGGCGGCAGCCGAACCCGTGCAACGGCTTCTTCAAGGCCTGGGGGCGACGGTGTCCTCGCATTCCGCGGCTCCGGTGGACCCCGCGTGGTTCGAGCGACTCGCGGCGGTGGACGCAGTGCTGTACGACGCCGACGGGGTCGGTATCTCCGAGGTCGGTCTCGCACAGGTCTTGTCGGACCACGAAGCGACGGCGTCGTCGAGCCGCGTCCGCGCGTTCAGCCGACAACCACTCGACGCGGAGGCGGCGACCCGGCTCGGTATTCGTCGGCAGGTGACCAAGCCGCTGCGGTCGACGACGATCGCGTGTGCCCTTGCGGAAGGCGCACAGGACCGCCGCCACGGTCAGCAACCCGATGGCCTCGCCCCGTCGGCCGCAGGGCGAGCGTCTACCCCGGGTCGGCCGAGGCCCACGGTCCTCCTTGTCGACGACGATCCCGACGTCCGAGAGATCGTCCGCTGGCAGCTCACCGACCTCGATGTCGCGGTCGAGACGGCCTCGAACGGCCGGATGGCCTTGGAGAAGGCGCGGCTTCGGCCCTACGACCTGATCATCACCGACATCGGCATGCCGTCTGTCGATGGGTTTGCGTTCGCACGCGCATACCGGACGCTCGAGGAGCAGACGGAGCGTCGTCGGTGCTCGATCGTGGCCCTGTCGGCGCACGCCGAGAGCGAGCATCGGAACCGGTGCGCGACCGTCGGGATCGACGCGTTTCTCACCAAGCCGTGCCCGGTATCCGTTCTCGCCGAGACGCTGTCGCGCTGGATGTCGCCGAAGCCGGTCGTCCTCGTGGTCGACGACTCTCCGGACCTCCGCGCATTGACGGGTCTGCGCCTGAACCGGATCGGGGGCCTCGAGGTGGAGTACGCGGGGTCGGGCGAGGAGGCGCTGGAGCGCTTCGAACACGGCCTGGTATCGATGGTCTTCCTCGACCTGAATCTGCCTGGGATCTCCGGGCTCGAGACTGCAGAGCAGCTCCGGGTGCGCCCGGCCTGGCGTTCCGTGCCGATCATCGCCATGACCGGCGAGACCGGACGCCGAGCTCGCGACGCATGCCAGCAGGCTGGATGCTCTGACTTCTTGACGAAGCCCGTCCCCGAGACGCAGCTGCGCGAGGTTGTGCAGCGTTACTTGGAGTAAGCCGGTCAGCCCGGCTTGCCGGCTTTGGCCCACGTATCACGCAGCGTGATCGTGCGGTTGATGCGAAGCGCGCCGGGCTTGGAGTCCTGGTCGAAGCAGTAGTAACCCAGCCGCTCGAACTGGATCCGCGTTCCCGCAGCGGCCTCGGCCAGCGCGGGCTCGACCCGAGCGCCTTCGAGTGTCTCGAGTGAGTCAGGATTGATCTGCTCGAGGAAGTTGGTGTCGCCGGACCCGGGGGACTCTACGGTGAACAAGCGGTCGTAGTTCTGCACCGACGCCGGGATCCCATGCTCGGCACTGACCCAGTGCAGGGTGCCTTTGACCTTGCGGCCGTCGGCGGGGTTCCCTCCCTTGGCCTCGGGGTCCCAGGTGCAGATCAGTCGGACCACTTCGCCGGCGCCGTTCTTCACAACCTCTTTGCAGGTGATGAGCGCGGCGTAACGAAGGCGCACCTCCATGCCGGGGGCGAGGCGGCGCCATTTCTTGACCGGCACCTCCAGGAAGTCGTCCTGCTCGACCAGGACGGTCTTGGTCAGCGGGATGCGCCGGATGCCGCCACCGTCTTCGCGACCCGGGAACTGGGGGGCCTCGAACCACTCGGTGTGGCCTTCGGGGAAGTTCTCCAGCACGACCTCCAGCGGCTTCATCACACCCATGTAACGCGGCGAGTGCTCATTGAGGTCGTCGCGCACCGCGTGCTCGAGCAGGCTGATGTCGATGAAGCTGTTGCGCTTGGAGACGCCGACCCGCTCGCACAGGTTGCGCAGCGCCGCCGGAGAGAAGCCGCGCCTGCGCATGCCCGAGAGCGTGGGCATCCGGGGGTCGTCCCAGCCCCCCACGTGACCCTCTTCGACGAGCTGTCGGAGCTTGCGCTTGCTCATCACCGTGTAGGTGAAATTGAGCCGGGCGAATTCGATCTGCCGCGGGGTGGCGGGCACCTCGAGGTTGTCCATGAACCACTCGTACAGGGGACGGTGGGCTTCGAACTCGAGCGTACACAGGGAGTGCGTGATGTGCTCGATCGCATCGGACTGCCCGTGGGCGAAATCGTAGGTCGGGTAGATGCACCAGGTATCGCCGGTGCGGTGATGGTGCGCCTTGAGGATCCGGTACAGCGACGGGTCGCGCAGGTTCATGTTCGGGCTGGCCATGTCGATCTTGGCCCGTAGAACGTGCGCGCCGTTGTCGAACTCGCCCCCCTTCATCCGGCGGAACAGGTCGAGGTTTTCTTCGACCGACCGGTTGCGGTGCGGGCTGTTGGTGCCCGGGGTCCCGAAGTCGCCCCGGTTCGCCTTCATCTCCTCGGGACTCTGGCTGTCGACGTATGCCTTGCCAGCGGAGATCAGGTCTTCGGCCCAGGCGTAGAGCTGCTCGAAGTAGTCCGAGGTGAAGTGGACTTCATTCCACTCGAAGCCCAGCCACTTGATGTCCTCTTTGATCGACTCCACAAACTCGGTCTCCTCTTTGACCGGGTTGGTGTCGTCGAAGCGAAGGTTGCAGCGTCCGCCAAACTCCTTTGCGAGGCCGAAGTCCACGCAGATCGCTTTGGCGTGGCCGATGTGCAGGTAGCCGTTGGGCTCGGGCGGAAACCGCGTGACGATCTGCTGGTGCTTCCCCGACTGCAGGTCGTCGGCGATGATGTCTCGCACGAAGTTGGGGGCAGCGGATTCGTCCTTGGGCTCGCTCATGAGGCCGGCAGTATAGGAGCCTCGGCGCGGTGAGGCACGGCCAGTTTGAGTGCTCGGTCCGTCGCCGGCTCACGTGCTCGTGGCCTGCTGTGGTGGGCGGTTCCTGGACTACGGGGTCGTCTCGCCGCGGAGCATCATTGCCTTGAGCAGGGACCGTTCGTCCGGCGAGAGCGTCCGGTCCTTGGCGACATGGAGGAACACCATGTGCGCCACGAGAGCCAGCAGAGGGTCGAAACCCGCACGGTCGGATTTTGAGATCAGCCCGTGGCGCTCCATGTCGCAGCCGTTCCACATTGCGGCGTCACGGCCGGAGAGGTCCATCGTGGCCATCGATTGCAGCAGCGTCGCCGCATCGGGTCCGCACACCTCCCGGACCAGGCCCATGTTTTCGGAGATGCTCTTGGCAAGCATCGCCGCCCGCATGTCTGCAGGAGCTTGGGTGATCGCCTCGAGCCCTTCGACGAGAGAAGCAGGGATGGCGGTCTTGTCGATCTCGACGATGGCGGCGGTTGCCAGCTTTGCCTGCATCGCGGGAGGCGCGGTCGCGATGGCGTCCTTGGCCTTCTTTGCCTCCGCCTGCTTGGTGGTATCGACGGGCTTGGCGGCGTCCTTGGCTGCTGGCGCCGCGTCGGATGATGCTGGCGCTTCCTTGCTGTCGCAGGCCAGGGGCAAAATCAGCCACGGAAGCAGGAGGACTCGCAGATTCACAACATGCGAGTACCACGGAGGTGCTTGCCCCGTCGCTGCGCTCAGCGGGGCTCGTAGCCGGCACTGCGGACCAGCGCGGCCAGAGCGTCTGCGTCGAGGTTGCCATCGACCGTCGCAGACCCCGGCTCGAGATCGACCGTGACCGACTGGACGCGCTCGTCCTCACCCAGGACCCGGGTCAGCTTGCGAACGCAGCCTTGGCACGTCATGCCCTCGACCGCGACGGTGAGGGAGGCCGAGGTTGGCGCAGCGGCATTGCGACGGCCCATCCATGCCCGCACGTCCTCGGACGCGAACCAGACCATCATTCCGACCAGAAGGGCTCCGGTGGCCTGGGCGAGCAAGGAGGCCTCGTGGACGTGGTGGTGTGGCGCGGTGATCGACAGCGGAAACAAGGCGTCGAAGGCGTAGGCAAGGGCGACCGAGCCGATCACGATCGTGCCGAGGTACACGGAGAGCGCCCTGCGACCCAACGTGCGGTACACGGCGCCCAAGGTGGCGAGGTTGGTGGCGGGTCCCGCCATCAAGAACACCAGCGCCGCGCCGGCGGGGAGCCCTCCAGCGACCAGCGCAGCCGCGATGGGAACCGACGCGGTGGCGCAGACGTACAGCGGAATCGAGATCAGCAGCGCCATCCCGAGCGCGATGAGGTGGTTGTCCCCGCCGATGCTCGCGAGCCACGACGGCGGCATGACTGTGGTGATGAACGCCGAGAGCAGCACGCCGAACAGCAACCACTTCCAGATCGATCGAAGCACCTCGATGGAATGGGTCCATGCCGCGCCCACGGTTCGTGGTGGGGCAGGGGCGACCGCCGACGAGTCCGGGGTCGGCACGACCGGCTCCGCGTCCGTGACCGCATCGGTCAGCCACCCGCCGACGAGTCCGGTGATGCCGGCCGCAGCGAGCTTGAACAGCGCAAAGGGCCAGCCGAGGAAGCTGGCGGAGACGAGGACCGAGTCGACGCCCGTCTGGGGGGTGCTGATGAGGAACCCGACCGCGGCTCCGTCGCTTGCGCCGTCCTTCTTGAGCCCGAGTCCGGCCGGGATGACGCCGCACGAACACAGCGGAAGAGGAACGCCGAGCGCCACCGCCGTCAGGACGCCGCGGCGCCCGACGAACGCGCGTTTGACGAAACCGGCCGGCAACGCAACGTGCAGCACCCCGGCAATGATGGCGCCGAGCAGGAGCCACGGGGCGAGCTCGAGCGTGATGGCCCACGTCGACTGAAGGAACAGACTCATCGTCCCAGCCCCCCGTATCGCGAGAACACATCCATCAGCTCGTCGACTTTCTCGTCGCGGTCGACCTGGTCTCCGGTCGCGAAGGCATCGGCGACGCAGGTGCGGATGTGCTCGCCCAACAGGACTTGCCCCGCCTTACCCAGGGCGCCCTGCGCGGCGCTGATCTGCAGCAGAACGTCGACGCAGTAGGCGTCCTCGTCGAGCATCCGCCGCAGCGCTGATATTTGCCCCTCGGCCCGTTTGAGCCGCGCGGTGAGCTTTCGTTTGGTCGTTGGATCGAGCATGACGTAATACCCCGAGGGGGTATGTGAATCATAAACCCCCCTGGGGTATATGCAACCGCGTTGAGTCACAGGGGAACGCACGCCTGCTACGCTTGGACGATGCTCGGGGCATGGTCACGCTGGAGAGAGACATGGGGCACCCTTGCGGGGCTTGCGGGGCTCGGTACCGCGGTCGCGCTGGCGGCGGCACTGCTGTCGTCCGGGCCCACGGAGCCGGAGTTGCCGGGGCCTCGTACAGCGGTGCGGGTCCAGGTTCAGACCGAGACCGAGCGCGAAGCCGTGCGCACGGTCATGCTCGATCTGTGGAGTGATAGCGACACGGGGACCGCCCTGGACGTCGTCCTGGACGCGCAGGGGATCGATGCCCTGCGTGAGCGCGGCATCGCGTTCGAGGTCCTCGTTCCGGACATCGACGCCGTCGCGGAGGCCGAGAGGGCCCGGATCGAAGCTGCGGAGATCGCCCGGCCAGGGAACTGGTTTTCGGAGTACCGCGACTACGAAACCGTCGACGCCTACCTCGATGTCTTGGCGGCGCGCAGGCCCGACCTCGCGAGGGTCGAGCAGTTGGGTGTGTCCACCAACGGCCGCCGCATCCGCGCCTTGCGTCTGTCCGCGGCCGAAGGCGAGGCCAAGGCGATCGTGCTCAACGGCGGACAACATGCCCGCGAGTGGATCTCGGTGATGGTGTCCACCTGCGTGGCCGACCGCATGGTGTCCGGCTATGACACCGACCCTCGGATCCGCACCGTGCTCGATGAGCGCGTCGTCTGGGTCGCGCCCGTGATCAATCCCGACGGCTACGTGCATTCGTGGGAGTCGGATCGCTACTGGCGAAAGAACCGCGCCGAGCCGTACGGCGTCGACCTCAACCGCAACTGGTCGGTGGGGTTCGGCGGCCGGGGGTCCAGCTCCAACCGCCGCTCTCAGATCTACCGGGGGCCCCATGCCTTCTCGGAGCCAGAGACACGGGCCTTGCGTGACCTCATCACGCGGGAGCCTGTCGTCGCCCACGTCGACTTCCACAGCTTCGGGCAGATGATCCTGTATCCCTGGGGTCACACCAAGAAGCCCGCTCCACAGCGGGATCGGTTTGCCGCGCTGGGAGACGCGATGGCGAGCGCAATCGCGGCGACCCACGGCGAGCGCTACAAGCTGATGTCTGCCGCTGAACTCTACGCCGCAGGCGGGACGGCGCTCGACTGGTCCTACGAAGAAGGTGGAGCCTTCGGCTTCACGATCGAGCTGCGACCCACGGGGGGCAGTGGGTTCGTGCTCCCCCCCGAGCAGATCGGGCCCACCTGCGATGAAGGCTTGGCTGCGGTCTTGGCCCTGGCCGAACGCGTCGACTGACCGGACGCGTTGCAGGCAGGCAGGCAGCACGCGGTGGGCTACTGTGACGAGGTGAGCGACCTGCAAGCGAGCATCGTCCGCTGCTCATCGTGTGCAGCTCCGCTGGGACGGGTCGCGCACGCCGAGATCGTGGTGTGCCGCTACTGCAAAGCCGAGAACCACGTGTCGATCACCGCCGAGGCGGCCATCGCGAGGGCGCACCGGTTCCAGGTTGCGGCCGACGAAGCGAGGGCGATGGCCCAGGGCGTGGAGGCGCGCAGTGTCGCGCTCATGGCCGAGTATCAAGCGCTGTCGGAACGGGTTCTTCGCGGGGAGAAGGCGCTGGCGCCTCGAGCACTCGAATTGTTGGAGGGGTACACGCGGCTGCAATACGCCCCCACGTTGCACATGTACGCGGCGTGGGGATCGGGCGACCCCCGAACCCAAAGTGCTCTGCACGAGATCGACACGGTCATCGCGAAGGTCGTGGCGGCCGGGGCGAAGAGTTTGGGCGTGGACTGAGGCTCCCGTCCGTCGGGCCGGGCACGTCGCTGGCACATCATGTGGACGCCGTGCGATGGTCGATCGCATGTCCGTCCAGCGACGAATGATGGTCGGGCTCGACGACCCGGGGCGACGCCACATCGCGATCGCTGCCCTGTTTCTCGCGGTGGGCTGTGGAAGCAGCCGCGTCGATGCGGACACGAGCGGGGATTCCGGCTCCACATCGACCTCCGCGTCCAGCTCAGGTCAAGACCCCGGCTCCTCCACCGGAGGCTCGACGATCGGAGCGTCGTCGTCGACGGGGGCCGACACCGAGTTTCTCGACCGCCCCTACGGCAGTGGAACCCGCCTGACCGCGAAGGTCCTGCGAGCGGCAGGGGGGGCGGAGATGCTTCAGTGGTTCTGGGACGAGGAGCTTCAGATCGAGTGCGTCTTCGCCCGAGATCCCGCTGGGGTCGTTCGCTGCCTGCCCCGGGATGGCGCGCTCGCGACGGGGTCTCATGGTGGGATCTTCGGCCTGGATCCATTCAATCATCCGACAGCCACCGGGGCGGATTGCGTGCTGCCCGCGGTGAATCGCTCCGCGTGTGCCGTCGACCTCCAGTCTGGGTATGCGTACGTTACAAGCCCTATGTGTGGACCCGGCCCGGTGGTTCGCGAGGCCTACCGCCTCTCGGAGAGCCTCGACGAAGTGGGGACGGAATCCGAAGACGGTCGTTGCGAGGTCAGTCCTGTTTCGGAGGGCCGGTTGGCGTACAGCCTGGTGGCTGTTGACCAGGCGCTCTTTGTTGCAGCCGAGCAGGTCGTCGGTGGCGGCGTTCGTACCTTGGTAGGAGAAGACGGCTCCTGGCAGAATCTCGAGCTTGCGGTGCCCGGAGGGCAGGGGTGCTTCGCCGCGAGCTACGGCGAGGATGGCCCGTGCGTCCCAAGCCCTGCTGGGTTCGTACGCACCGCGAGTTCAGACGAAGCGTGCCGGCTCGATGATGTTGGTGGGGAGCCCATCCGCCACGACGATTGCGCGCACTACCCGTCGCACGCGATGCCGATCAACGAGGACGAGGTGCTGCGAGAGATCGTCGGCAACCTCGAGAGCGCCTATTTCCCCGGTGACGATGGCGGAAGCTGTGACCCGATGTCTGGCCGCTTCTTCCAACTCGGAGACGCAGTACCCCTGGATAGTCTCCCGGTCATCGTGTCGGTCGACAAGGGGGGCGAAGGGGTCGTCGCGAGGTTCGGGTCATTCGATGGGGTCTCCGAGACCGTTGGCCAGGCTCTCGTCGACCTGGCAACTGGAGACGACTGCGTAGCCTGGTTCGACGGAGCGCGCCGCTGGTGCATTCCTGAGCGGGTTTGGTCTGCTGGCTCCCCGCGCCTGTTCGCGGACGCGGACTGCACCCAGCCCGTATCCGACGCCTACGCGCCGCTACCCTTCGCGGCCCGACAGAGCGCGCAGGAGCAGCGCTGCATCTCCAACTGGAGCTTCTACGAGGTCGAATTCCGGGGAGGCACGGTCTACCGACGAGCGAATGGAGAGTGTGTCGTAGAGGAGGACGCTGGGGGGTACATCTACACCCTCGGAGAGTTGCTGCAGACCGAATCCGTGCTCCACGAGTTGTTCCTCGAAGACGCCGCGCCGCCGGGCTAGAGCGAGCATTCCGACGAGGAAGCTAGCCCTCGTCCTCGGGCACGTTGCGCAGGAAGTTGGCGACGTGAGCGAAGCGTTCGTCGAGGAACGCGCGTACGTCTCCTGCGACGCCACCTTCGTCCAGTGCAGTGCCCATCGCGCGCAACCACGCGTCACGCATTGCGAGGTTGATCGGAACCGCCCGGTGCCGCATCCGCAGACGTGGGTGCCCGAACCGCTCCATGTACTCCTGCTCCCCCCCGAGCCAGCCCACGAGGAACAACCCGAACCGATCGCGGGTCGCGTCAGACACCTTGCCAGGGGCTTTGCAGTCGTGCACCGCCGTCAGCTCGGGTTCGTCTCGCTCCATCGCGTCGTAGAAGCGGTTCGCGAGCGCGAGGACGGCGTCGCGGCCACCGAGCAGATCGTGGGGGGTCGGGTCCATGCGATTGCAGTATGGCAGCGTCACCGAGGCATCGGAATCTCCGACACCCGGTGGTCTGCGGACACGACAAAACCCTCGCCGAACGCGTCGGACGAGGGCCTTGGAATGGAGGACCCGAGGTTTACTCGAGGATGGTGACCTTCACCATCTGAACGGGCTCGACCGGACGATCGCGGCCGTCGGTCGGGGTGGTCTCGATGGCGGTGATGACGTCCATGCCGTCGATGACCTTGGCGAACACCGGGTGCTTGGATTGACCGGGGCTGAACCAGTCGAGGAACTCGTTGTGCTTGGTGTTGATGAAGAACTGGCAGCTGCCGCTGTTGGGTGCGCCGGTGTTCGCCATCGACAAGGTGCCAGGCTCGTTGGAGTGCTTGGTCGTGTGCTCGTCCTGAATGTTGCCGTCCGGACCCTTGCCGGTGCCTGCGCTACCGCTGTTGGGGTCGCGGCTGTTGGGGCATCCGAACTGGCACATGAAGCCTTGGATGACGCGGTGGAAGTGCAGACCGTCGTAGAAGCCGGACTTGGCGAGCTTGATGAAGTTGCCCGCGGTGATCGGCAATTCGTCGGTGAAAAGCTCAATCTTGACGTCGCCCTTCGAGGTCTGCAGCAGCGCTTGCGTGTTGGCCATGCGCGCCTTCTACCACGAGGTCGAGCGCCTCGCCTCAGGGGAGCGGGGCGGGCTGAGTGAGCGCCAAACGCACGTCTGCGGTCGATCGCGCGGCTCGCAGGTCGCTCAGCAGGCTGGTGTCGACCAGTCGCTGAGCGATGAGCGACAGGAACTGGAGGTGGGCCTGGCGATCGCCCGGTGGACCCACCAGGGACAGCACGATGTCGACGGGCGTTCCGCGTCCGTCATAGTCCAGGGGCTCGCTCAATACGACGACCGCGAGTTTGGTCCTGAGCAGTCCGGGAACGGTGGCGTGGGGGATGGCAACGCCGTGGCCGACCGCCGTGTTTTGTGTGCGTTCGCGCTCCCACAACAGCGGCTCGACCGTGTCGGAGATGATGCGCGGCGAAGCGCTGTCGAACAAGCGGGCGAGCTCCGCAAACAGGGCCTCCTTGGTACGCGCAGAAACCTCGACTGCGATGGCATCAGGCTCTGGCAGCTCGAGGGGCGCACCTTCGTCCGAGGTGACGATGGACCGGTGCGATGCCCGTTCGGGGGCGAGCAGCTGCAGGACCGCGCAGTGAGCCGCTTCGGTGAGTCGTTCCTCCGGGGTCGCATGTAGAAGCGAGCGAAGGGAAGGGCGGGTCTTCGCGCCGGTGAGGGCGAGGTCGTAGCGCGCGGTCGCGTGCGCCAATGCGTCGGTGGGGTCGTCATCGTCGCGGATGATCTCCGAGCGCGTCGGGCGGTCGCAGAGTCGACCGAGTTGGTGGTGATATTCCTCCATCTCCTCGATCTGCTCGTCGGTGGCATCGGTGGGCACGACGTTCACGAACGTGACCTCCGCTCCGTGAAGCTCCGCGAGGGAGTCGGCCGTTGTCGCGATGAGCCCGTCGTGCGGGCCCGGCTGCGCGTGCGCCATGATCCGGTGAATTGTACGAATGCCTGCGTCACGAAACACCGCGACGTTGCACGGCAGGTGGGTTGTGAGCCATTGCAGGGGGTCGCGCGCGATGAAGCCGCGTTCGGAACGATCTCGCCACCCCATCACCACCCAGCGCGAGTGCTCGAGGGCGGCGTGGTCGTAGAGGGTGCCGCGAAGGTCCCGAGTGTAGACGACGTTGAAGTGCACCTGGACGTCGTGCTCTTCGGCCACGTGCATCATGCGTCGCTCCACCGACGCGACCCGATCGTCGGTCCCGTGCGCGAGAGCGCTGAGATCGGTCTGCTCGGGGACTTCTTCGAGGTGCAGGACCGACAGATCTTCACCCGGGGTCAGGCTCATGCCCAGCTTGAGCAGCGCTTCGGACGAGTGCTCTGCACCCAGCAGAGCGACAGTGGTCTGGAAGGCGTGACCGCGCACGGTCGCGCCCTGTTTTCGATTGTCCGCGAGCAGATCATCGCGGCTGGACATCTGCCGTAGCAACCCCAGTCGGTCCACGCGGCGGTTGCCGAACCCGAAGTAGAGCCCCGCACCAGCCACGAATGCGATCGCGATGCCCAGCAGTGGGAACGAGCCGAGACTCACCAGGACACCGCCGCCTGCGACCACCCCGAAGACCTGCAAGAAGGGATACAGCGGCGCCCGGAACGTCGGCTTGTACCACTTTGCGCGGCTCTCCCTGAACACCAACACCGAGACGTTGACCGCCATGAATGCGGCGATCATGAAGGCGCTGGCGAGCTTGGCGATCTTGACGACATCCAGCGTGACCAGAAACGCGGCCATCGTCAGGACGGAGACAATGATCGCCGGGACCGGGGTCCGGTAGCGTCGGTGAATCTTGGACAGCGATGCGGGCGCAAGCTTGTCGCGCGCCATGGCGAACGGGAAGCGGGACGCAGCCAGCAACCCTGCGTTCGTCATCCCCAACAACGCAAACACGGCCGTGACCGCTAGTGCGGTCACCCCCCAAGGCCCCGCCACGACGCCGGCGAGCGTGGCGATGGGAGTCTGGTCTCCGACGAGTTCCTCCGGAGAAAAACCACGAGACAGCACCCAGCCCAGACCGGTGTAGAGCGTGGCGATCGTCGATAGCGAGATCAGCATGCCCGCCGGAATCGTCCGTGAGACGTCTTTGACCTCCTCCGCGATCGCGGCGATCTTGGTGACGCCGGCGTACGAGATGAACACGAGGCCGACCGCCGAGGCGAAGCCCAGGGTTCCATGGGCGAAGAAGTCGATGTCGTCGGTGCGCGGAGGAAGGCCGACCGCGCCGGCCACCAGCAGCGCGACCAGAGCCGCCAGGCAGGCCGCGACGATGTACGTCTGCAGGGCGCTGACCCGGCGCACGCCGACCACGTTGAGGCCGGCGACGAGCGCCAGCAGGATCACACCGACCAAGGTGGTCGGAACCTCGACGATCAGGGCGAGGTAGCTACCGAGGACGGCCAGCGCGAACGTGCTCTTGAGCAGCAGCGATAGCCACAGCCCGAGCCCCGCCACCGTGCCCGCCAGGGGTCCCATCGCCCGCTCGATGTAGAGATATGCGCCGCCGGAGTCGGGCATAGCCGTGGCGAGTTCGGCCTTGCTCAACGCCGCCGGCATCACGAGCAACGCCGCGACCAGGTAGGCCAGCCACAGCGACGGACCTGTGAGCTGAGCCGCGACGGCTGGCAGCACGAAGATCGCTCCGCCCAGCATCGCGCCGACCGAGATCGCGACGACGCCGAACAGACCGAGGCTGCGTTCGAGGGACGCCACCGACGGAGGCTAGCCTGCGCCCGGGCGTCCGTCGGAAAACTCGGCGTCGCGGCGCCCTGGGCACCGCCGAGCACGGCCGGGTGCTCAGCCGTCCTGACACACGCCCTGTTCGACGGCGCGGGAGCTCCGGTCCTCACCTCCGGCCACGAACGGTGTTGAGCACACCGCGGACCCATCAAGGCGCGCGACCTTCAGTCGCAGGGGTAACCCACTGAGCGCGATCGGGGCAAAGGGCTCGAGCCATGTCGCGGCGTAGGTCCATCGACCCCGCCCGGCTCTCGTGACGTACACAACCATCGCGTCACCCTCGTCGTCGTCGAGCGATTCCCAGCCCGCCTCGGTTTGAACCTCGACCTGCACCCGCGGCGTCGTGGGCTGCTCTGGGTTGTCAGGCCAGTGCGCGCCCTCGTCTTCGAAACTCAACGTGACCGACTCGCTCAGCTCGAGCGTCTCGGCCACGACCCTTGATGCCTTCTTCGCTGGGCGACGAAGCTTCTTGCGCAAGGCGGGCACCGACGTCTTGCCGCGTCCCCGGTACTCGTACGCACCCACACCATCGACCCGCGGCGTCCTGGCGAGACCCTCGGCGGCTTCCGCCAGGACTTCGCCCGAGAGTCGGCCGTACATCATCGAGCCGCCCTCGTAGTGCTGGAGGTCGTACTCCTCAGGCGTCGTGAAGTAGGAGAGATACTCGCCCGCGAGCCCGACACTGACCGTGGGTCCGGGGGTGGTGCGGGCCGCATCCACGCGCTGCTCGATGCGCTGGCCCAGGATCGTCGTGACCTCGCCGGGGAGGGTGACCAACGACAGCGGGCCCAACTGCACCAGGCCCACCGGGATGACCGAGGGGAGGTGGCGCTTGGGATGCACCATGGCGACGAGCGCTGGGGGAAGGGCAGGGCGCTTGGCCCCTTGCCCCTTGCGGCGGGGTCGGCGAACGGTACGACCCTCGTCGAATCCGCGCGGGCTCATGCGCGTGCGTCCGTCCTCGGCACCGCCAAACTGAGAACGACCCGGCATCGCCCGTCGGGCCGTCTTTCCGGGCGCCACTGTGGTGGGCAAGACCGTGACTCCGGAGACTGGCGCGCGGGCAAGCCCGTAGCCCACGGTGCCTCGCAGAGAGAGGCCGTCCGTATCGAGCGAGGCGACGACCGCGTCTCCAAGACCGCGGCCCAATGCCACGGTCGCACCTCGCCCCTGCGCCCGCCAGTTCGGCGAGATGTCGCCTTCGGGTCCGTTGAACACCGCAACCACCGCGTCCCGATGGCCCAACGCATCCAGTTCGTCTTGGGCCCGCCGGCTCGCGACGCCAAAGAGATCCCCGTGATAGACGGGGGTCCGGTTGGGCATCGCCGTGGCGTGCACGCCGAAGACTGCGGCGACGGCGATGACCGCATTCGACTGCGCGTCGCGAGCCACGAGGGTGTCGAGCTTGGGGTCGACCGCATGGCACGGGTCGACGTCCGACTCCAGGTCCATCGCGGTCGCGTTCTGTGGGTGTTCACATCCGGGCAGGCCGGCGTTGGCGTCGATGAGCGCCTGGGCTTCGGGGTTCTCGAGGATGGGCGAAAGGCTGCGGTTGCGTGCGATGGAGGGCACCGCCACCGCGTGGTGCTCGAGCGTTGCGGGACGGCGGCTGGCGTATGCGGTCGCGGCCGCCGAGGCGAGGCGCGTGGTCAGCCACTCGAATAGCTGCGGGTCGAATCCCGGCTCCGAGCCGGCGTGGTCGGCGTATCCGGGAGCGGTGTGGAAGTGCCCAGGGCCATGGTGGGTGTGGGTTGCCGCGACCACGACCTGCGCCCGGCCCAAGCTGCTCATGCCGTGTTCGGTCTGCAGGCGCTCGGTGATTGCGTCGGGCAGGGCTGAGGGGATGGCCCACAGGTCAGCGGAGATGAGGATGACCGGAACGCCATCGCGGTCTTCGATGGCGATGGCCTGGGCCCGCAGTCGCGTCCATACGCCCAGACTGGTCCGGGCCTCGATCGCATGACCGGCCATTCCGTAGCCCACCGGAGGTGTGATGTCGACGACCGCCGCGCCCACGTGCCATGGCGCCTCGGCGGCCGGCTGGGTCGGTGGTGCAGCAGGAGCGACCGTGCCCTCAACCCGCACGCAGCCGAAGCCGAGCAGCGCCGCACACAACAACAGCGTGCCTCGAAGTCTCATCGCCAGATCACCGTGAAGAGTCCAACCCCGGCAAACACGAAGAAGACCGCTGTGATCACCGGGATGCCGACCAGGCTCCACACCGGTAGCCCCAGGCCCATCGTGTACGTGCCGCAGACCAAGCACGTGACCGTCAGTGCGGTGCGGATCGAGCGGGCGGTCCGGGCATTGGCGGAGCGTTCCTGCCGGTCGAGCGTCTCGGCATTGGTGCGGAACGTCAGCTTCCCCGCGCGAAGGTCTTCGATCACGCCGGGGATCGAATGCGGCATCGACCGAGCGAGACGCGAGAACATCGAGAAGTCGCGGATCGCCATCTGTTTGATGCGATCCGGGCTGTACCGGTCGGCGACCATCTGCATGATGTACGGCCGCGCGAGCTCGATCGGGTCGGTCTGCGGCGCGATCATCTTGGCCATGCCCTCGGTCGTGATGATGGCCTTGAACATCATCGTGAAGTCCGTGGGCATGCGGACGCTGTGCCGCGACGCGCCAGCGACGATCTCCGAGAACAGCATGCCGATTTGCACCTCGGACATCGGCAGGCCGGAGAGGTACCGCTCGCCCAGGTCGATCACGTCGGCCTCGAAACGCGGATAGTCGACGAGGTCCGACTTGATCGACAGGTCGTAGAAGGTCCGTGCGACGCCTTCGAGGTCCTCGTTGAGGACGGCGTGCAGGATGTCGATGACCTTGTCCTTCATGGCCGGCGACAGGCGACCGACCATGCCGCAGTCGAGGACACCCAGCCGGTGGTCGTCCATCACCAACACGTTGCCCGGGTGCAGGTCGCCGTGGAAGAAGCCGTCGATGAACAGCATCTTGTAGGCCACCTTGAAGTACGTCTCTGCGACTGCGCTGACGTCCTCCCCCTCTTCGATGGCGTGGGCGAAGTTCCGTCCCTCGAGGAACTCCATGCACAGGACCTCTTCGGTGCTGAGCTCGTCGTACACGGCGGGGAAGACGACCTGGGTGTTGTCTTCGTGGGTGCTGCGAAAGCGGTCGAGGTTTCGCGCCTCGATGCGGAAGTCGAGCTCTTGAAGGATCGACTTGGTGAAGCTGGTGATCGTGCCGCGCAGGTCCATCGCAGCGGCCTCGGGGATGGCCTCCTCCAGCCAACCCGCGATCGCGTGCAGCACGCCGAGGTCGCCGGTGATCTTCGGCTTCACCCCGGGCCGCTGCACCTTGAGCACGACTTTGCGTCCGCCCTCGAGTGTGGCGCGGTGCACCTGCGCAATCGAAGCGGACGCAAGTGGTTCTTCGTCGAACTCTTCGAACTTGCCCCGCCACTCGCTGCCGAGCTCTTTGACCAGCTGCGACTCGATGTCGGCGAAGTCGACCCGGGTCACGCTGTCTTGAAGCGTCGCCAGCTCGGAGGTGATGCTCTCGGGGAGCAGGTCCGTGCGGGTGCTGAGGATCTGTCCGAGCTTGACGAACGTCGGGCCGAGCTCGTTGAATGCGGCGACGAGTCGCTTGCCGGTGTCGGGAGAGGCGAGCGTGGCTTTGGTC